>CAZKBM010000019.1:0-39214 GCA_964550985.1 uncultured Oscillospiraceae bacterium
TTCTTTTGGGCTGCACCTGCCAGCTTGGAAATTTTGAGCGGTTACAACAGCGGTTTGGCGTGCCGGTTATCGATGCCCCCATAGCGGGGCTGCTGGCCGCCGAAAACCTGTGCGAGGCAAGGCGGCGCTGTGGCTGGTATACCAGTAAACTGCGCACCTGGCAAACCCCGCCCTAAAGCGTCGTACCGCAGGCGCCACCAATATAAACGACCTTCTTCTCTCTTCTCGTGTTGGGCTGGCGACGGCCGGCACGGAGGCCCGCCCTGGCTTCCGTCCGCCGTCGCCAGCCCGTTTTATTGGGTTTTTTGGTATGTGATTTTGTAAAACGGTGAGAGCCTTTGGGTGGGGCCCGTTTGCCCGGTTGTGAATCTGCCGTATTTTTGATATAACTATAGATAGGGCAATACCGCACAAATATGCCGGTGATGCGGCTGTGTCAGCTTTGTGCGGTGCTGCCATAGAAAGATAGAAAATTCTTGCTTTGTAAAAGTGAAATTTGGCGCTGTATGGGGGAGGGTAGAAGTGATGAGTGATGTTACGGTCCCCTCCTTTCTTGCTCTTGCCGTATTGGCGGCTTTTTTCCTCTATAGCTATATCATCTTTTATTTCGCCGGGCGGCTGCTGGGTCGCGCGCGCGCAAAATACCTGCCCATCCTGCTGCTGGGTGTGCTCAACGTGGGCATCATCTACGCGCTCTCTTTTTTAGAAAGCAGCAGTACGCCGCTGGCCTATTTTGGCATCTACCTCTTGCTGATGGCCGAAATGTGGCTGCTCTACCGGCCCGATTTCCGCCTGGTGCTTTTTTTGGTCATCACGTTTATTTTACACATTATGGTGTTCCACACCGTCAGTGTGGTGGCCCTGGCCTGGGCACAGGGCCAAAGCATTTATGCCGCTGCCAACAGCCTGCCCAATATCTATCTCGCCGCCATCATATCTACCTCTGCCCTCAGCTTTGCCACCCTTTTGTTTATGCTGCTGGTGCCCCTGCCAAAAGTGCGCATTGTTATGCAAAACTCCAACCAGCGTATGTATCAAACCGTTTGGATGAGCATCTGCGCCCTATATTTACTTTATAATGCAAATATCTTCCAGCAAAACATCACCTCGCAATTTTTGTATTTAGACCAAATTTTAAAATGCGGCACCATTCTGTTGGGCGCCTATGTCATGCTGTTCTATAACTTTCGGGTAAGTATGCTGCTGGGCTACAAAGAAAAAAGCGAAGATTTAACCAGCCAGTTGAACACGAACCTTGGCTACCTGGACGCCGTGACGGGAAAACAGGGGCGGAAGTATGCCATTAACCTGACGCAGGATAGCTTCCGCGAGGGGCTGCCCGAAGAGAGCAAGGACGATACACAGGAGTGGAAGCGCTTTAGCACGGATTTTTTGCCCGTGGCTCGAAACCTGCTATATGGAGAGGACCTGCCCGGCTTTTTGGCCGTGATGAACCAAAAACATCTGCTGGAACTGTACGCACAGGGCCGGCGGGAATTGGTTTTGGATTACCGCATGTATACCGATGGACAGAATGCCCGCTGGAACCGGCTGAACCTAAGCCTGATGCAGGAGGAGGAAACCGGCGACATACTGGTTTTTGCCTATAGCCAGGACGTGCAGGAGGAATACGAGGAAAAGCAGGAACTTTACAAAAAAGCCCAGCTAGATTTGATGACTGGGGTTTACAATAGGGCTACCTTTGAAACCTTGGCCGCCGAGGAGATGAAACAGGGGCCGGGCGTATTACTGATGCTGGATATGGACCATTTTAAACCCATCAATGATCTGCTGGGCCACGATACAGGCGACGAAGTGCTGCGGCAGGTGGCCCGGCTGCTAAAAACACATTTTCGCGAGCGGGATTTGGTGGGCCGTTTTGGGGGCGATGAATTTATGGTGTATGTAAAGGGGCTTCGGGAGGCGGGGCCTATCTTGCCCCAGGTGGAAAACCTGTTAAAAGAGGCCACCCTGATTTTTAAGGGGCCAAACGGTGAGGAACTGACCACCACCCTGAGCATTGGCATTGCCGAATTGACCGCTGCGGGCACCCCCTTTGCCACCGCCTATAAACAGGCGGATACCGCCCTGTACCTTGCCAAAAACAGGGGCAAAAACTGTTACAGCCTGTACCGTCCCGGCGCCGCCCACACAGAGGGTTAAAAAAAGGATGCCCGCCCCTACAAAAAAAGCTTGCGGTAAAAGCGGCGGAAGGGTATACTAAAGGATAGACCGAAGACACATAGCAAAGGAGGGAAAACCGGTGGAAGCGTGCGCCCGAAGTAGCAGCATGGAATTCGACCCCCTATCGTGCAGGGCCCGTTTGGGTATTTCTGCCATCCGGTTTTCCGCAGGTGGCAGGTAAGTTTTGCCTGGTTGTGCTATGCCCCAAGGGGTAAGCAGCCTGCCCTTTTGTAAACGGCCTGTAAAAACCTGGATATGGGGAAGCCCCGCTTAGTACCTTGGCGGGAATTCTTATTGTTGCCCGCGTGGGCGCTGCGGTGGTTTTGCCACCGTTTGGCGTGCTATGCGGTTTTTTGTTGCTTTTATTTCGGTTTACAATAGGTAAAAGGGAGGTGGGGGAGATGGAAAACACCCGGCTGCAAAACTTGGAAGAACTGCTGGAAAACCGGGAATATCGTGCTTTACGAGCCGCTTTTTCTGAAATGAACAGCATCGACCTTGCCCAGTTTGTTGAAGAACTGCCCAGGGGCCTTGCCATTCGGGCCTTCCGTACCCTGCCCAAAGATGTGGAACTGGATGTTTTTGCCGAACTGGAGAGCGAGACCCAGCAACACATTGTGGCGGGTATGGGTGAGCAAGAACTGGCGGCCATTATGGAAGACCTGGCCGTGGACGACGCTGTGGATATGCTGGAAGAGATGCCCGCCGTGCTGGTAAAACGGGTGCTGCAAAACGCCTCGCCCGAAATCAGGGCCCAGATCAATGAGTTTTTGCGCTACCCCGAAAACTCGGCCGGCAGCATTATGACAGCCGAGTTTACCGACCTGCGCCGTGACATGCTGGTGGAGGACGCCATAAAGCGGATACGCCGCGTGGGTGAAGACCGCGAGACCATTTATACCTGTTATGTAATTGATGAAACCCGGCACCTGGACGGAGTGGTGACGGTAAAAGACCTGCTGTTGGCGGCCGATAACACCCCGGTGGAAGAACTGATGGAGCCCGATGTGATAGCCGTGCGCACCACAAGCGACCAAGAGGACGCCGTGCGCACCATGGCAAAGTACGACTTAATCTCCCTGCCGGTGGTGGATGGGGAGGGGCGGCTGGTGGGCATTGTTACGGTGGATGACGCCGTGGACGTGCTGCAGGAGGAGGACACCGAGGACTTTGAGATTATGAACGCCATGGCCCCAAGCGATAAACCCTACTTAAAAACCAGTGTGTTTACCCTGGCCAAAAACCGTTTTGGCTGGCTTTTGGTGCTGATGGTTAGCGGTATGTTCACCGGGGGCATTTTGGGCCACTATGAGCCTATCTATGTAAGCCTGCCGCTACTGGTTACCTTTATTCCCATGCTTACTGGCACGGGCGGCAACGCGGGCAGCCAGGCCAGCACCATGGTGATACGCGGTATAGCCCTGGGCGAAATTGAGATGCGAGACTTTTTTACCGTGCTGTGGAAAGAGGCGCGCATTAGCATTTTGGTGGGGGTGGTGCTGGCCGCAATCAACTATGTGCGGCTGGTGTTAACCTACCCGGGCAGTGGCCTGGTGCCGCTGGCTGTCTCGCTGGCGCTGGTGGGGGCCATCTTTTTGGCTAAGGTAATTGGCGGCATATTGCCCATTGTTGCCAAGGCCTGCCGGCTGGACCCCGCCCTGCTGGCCGCCCCTGTGGTTACAACCGTGGTGGACGCCCTGACCTTGGTTTTGTATTTTACTGTGGCAAGGTTGCTTTTGGCCTAAGGCAACACCGCACAAAGCTGACCCAGCCGCATCACCGGCATCTTTACTCGTCATATTCCCCAAAAATGCGCGGGAATACACCCAGTATTCCCTGTGCTTTTTGGGAAATCTGCCAAGCAAATCTGCTCGGCGCTTCGGCCACGCTTCTTTGTGCGGTATTGCCCTAGCGCTTTTGGCCGGTGCGGTGGGTAAGTTATTTGTGAAAATGTTGTAGGATGCAGAATAGGCCGAAAGGAGGGGAAACCAGATGGCAAGCCGTATCAGCGAAGCAAAACTGGGTGTGCTGGCAGGCCAGCGCAACTACCGCGCCCTGCGCGCGGCCATGGCCGATATGAACGATATTGACGTGGCCAATTTTATAGAAGACCTGCCCGAAGAACAACAGGCCCTGGTATTTCGCACCTTGGAAAAAGACCAGGCCATGGACGTGTTTGCCGAACTGGAACCCGATACCCAGCAGACGATTATTGAGCGGATTACCGACCGGGAGATTGGCGCACTGATGGAGGATTTGGCCGTTGACGACGCCGTGGACATGCTGGAAGAGATGCCCGCCGCCCTGGTAAAGCGGGTATTGCAGAGCGCCTCGGCCGAAACGCGCGCCCAAATCAACGAATTTTTGCGTTACCCGGAAAATTCGGCCGGTAGCATCATGACGGCTGAATTTACCGACCTGCGCAAAACCATGACGGTGGAGGACGCCATTAAGCGGATACGCCGCATAGGGCAGGACCGCGAGACGGTGTACACCTGCTATGTGATGGATGACCAGCGCCACCTGGAAGGGGTGGTGACGGTAAAAGACCTGCTGCTGGCGGCCGATAACACCCCGGTGGAAGAGCTGATGGAGCCCGACGTGATAGCCGTGCCAACCACCGGAGACCGGGAGGCGGCCGTACAGATGATGGCAAAATACGGTCTGATTTCCCTGCCGGTGGTGGATGGAGAAAACCGCCTTGTGGGCATTGTTACGGTGGACGATGCCGTGGATATTATACAGGAGGAGGCCACCGAGGACTTTGAAAAAATGGCCGCCATGGCCCCCAGTGACAGGCCCTACCTAAAAACCGGTGTGCTGGCGCTGGCCCGCAACCGTATTGTGTGGCTGCTGGTGCTAATGGTGAGCAGCATGATTACCGGGGCCATATTGGGGCGCTTTGAGGCCGCTTTTGCCGTAATACCCCTATTGGTAACTTTTATTCCCATGCTTACCGATACCGGCGGCAACGCGGGCAGCCAGTCCAGCACCATGGTCATCCGCGGCCTTGCGCTGGGGGAGATACATATGCGCGATTTTGGCGCTGTGGTTTTTAAGGAACTGCGGGTAAGCCTGCTGGTGGGCCTGCCGCTGGCGCTGGTAAACTTTTTGCGCATCCTGTTCATGTACCCCGGCAGCGGCATGGTGGGGCTGGTTATCAGCCTGGCTATGGTTTGTACCGTTATTTTGGCCAACACGGTTGGCGGCATTTTGCCCCTGCTTGCCAAGGCCGTACGCATCGACCCCGCCCTCATGGCCGCTCCGCTCATCTCCACCTTGGTAGATGGCTGTTCGCTGCTCATCTATTTTGGCATTGCTGTAAGTTTGCTTGCGCTGTAAAAAAGGGAGATTATGCCCCAAAAGCGCATTTCGTGCTATTTCGCGTTGAAATAACTATACAAATGTAGTATAATTAAAGTCATAAGAAGCAGCTAACAGCCCACAGGTTTTGACAAAGGGCTGTTTGAGTAAAAAGGAGGTCTTTACCATGACCGTTGAAGTGACGAAGGAAAATTTTGAGGCGGAAGTACTAAAGAGTGACAAACCTGTTTTGGCCGAATTTTGGGCATCCTGGTGCGGGCCTTGCAAAATGATGAGCCCGATTATTGACCAGATGAGTGACGAACATCCCGAAATTAAGGTGTGTAAAATCAATTCAGATGACCAGCCCGAACTGGCCAGCCAGTTCAACATTCTCAGCATCCCCACGGTTATTGCCTTTAAAGACGGCAAATCTGTGGGCCAAAGCGTGGGCGTTGCCCCAAAAGACCGCATACTGGGCTTGCTGGGCTAGGCCTCCGGCAGCTATTGGGCCGTGTGATTATGGTTCTTCCGGCCCTGTCCTTTTGGCAGGGCCTTTTTTATAGATACGTTTTTTTCTCGAGCGAAAGGGGTAGATTATGAAAGTATTATCCATTATCTTAGGGGTGCTGCTTATTATGGGGGGCTTCTTTTTGATGCTTACGCCCGGCGCAACCTTTGCCAGCATGAGCTGGGTTGTGGGCTTTTTGCTTCTGCTGTCGGGGGTAAACTCGGTCATCGATTTTTTCATGAGCCGGAAAAGTGGAAAAAAATCTGGCTGGGGCCTCATTGGCGGCATTCTTTTGGGGTTGCTTGGCATTGCGGTTCTCATCAGCCCCTATAATGGGCTGTTTACAGATGTTGTGCTTATTTTTGCCTTCGACTTCTGGCTTATCATAGGGGGTATTTTGCGCATCATCGCCTCGGTGCAGCTAAAAAAAGCCGGGAATGCCAGTTGGGGCTGGGTGCTGGCCTTTGCCATCCTCTCGGTGGTGGCGGGCTTGTATGCACTCTTCCACATTGTGGCTTCGGCGCTTGCCATTGGTATACTGGTGGGCGTGGTAGTGCTGATAAGCGGCTTTAACCTCATCGCGGCGGCCTCGGTGGCGGGGGCCGGTGGGGAAGTGGCCGGCGGCGGGGAACCACCCGCGGCAGCCTAAGCTTTTTATTGTGGGATGAAAAAGTACGACTAAACAAAGAGAAAAGGGCCCGCGCCATACGGCGCGGGCCCTTTGTGTAAAACGTTTGCTGAAAGGTAAACTCACAGTACGATGGTTACGCGGCCATCGCTCACCTTGCCCATGTAGCACTCGCCAAAGGCTTTGTCCAACGGCATACCCATATCAATCAGTTCATTCCGCACACGGTTGAACAGTTCAATATAGTGGGGTTTCGCCTGCTGCTTTTGCAGGTCGAAGCACTCGTTGAGGGACTGACCTTTTTCGGGTGCAAGCAATTTTTCTTCGTACTTCGGCAAAATTTTCTTTGCCAGTTCGTTGGCGTCTTTCCGGGTCATGCCGGCGCAACTCTTGAATACGTCGCCGCTCCACCAGCACTCAACGGGGGTGATGTAGTCGGTGTAGCGTCCGCCCGCGCTACGCGGCTGGGTGGTTTTGGAAGCGCCCGAAACGCTGTGGTTCATCAGGCCCACGGCGGCTTCGTACATGAACATCTCGGTGCAGGGGCCGGCGGTTTCATTTACAATTTTGTTGCGCATGAAAGCCGTGTTGCGGCTGATGGCCTGGATGGACACCGAGTTGGCCCACACGGCTTTACGGCCGCAGTTGCCAAACAGTTGGATGTCATACACGTAGCTGGAGGTGTAGTCTGACTGGAGGACGGTGGGAATGAGCAGGTCATTCGCCACGCAGGCCAGTGCGGCGCCCTCGGGCGGGCCGGCGTAACCGCCGATGTAGCTGAAAGCGCCCACGCGCAGTTTGTGGCCGTAGTTCAGGCCCTGCATAATGCGGTGGAAGTTGGAGAAGGTGCACTTGAGCTCTACGGGGCAAAGGCTCATGGTTACGTTACCGCGGCCGGCCAAAACCGGCGCGCCGCCCATGTGGCCATACTCGGTAACCGCGCCGGCAACACCGGTGCAAGCCATGCCGGGGCGGCCGGCCCGCCACAAAGCTTCCTGTTTCAGGTGGCTTTCGTAGTTGCCCATCAGGGTTTCGTAGGGGGTTCCACTGCGGATGGTACGGCCAAAGACCGTGGCCAAGGTGGGCCCGTGCAGCACGTCTACCAGTTTGGGGTGTTTTACAATACCCTGTACCAGCGGCAGGTAATTTTCCTCGCTACACACAATACCCAGGCTGGAAGCCACCAGAGGTTTGTAGGGGTCCTCGGGGCGGCGGGGTTTCA
The DNA here is from genome assembly GCA_964550985.1 of uncultured Oscillospiraceae bacterium. Classification (GTDB taxonomy): domain Bacteria; phylum Bacillota; class Clostridia; order Oscillospirales; family Ruminococcaceae; genus JAAYCI01. Next base: position 7,849 of record CAZKBM010000019.1, read on the forward strand.
TAATGACCTGGTCCTGCCCTTCGCCCAGGATGTTCACATCCTGATAGTCGCGGATGGAGGCAAGCAGTTCTTCCTCGGTAATTTTGATGACGCGCTCGGTGTCCTCGCAGTACATGCCAAGCTCCAGCGCAAGTTCCCAGCCCGCTTTAAAAAAGGTATCGGCCAGTTCGTCATCGCAGTTGATGGGGTTTTCCATATCCAGGGTGTTTTGCAGGTTGTACTTTTTCAAAATACCCTTGATGGTTTTGGGGATAATTTTGGTATCCCATTCTTTCATGGGAATAACCGGGCCCTCGTAGGCTTTATCAAGCATGTTTAAAAGGCGCTGTACCCTGGTGTTATACATTATTTAGCCACCTCCGCTTCGGAATCGACAATCAGGATATCCTGTTTGCCGGGTTTGTATTCCGCCATCAGTTTTTTGCACATATCCACACAGTCAAAGGCGGTGCGGCTCCAGCCGTCGGCGCCAGCCTTTGCGGCGTAATCGGGGGTAACTGGGCCGCCGCCCGCAACAAAGAAGCGTTTTTCACGGGTGCCGGTATCTTTCAGGTACTGCAGGGTGTCGCTGATGTAGGGCAGCGAGGTGGTGAGCAGGGTGGAAATGCCCACGATGTCGGCGTCTACTTCCTCAGCTTTTTCATAGAAGGCCTTGACGGGGGCGTCAATGCCGATATCATGCACTTCAAAGCCGTTTACGGAAAGCAGCGCGCTCACCACGTTTTTGCCAATGTCGTGTACGTCGCCCTTGGCCTGGCCTAAAACCACCACGCCCTGTTTCGATTTTGCAATGTCCTCGGCGCTCATATTCTCAAAAATAACGGCGATTACTTCACTCATCGCGTCGCCCGCCAAAACCAGTTCGGGCAAATAGGCTTCGCCAGAGGAATACTGCTCGCTCACGATGTCCATACCCACCGAGGCGCCCTTGTTCAAAATGGTTACGGCGTCAAGCCCTTGTGCAAAGGCTTCCTTAACCGCGTCCACCGCTTCGTCGCCGTCTCCCTCGGCAACCAGTTCACTGATTTTTTTCAAAATTTCTTCGTTCGACATACCTACCTCCTGTGTGCTCATAGAGTTCTACAAATCGGCGCATCCCCGCCGGATTTACCAAAAATTTGGGGGTAAAAAAATGCCCCTGCCGTCCACCTCTTTATGACGAGAGGACCTGGGGGCACACTGCATAAAAAAACAAACGCCGATGCCCCCGTGCTTTTTTACCGGGTTTAGCACGACCGGACTTTCCTCAGCATTGAGTGTGTTTTGTGTTGTGGAGAAGTAAAGGGAAAATGCCGGACAAAACCGAACTTAAGCAATTTGGACAAATTTAATTTTCCCAATAAAACTTTAACTAGTTAAGATATATGTAGCATAAGCCACTTTGGTGTAAAAGTCAATACAAAAAGCCGTATTCTAGGGCTTTCACCTATCGATTTTCACTCTTGCACGAGGACGGTTGAAAAATTTTGTTAATTCCTACAAATAGTTTTTTAGCACATATTGGCTTTTTGCAAAAGCTTGGCCCGGCCCTATTTCCAAAGGCCGGGCCATTTTACAAAAAAACTACTTAATTAAGCTTTCAATTTTGGCGTACAGTTCTTCCTGGCTGGGAATGATGGAAGAATAGGCGAGTTCGCCGTTCATGTACAGCGAGGGCAGGTTGGCAATGCCCATCTTCTTAAAGCGGGCAATGTCCTCGCGGCGGGTGTATTTGTATTCCACCACATCAATCTTATCGCCAAAGTGCTTCTTCGCGTCGCACACCACGGCCCACATGTAGGTACAGGCGGCGCAAGAGGCCGAGTCCAGGGTGCAGCACTCCAAAAGGGGTTTGGTAAGGGCGGCGTAGTTGGGCAGCTCCACCTCAATATCGTCGGAAACACTCTCGTAATTTTTCACCAGTTCGCGGTATTTTGGAATATCCCGCACCGTTTCAGAAACGGCGATGGCATTTTCGATGGGGATGTTGTAGGGCATGTCGCAGCCGGGGGCAACCACCAGGTTTTTCAGGCTGGGCAGGCTGTCAATCATATCTACCACAAACTTCATGTTGTCTTGCTGGTTGCCAAACAGCATGGTGGTGGTTAGCGGAATATTGCCGCCCACCGCAATGTTGTAGCGGTCGGTAATCTCCTTGGCGGTGGCCATGGGGATGTTCTCGTCAATCGAGATGCCGTCGGGGTTTGTTTTGCACATCACCTCAATGTTGCGCAGGGCGTTGCCACACACAAAGAAGGAGGAGAACATCCCTTTGGAACGGATGTGGTCGAAGAGTTGGGTGTAGGGGCCAGAGAGGAACTCCTCAAAGTGTTTCGGGGAGATTTGCGAGACCAGCGGGTCAACCGGGGCAATGATGTCCATGCCTGTTTCGGCGTACCAATCTATCATCTGTATCCCAATTTCGGTGCAGTAGGCCATCAGGGCCTTTACATGCTCGGGGTTTTTCTTCATATCCATGAAGAACTGGGTGCCGCGCAGGTGGCTGGCCAGGGTGAAGGGGCCGCAGAACAGGCCGTAAAGGGCTGTGTCGGCGCCAAATTTTTCTTTCAGGCGTTTGGCTACGTCCATAATAATGGGGATACGGCCATCGGTTTTGGCAAGTTTTTTGGTGGGAATTTCGTCGGTGCCTTCCAGCGGGTGAGAGGCAACGCTGGGGGGGTTGTCATCGGCCCACAGCAGTTCACAGCCCAAAATTTCGGCTTCCAGCTGTAAATCAAAGCAAACCGGCATACCGTCGGGCATGTACAGGCGGTGCACTTCCGTCAAAGACTCCATCAGCTTGTCGGCATCTTTTAGCACCTCGGTGGCGGTGTAACCCTTTAACAGGCCCGCGTGCACACCGGCAAAAGGTACCCACGGGGGCCTCTCGGTTGCTTCGTGGCGGAATGTCGCTTGAATCAGTTCTTTTCCAGTCAATGTAATTCCCTCCTTGTTTTGTTTGGCCGCACAACTTATTGAATGCTGCCTGTTCCATATGCAGCGAACAGTCTCATTGCCACATAACCGGCAATTTTGAGTTTATACTAGCATATCTCCTTCTAGTTTACTAGCCTTTTTCAAAAAGTTTTGTTAGTTGACAAAAATTCGAAAGATTTTTTTGTCGGGTTTGTACAGTCCCCACGCTTTGTAAAAAACGGCGAAGAATCGCCTGTATCACAAGCGGTTCTTCGCCTTTAAAACGGTAACATGTGTCTTTTTTAGCAAAAAAATCAGGTGGCTTGCAGCTCCATGGGGCTGGGGCAGTTGCGCTTCCAGGCTTCACAAATCAGGCCGCGTATATCCTCTTTGCCAGAGGATATGAGCACAAGCTTGCCCGCGCCGTCCGGTTTTTCGGCCGCCACATCAAAACCGGCGGGCTCCACCGTAAATTGTTTGGCCACGGCCTCTACGTGCCACCAGCCCTCTTCACTGCGTATAAAGCCTTTCATTCGCAGCATTTTTGGCATGATGTCGGCATAAAAAAGATGCAACTGCTGTTTTGTGCACGCGCCGCTTGCGGCCAAAGTATAGGTGGCGGGGCGGCTGGCCGGGGTGTTTGCGCAGCTTCGCTCGGCGGCATCCTCCCCGGCTGTCTTCTCCCTGTGGCCGGCAAGTTCGGCCTCTAGCAGGGCAAAGGGAATTTGGGCGTAGGTGGTGTTGTGCAGGTAGGCGTTTTTGTTTAGCAGCTGCAAAAAACGGTGTACCTCGGCCAGGGTGGCCTCGTCTACCAGGTCGGTTTTGTTCACCAAAATCAAATCGGCCGTGGCCACCTGGTTTTGCACGGGCATCAGCACATCCACATAATCCAAAAACGTGGTGCAATCCACCAGGCAGATGCTGCCCTGGAAGGAGAATGGCCGGGCAAAATAGGGCGAGAGCCCCTCCAGGATATTCCCCATGGCCGAGGGGTCGGCCATGCCCGAGCACTCGATGAGCAGGCAGTCGATGTCCTGCTCAGAAAATGCCTTAAGGGTACGGGCGAAACCGTCTTTCAGGCAGGCACAAAATACAGACCCATCGTTAATTTCAACCAACTTTAGCCCGCTTTTATTCACCAGGGTGCCGTCCACCCCAATGCTGCCAAACTCGTTTACCAAAACCCCCAACTTCTTGGGGGCAAAATTCTCAATCATCGAGCGCATAAACGTTGTTTTTCCTGCGCCCAAAAAACCGCTTACCAGGTAGAGTTGAATAGACTGCGCCATGGGTTTGCCTCCTTGTTAAACGCCTGGCTGGATGTGGCCCAGCGCCTCGCCAAACTGAAACTCCTCGCCGTCCTGCACGCAGATATCCAGCAGAATGCCGGAGGTGGGGGAGGGCAGTTCCACCGTTTTTTTATCGGCCTCGGCCTCGGCCAGTACTTCGCCCTCTTCCACCCTTTGGCCGGGCGTTTTTTGCCAAAAGATATAACAGGTTTTATGGGTCAGTTCCACCGGGCGGTCCTGGCATTCGCAGTAATGCTCGGGGTCCTTTTTGGGGTAACAAAAGGTGGGTGGCAGTATGGGTATGGGTTCCATCTCGGCGCCTCCTTCGGGCGGTATGGGGGAAACAGAATGAAGTTCTATGGCCTACTGTTTTGGGTAAAAGGGGCAGGCCTTTTGCAGGCAGCCGCTCTCGTTTTGTTCGTAAAAACCGCACACGGGGCTTTCCCCTTTTAGCTTTAGTCCCAAATCCTGCTCAATGCGGGGCAAAACACTTTGCAAAGCCAGGTAAGAACAGCGCTTGCAGCAGCGCGGGCCGCCATACTCGGCCATTTGAATCAGCGCCTCGCCCGTGGCGCGGTTGCCTAAAGCCCAGGTGTCTTTGGAAAGGGGGGTAGAATCGGTGATGATGCTGAAGAATATGCCCGTGCCCACGGCGGCGCCGCAGGCCCCTTGAAAACCACAGGAGCCACCCGGTACGGTGCGGGCTCGCTCTAGGGCTACCTCTAAATCTCGCTTTAGCACCTCGGGGCCATGGCCCTGCTGTTTGCGCGCCGCTGTAAGCAGCACGGCGGGCACCATGTAGTGGTGAGTGGGGTAATGCATGGGGAAGCCCGGCATTTGCATAATGCCGGTGGCCAGGGCCAGGGGGTCCTCACAGGGCCCGGCGTAGGCGTCAAGGCAATAATCGGTAATTTTATCGTAGTATTCGTCAAAGCTGCCCGCCTGCATGGAAATCGTCCTCCCTTGACAAAAATTGCGTTTCCGTGGTAGCATACGAAGCATAAACACTATATTAGATAAAGTCTAATAGAGATGGTCTGTTTCCATAGCATAACACACTTTTGCCGGTTTGTATAGGGCAATACTGCCAAAAAACCCCCGGGAGGAAATATGGATTTTACCGAAAAATGCGCCTGCTGCGGCAGCAACCTAGACCGTTTCCTACAGCCTGTCATCCTCTCCATTTTGGCGGCGGGCCCCTGCAACGGTTATGGTATTGTAAAGCGGATATCCGAGTACAGCACCTTTCAGGAAAATGGGCCCGACCCAACGGGTGTATACCGATACCTGAAAATTATGTGTGCCAAGGGGATGCTGGCCCAAGAGGAGAGTGAGGACAAGGCCGTTTATGCACTGAGCGAAAACGGGCGGCAATGCCTGGCCAAGTGGCTTAGCACCCTGGACGATTACGCCCGCCAAATTGATAAGCTGCGCCAGGAAATTGCTTCGGCTGTGGCTATTTGTGCCGAGTGAGAAATTTTTTACAGCCACAGCCAATGAACAAACGGTAGCGCATAAATACGTAAAAAAGCAGGCGCTGCATAACAGTTGCTAGCAAAAGCTTGCTGCGCAACCTTTTGAGAAACTGTAATAGCCCACCCTGTGGCGGCGTTCACAGCATTTGAACAAATGCTGTAGCCGCCGTAGGGTGGTTATTATTTCCCAGCCCGTGTAAGCTGTGCTATAATGGGGGCGTTGATTGGCCGAGGGGCCAAAAGGAGGGGAAGTAGTTTTGTCTACACGTATCATCACCTGCCAGATGTTAGAGGATGAAATACGCCTGGCAATGGAGCGCACGGGCTGTACACACGAGGTGGTTTGGCTGGAGAGGCAGCTGCACAGCGTACCCAAACACCTGTGTGAAGAAGTGCAGCAGCAGATTGAGAAGGCACAGGACGCCGACACCATTTTGCTGGCCATGGCCCAGTGCGGCAACTCCTTTATTGGGCTGGAAAGCCGCCACGCCACCCTGGTGCTGCCCCGCTTTGCCGATTGTTTGCACGTGATTTCCAGCTTGCAGCAGGGCGATGTGGGCGCCCTTGACCCACGTACCCTGTACCTTACCCATGGCTGGCTGCAGGGCGAAAAAGCCCTGCACAACGAGTATAAGCGCTTTGCCGCCCAGCGCGGTGAGGAAAAAGCCCAAAAGGCCTACCGCCGTATGCTGGCCCAGTACCGCCAGGTAACCATGGTGGAAACCGGGGCCTATAACCTTGCCCAGTGTGAGGGGGAAGCCCGCGAAACCGCAGAGCTTTTGGGCCTTGCCTATGGCACGGCCCCCGGTAGTATACGGGTGCTGGAAAAACTGTTTGCGGGGCAATGGGATGAGGAGTTTATGGTGCTTGCCCCCGGCAAAGCCTTTGCCGCACAGGATTTTTTTGCGTAAAGCAGGGTTTGGCTTCTGATAAATCCATGTTGATATTTTTAGATAATTTAGATAAATTGAAGATGGATCTTTGTAGATTTTGCATATAAGGCGTATCAAATGGAAAATTTAGCAGATCATACGCATATAAGTGAGGAGGAAGGGGAATGCCACAAGTTACCATCCTGCGCGGCGGGCAAAAAACCCAAATTGAGGTGCCTGCCGGGCAAACCCTGCTGGCCGCCATTCAGGCGGCCGGGGTGCAAATTTCCATGCCCTGCGGCGGGGCGGGCCGCTGTGGGAAATGCGTTGTACAGGCCGAAGGGGCCCTGAGCGCAGCCAACGCAAACGAGGCCGTTTTTTTGGAGGGGCAACCCACGGGAACCCGTCTGGCCTGCTATGCTAAAGTGGAGGGAGACTGCAGCGCCATTTTGCCCGAGGCGGCCAAAGCCGTTGTGGAAACCGCCTATACGGCCTGGGGCGGCACACTGGCCCCGCTGTATGCAAGTGGCTACGGCGTGGCTTTTGATATCGGCACCACCACGGTGGCCGGGCAGCTTTTTAGCCCTGCCTCCAAAAAACCCCTTACCGTGCTGGGCGAAATGAATGCCCAGCAGCCCTACGGCGCAGACGTATTGACCCGTATTACCTACTGCAATGACCACGGGGTGAGCCAGCTGTGTGAGAGCATCCGTACCCAGCTGGCCGCCATGCTGCGGGCCATGTGCCAAGAGGCCGCCGTGCCGGTAGAGGAGCTAAGCTACGCGGTTATTACCGGTAATACCGTCATGATGTATATCCTGTGCGGCATAGAGCCGCGCCCGCTGGCCATGGTGCCCTTTACCATGGAGTATTCTTTTGGCGGCGAGGCCGCCTTCCGGCTGGAAGGCTTTGCCGATATGCCGCTTTATATCCCCAAAACCGCCTCGGCCTATATCGGGGCCGATATCACCTGCAGCGTGCTGGCCAGTGGCATGATGCACGAAGCGGGGAATATTTTGCTGATTGACGCAGGCACCAACGGGGAGATGGCCCTGCGCACCAAGGGGCGGCTCACCTGCTGTTCCACTGCCGCAGGGCCCACTTTTGAAGGGGCGGGCATCGCCTGCGGGGGCAACGCCGCCGTGGGCAGCATAGATACCGTGGAGTATGTGGGCGGGCAGTTCCGCCTTAGCACCATTGGCGGCCTGCCGCCGGTAAAAATTTGTGGTTCGGGGCTGATAGACGCGGCTGCGGGGCTGTTAGAGGCAGGCGTGGTGGACGCCAAAGGCAGAATGGATAAGCAATATGGCGGGGCCTTTACCTTCCCCGGTACACCGGTGTATATTTCGCAAAAGGATATTCGGCAGTTGCAACTGGCCAAGGCCGCCATACGCGCGGGGCTGGATACCCTGCTGCACGAATGTAAGCTTAGCTACGATGATTTAGATGAAATTATTTTGTGCGGGGGCTTTGGCAGCTACCTGCGTCCTGAAAGCGCGGCCCGCATAGGGCTTTTGCCCAAAGATGCCGCCGGTAAAACCCGCGCCATTGGCAATGCGGCGGGCAACGGCGCCGCCCAAATTTTACAAAGCCGCCCCCAGCAGCAAGAGGCGCTGCATATCTGTGAGCAGATGGAGACCATAGAACTGAGCACAAACCGCTACTTTTTAGACCGTTTTATTCAGACAATGAATTTTGACGAGTAGAAAAAGCCCCTTCATGCCCTAAGGTTTTGAAAGATTTTGATAGCTTTGCAAAAATGCCGGCCCCTTATTTGGGCCGGCATTTTTGTCTTGTTCACCACAGCTTTTCTACAGCAAATCCAGGCCGGCGGCCTTTCTCTCTTCCTCCTGCAGTGCGGCGGGGTTTGGCCTTTCACACAGCCGGGCATACAGTTCTTCGGCCGTAAGGCCTATGGGCGCGCCGGTTTCGGCCAGGTACAGCGTCTTACCGTCGGGGCTAACCGAGGCCACGTGCCCAAAACGGTAAACCTCTTTTTGGCTGGCAAAGGAATAGATGCTGTTGTTTACCACAACATAGTTGTTTGCGGGGCTGTAGTAGATGCGTTCGCCCACCTCGCGCAGGGGGAAGTTGCGCAGGTATTGCCTGGATACCATACCCCCCGTAATGTCTATCGTTTCCAGCACGCCCGTTCCGGCCGATACAAACCAAAGCTCGGCGCTGCTGCGCCCCGCGCCAAAATAATCATATTCTTTGGTGGTGGTATAGCTTTGGCCCTCTTGGCCAGAGGCGATATCCAAAATGTGGTAGCGGGCCTCATAGCTGGGGAAAAAGCTGGCTTCCCGCCAAACCACCCAGGAAAAATCTCCGCCAATTGAAATTTCTTGGGGTAAGACCCCTTCCTCAACGCCCCTAAGGGTGGTTTGTACGGCCCCGGTATCCAGCCGCCAAATCTTATAAACCGAGGAGGTCCAGCCCGCCCCTTTTGGGGAAGTATAGCCAAAGGCCAGGCTTCGGTCTTGGTTATAACTCACAATTTCCAGTTCTTCCCCGGCGGTACAGGCAAGGCTTACCCCTGTGGCCTGTTCCCCTTTGTACACCTCGCCCTCCAGCACATGGGCGGTGTTGTTTTGCGGTTCGGTAGCCGCGGGCGAAGGAAGCGCGCTGTAAAACTGCACCGTGCCGTTTTTAAAACCGGCCCCCCAAATTCCTTCCTCCCCGCTGGCTATGGCGGCTGCCGTGCAACTGCCGGCGCCGGGCGTCAGTTCTTCCTCGTTGTACTGCCGCAGGCGAAAAACGCGGCTTTGGCCATCGGGCTGGTTTACCGCCAGCAGGTACTGGGGGGGCCAGTCCTCATAGGCGCGGGGCAGGGCCGCGCCTTGCAGGCTGCCGCCATAGCAGCCCTCGGGCAGGGCGTAGCGGTAATCGGGTTTTTGGGGGTTTGGCGCAGATAGGTTAAAGCTTAAAAATTCTGCCGTGTTACGCTCTCTATCGTAGCGTACATAGGGCAGAAAACCGTTTGCCCTATCCACCGGCAAAAAGCTGCTGAAAAAAAGGTCACCCCCCGCGGCCAAATCGCCCAAAAAGCGCAATTCGCCTGCGGGCAGGTCATACACGGCAATCTGCTGCTTGTCCTGCCCTTCGGGCAGGCTGGAGCCCGTTAAATACCCTAGCTTTTGAATGCCGTCGTACAGTACGGTCTGTAAATCCAAAAACAAAAGCCCGTCGTCGTCCACCAAGTAGCGCGCCAGGGTGTAGTCCTCCCCAAGGGTCTCAAAGCGGGCGTCCACAGTGCGCAGCATGGCCTTTTGGTTTTCCTCGTGGGTTTTGGCGGGGTCAAAAAGGTCGGTGTCCAGTATGCACACATCGCGGTTATCCACCTGGTAAGTGCGGTCGTCCCCAGCCAAAAGAATGCTGAGGTTCTTTTTGGCCGCCAAAAAACGGCCGTTTTGAGAAAAACTGTAGCGGCAGGTGATGTCGCCCAGTGCATCGCTTGGCAGGGTGAACCGCTGGGCGCTGGGGCTGCCCGGCGCAAAACCGCCCCCTTCCAATGGCAGGATGTCCAAATGGATGAGCAGGGTGTTTCCGCCGGCCCTTTCATCCACGCTTAAAAGTTCCGCAGCCTTTAGGGCGTCGCGCCAAACAATGCGCTCAATCGGGGTTTCACTCACCTTTGGGTGCTGGGTTTCCGCCCCGCCTTCCTGGATATCTAAAAGGCCGCCACTTTGCAGCCCGGCCAATATTCCGCCGGGGTAAAAGGTGGCGCTGGTAAACAGATCCCCCGCAGGGGGCTGGTATTCCTGCAAAATCACCCCGGTGGCCACGTCTGCCGTACACAGGCTGCGGTTTACTACCACCAGCGCGGTTTTTTCATCGGCGGAAAACGCAAGGCTTAAAATTTCATCGGGCCTCTCCAAGGAGGCGTAAACGGCGTTCGCGTCGTAATAAAGGGCCCCAAGCGCCACATCGCGAAACTGTGTTTCCAGTTCGGGGCGGTTTTCCCAGTTTTCCCCAAGGCTGCCGTACAGCACTTGCAAAACGGAGGCCGCACGGGTGCGCGCCCCGGCTTCCTCCAGCTTTGCGGCATAGTCCAGAGTGCCCACAGCCAAAAGGGAGCGGGCCTGCTCTAAATTTTGCTGGGCCAGGTTTTTTTGCTGGTTTGCGTAGTGCAAAAGTACCCCGCCGTATACAATTACCCCCAAAAGCAGGGCCATGGCGGCCAGCCCCCCCGCCATAACGCGACGCCAAAACCGCCGCTGGCCCCTGCGGTACAGGGTTTCAAAATCTTGCGCCAGCAGGGTGGCCGCCAGACGCAGGTATTCGGTGTTCAGTTTTTTCAGGGCCTTTCTGCGGGTTTCGGCACACAGGTTTAAAGCCAGGGGCTCCACCGGGGTGCGCCGGAGTACCCCGGCCTCATCCGGGCGTTCCTCCCACAGCAGTTCCTCGGGCAGTACCTCCTGTGGCTGGCCCTGTATCACAATGACCCGGATATGGCTGGTGCTGCCGCCGTGCAACTGCTTAAAATAGCGAATTTCCTCCAGGCACCAGCGGGACTGAGCCGTGCCCGCAGAGCACACCACAAACAGGTAGCGGGTATGCTGCAGCGCCTGCCGGATGGAATCGCTGAGGCTGTTGCTGGTGGAGAGCTCGGTCTCATCGCGAAAAACCCGCAACTTTCGAAAGGCCCCCCCGGCTTTTACCGAAGCTGGGGGACGGTAATTTTCCAGTTTTTTTTGCAGCTGTACGGCCACCTGCTTGTCAAACTCCAGGTGGCGGTAGCTGATAAACGCGTCATATTTGGTCTCGGCCTGCATGGGGCCTCCTTTGGCGGGGTGGCATTTTGTATGGGGAAGGCGTTTTTGCCTTGCCTCGATATCGCTTTAACGTACCAATACCATACCATATTTTGCCGTGGAAACCAACACCTTTCCGGCGATAAAGCGAAGGGCTTGCCTGCGCTGCCGGGCGGGTGGTATACTGGCTGCAAAGGAACCCCGCCCGCCTCTAACAAAACCGGCAATTCCGCATTGGGCCGGGGGAGGCTTGGCGCCCATAACGGGTGCGTTTTGCCCCCAAAAAGCCGCCTTGAAAGGAACTGAATACATGCTGGAGCTTGCAAGTTTGCAGGGATATGACACGGTTATACTGCAGTGCCACAACAACCCCGATGCCGACAGTATTGCCTGTGGCTTTGCCCTGTATTGTTTTTTTAAAGAAAAGGGCCTGGCGGTAAAACTGGTGTATGGCGGGTTTGCAGAAATTAGCAAACCCAATATTGCCGAGTTTGTGCGCCTTTTAAAAATACCACTGGAATACCTGAAGGGCGGCCCGGCCACCGTAACGGAATTTGTCCCCCTGGCGCAAAACCCCCTGCTGATAACCGTGGATTGTCAGTATGGCGCGGGGAACCTTACGCCTCTCTATTGCCCAAATGTATGTGTAATTGACCACCACTTGCCCGAAAATACCCTTCCCCCCCTTGCGGCGGTGGAGCCCTACTGTGGCAGTTGCGCCACGGTGGTTTGGCGGCTGCTGCAGCGCGCGGGCTATGCCGTAAATGCCAACAGGGCCGTGGCAACCGCCCTGTATTACGGCCTGTATACCGATACCAACAGCCTTTCAGAACTGTTTCACCCCGTGGACCGGGACATGCTGGAACAACTGGATTTTGACGAGGAGACGATACGCTGGTTAAAGAGCAACAACCTGACCCGCGATGAGTTGCACATTGCCGCCAATGCCCTGCTGGAGGCCAACCACGATGACATCTATGGCTACACCCTGTTTTGGGCAAGGCCCTGTGACCCCAATATCCTGGGTTTTATCAGCGATTTAACCATGCAGGCCCAGGGGGTGCAGGTGTGTGTGGGCTTTACACAGGTGGGGGCAGGGTACAAACTTTCGATACGCAGCACAACAAACGAGGTGATGGCAAACGAACTGGCTGCCTACCTGACCCAGGGCCTTGGCAGTGGCGGAGGCGGCAGGGAGAAGGCCGGGGGCTTTTTTAAGCTGGAGGAGGGGCAGGCCCCCTTAGCCTATTTGAAAAAGCGGATGCTGGCCTACTATGGCAGCTATAGTGTCATTCGGGCCGGGGTTTGCCAGCCCCGGTTAGAGGAGTTTGAACTGTACAAAAAAAGGCCCCTGCCCGCAGGCTATGTTGCTCTGGCCCCCCTATTTGCGCCCGGTGTACAGGTGGTGGTGCGCACTTTGGAAGGCGACGCGGTTTTTGCCGTGGAGGAAAACAGCTATGTGATGCTGGGGGTGGAAGGCGAGGCCTACCCCATTGATAGAGAGGTGTTTGAAAGCCGTTACAGCCCGTTACCGGGGGAATTTTGCCTGCCGGAAGAGGTGCGGACGGAAGATTTTTACCCCCCCACCGTGTGTGAAAAGCTATATGGCAAAACGCTTGCCCTGCTGGAACATGCCCGCCCCTGCCTGCCCAAGGGAGAGAGCTATATCTACGCCAAAAAGCTGGAAAAAAACACAAAAGTGTTTGCCAAATGGTACAAAGAGGGGTATCTGTTTGGCCGCCCGGGAGATTACCTGGCCCTGCGCCGGGAGGACACCAGCGACGCCTATATTATAGCGGGGCGTATTTTTGCCGCCACATACCAGCCCGGTTAGGGCCGCTTTTTTGCTTTTGCAGGTCATTTATTTTGTGGCAGGCGCTGTGGCAAATGACTGTTTTGCCCGCTAACGCCTGCCAACGAAGCCGCCTTGTGGCGGCTTTTTTTATTTGGATATGTGTTTTATTGTTTTTGGTAGACAGCATCTAAAATAAAATGACAAAAAAAGATTTTTTTATGCGGGCGGCTGTGCTAGAATAAGGGCCCAAAAATACAGGGGCAGAAAGAGGGCAGTTGTGGCATGGGTAAAAAACTGTATGAGTTTGATGCGGTGATACAAAAAGTGCCGGATATCGATGGGGCTTATGTGGATATCCCCTTCGACGTTAAGGCCGCGTTTGGAAAGGGGCGGGTGCCGGTACACGCAAGTTTTGACGGTGAACCCTATGACGGCAGCCTTGTGCGGATGAAAACCCCCGGCCATATTTTGGGCCTGCGCAAGGAGATACGCGCCAAAATTGGCAAGCAAGCGGGAGACAGCGTGCATGTTAGCCTGTATGAGCGCGAGGGTGAAAAGAAATGAACCTGCATGGGCGCTAACCACGGCAGGCCAAAATAGAGAGAGCGAGGAATGAAAAATGGACATAGAAAAAGGTAAAATTGCCGCAAAAGGGGCCTTCTCTGCATACAAAAAGGATTTGGCCCGCCTGGTGGCCATCAACAGCAAAAACACCCCCCCGGCGCCGGGTTTCCCCTTGGGCGAAGGGCCCTTTAAAGCCTTGGAGGAAGGCCTGCGCATTGCCGAAGAGATGGGCTTTGCCACCTATATGGACCCCGAGGGCTATTACGGCTATGCCGATATTGGGGAGGGGAAAGAGATGCTGGGGGTGCTGGGGCATATGGACATTGTGCCCGCCGATGACGCCGAAAACTGGGCCACCCCGCCCTTTGAGTTGAGCGAGGTGGACGGCGTGCTGTATGGCCGCGGCGTGCAGGATGACAAAGGCCCCACCCTGGCCGCCATGTACGCCCTAAAGTTACTTTTGGACGACGGAGCCAAACTGAACAAGCGGGTGCGTTTTATCCTTTGTACCGATGAAGAATCCATGTGGCGGGGGGTAAAGCGCTATGTGGAGAAGGAGGAACACCCCAGCTTTGGTTTTACGCCGGATTCGGCCTTTCCCCTCACCTATGCCGAAAAGGGGCTTGTGGAGTACACCCTTACGGCCCAGGATGCCACTTGTGTGCAGCTTAGGGGGGGTTCTGCCTTAAACGCCGTGCCCGCGCTGGCCTCCATCCCCTACGATAGCGCGGTAGAGGCCGCCTTACAGGCCCTGGGCTATGACTGCCGCCAAAACGCGGGCAGGCTGGAGGTGATTGGCAAGGCCGTGCACGCCAAGGATACCGACCAGGGCATAAACGCCATTACCCGCCTGTGCGAAGGCCTTGGCAAAGCGGGGCAAACCGGGGCGCTGCTGCGCTTTGTACTGGAAAAAGGCCTGAGCCCCAACGGCCTGCCCATTTTTGGCGAAGTGGAGGACGGCCCCACCGGCAAGCTGATGTTCAACATTGGCCTTGCCAATTGGGGGCCGGGCAAACAAACCCTTGGGGTGGATATCCGCTTCCCCGTAAGCTACCCCTATGAAAAGGTGGGCGAGGCACTTACTGCGGCCGCCGCCCCCTATGGCATTACCGTAGAGGTATTTGACTACCTGCGCGCTTTGTACATGGATGTGAACTCTGCACTGGTGCAAACGCTTATGCGCGCCTACCGTGAGGTGACAGGGGACACCGAGAGCCAGCCCAAGGCCACAGGCGGCGCCACCTTTGCCCGCAGCATGGAAAATATTGTGGCCTTTGGCGCAACCCTGCCCGGCGCACCGGTTAGCGAGCATCAGCCAAACGAGGGTGTGGCGGCAGAGGATATGATACTGGCCATAGCCATCTATTACCGGGCATTTGAGCTTTTGGCGGCGGAGGGTTAAACGATGAGTGAGGAGAAAAGAGACCAGCTGGCAGAAGAGCTGCCGGTTGCGGTGCCCGAAGGGGCGTTACCCCAGCCCCAAACGGGCGGGGAGGGCCCCAAAAAGAAAAAATTTAAGATGCCCAGCGCCTACGTCATTGTGTTTTTTGCCATGCTGATTACCCTGGTGCTAACCTGGTTTATACCTGTCTCGGTAAACGACCCCGCAACGGGCCATGTGATATACAACGCCGTAATGGACGAAAACGGAGCCATTACCGAAAATGCAGGGCCCCAGCCCGCCGGTTTGTGGAGCCTGCTGATGGCCCCGATTGAGGGCTTTCAGAGCGCCTCGGATGTGGGGATAGCCCTGCTGATTGCGGGCGGGTTTTTGCATGTGATGAGCCAAACCGGCGGCCTGGAGGCGGGTTTTGGCAAGATGCTGAAAAAGCTGCGCGGCAATGCACTTATCATTTTAATGATGTTGGTAAGCGCTATTTTGGGAACGGTGTTCGGCTTTTGGGAGGAGATTGTGGCCTTTTCCATCATTGTGGTGCCTCTGTTTGTGTATGCGGGCTACGATGTGATGACCGGCCTGGGCGTGCTGTTTATTGGGGCCACCATAGGCAATATGGCCAGTGTGGTAAACCCCTTTTCCACCGGCGCGGCCGTGGCCGCCATTGGGGATGACTCGCTGACCTTGGGCTCGGGCATTTTGCTGCGCGCCATACTGTTTGTGGTGCTGTATGTGGTGGGCACCCTGATGATGGTGCGCTATGCCTCCATGGTAAAAAAGCGGCCCGAAAAATCGGTGCTGGCGGGGCTGGAAGATATTAAAGGCGCACAGCCCCGTACCCAGGAACTGCCGGAGATGACCGGCCGCAGAAGGGCCTCGCTGTTTGTGTTTGGCTTTATTGTGCTGGCCCTGCTGCTGGGCTACACCCCTTGGGGGGATATTGGCGGAGAGGGGCTTGCAAAGGCCGTCAATGTGCCCTTTACCTTTTTGGGGCATATCCCCATTGTGGGTGGCGTGCTGGGTTTTGACCACATGACCTCCATGGGCGACTGGGGTTTTAACGAATTTTCCTGGCTGTTTTTTATAGGCGCGTTGCTGCTAAAATTCATTAACCGCATCAAAATTGACGAGTTTACTTCGCTGTTTTTAACCGGCGCCAAAGACCTGCTGGGCGTGGTGCTGGTGCTGGCCATGTCGCGCGGGATTGCCGTTTTAATGGGCAGCAGCACCCAGGGCATGAGCGTGACCTTTGTATACTGGATTTCCAGCGCCCTGCAAAATGCTCCCCTGTGGATTTTTGCCGTGGTGGCCCTGCTTGCCTATGTGGGCATTGGGCTGTTTTTGCAGTCTACCAGCGGGGTGGCGGGCATCTCCATGCCCATTTTGGGCGCGGTGGCGGCGGCGCTGTTCATGGCCTCGGCCATTGGCAGCACGGGCGGCGAAATCATCCTCATCAGCGCCTTTACCGTGGGGCTTAACTTTACCAACTGCCTGTACCCCAGCGCCACAAACCTTGGCACCATTGAACTGTTCAATGTGCCGTTTAACACCTACCTAAAGTTTACCCTGTGGTTTTTAATACCCCTGCTTTTGGTAGGCGGGGTCATCATTTCGCTGGCGCCCTACCTGGGGCTGGCCATCTAGCTATAGGGTGCTTCATAAGTAAAGCGCAAACTCTTTGCAGCAAATTTTTAGCCCAGGCGGCTGCGTATGGCGCAGGCGGTGGGGGTTTTGCCAAGGCCCCCCAAGGTGCAGCACAGTTCGGCGGGCAGCTTTTGCCCAATGTCGTACATGGCCTGTATGGTCTCATCCAAGGGAATTACGGCGTCGTACCCCGCCAAGGCCATGGTGGCGCTGGCAATGGCGTTGCTGCCCCCCATGATGTTTTTGCCAAGGCAGGGCACCTCTACACGGTTGGCAACGGTGTCGCACACCAGGCCGCTTACGTTTTGCAGCGCCAGCGAGGCCGCGTCTACACACTGCCGGGGGCTGCCGCCCAGCAGCTGCACCAGGCCGGCCGCCGCCATGGCCGAGCCTGCCCCGCATTCGGCCTGGCAGCCCGCTACCTCGGCGGCAAAGGTGGCCTGCCCGGCAATAAATACCCCAATAAGCCCTGCGGCCAGCAGGGCTTTTGTTATGGCTGTGGCCCCTCCGCCCAAAACCTCGGCCGCGCCGGTAAGGGTGCCTGGCAGGCAGCCGCAGGAGCCGGCCGTGGGCGCGGCCACAATCAGCCCCATGGCGCTTTTTACCTCCATAATGGCGGTGATGTTGCGAATGACCACCCCCAAAAGGCCGGTGCAAAGCGCGGGGTATTCATGTTGTTTTTCCTCTATCAAGTGGGCCTGCGGGCCAAGAATGCGGTCCTCGTAATGGGTGCCGCTTAAGCCCACCTGCACGCAGTTTTGCATAATGGCGGTTAAAGCCTCCATCTTTTGGTACACGTCCTCTTCGCCAGTGCCGCCGCGCTGGCTCTCGTACAGGGTAGCCAGTTGCCACATCTCCCGCCCGCTGTTTTGCGCGTAGGCCAAAAGCTCGGCAGCCGTGCAAAAGGGCAGGTTGCCGCCGGGGCTTGCCAGGGTGGGCAGCACCGGGCGCAGGGCAAAAGCCCAAAATACCCCGCTTCGGGCGTTTGCTTCCTCTAATAGTGCGGGGCACAGGGGCTGTGTGGTTTTTAGGTTTAGTAAGGTTTGGCCGCTTTGAACGCTTTCACAAATGGCATGGGCGTTTGGCAGTTTTTGCTCTAGCCAGCGCCGGGTTTCTTCGGCGTTTTGGGTATCTACCAGGGCCAAAAGTTCATGGCAGTCCCCATACAGTTGCAGGGCAAAACCGTCCAGCTTTTGCATCTCTATCATGCCGCCGCCGGTTGAGATGCCCTCCCACCGGTGGGTTTGCCCCGTGGCATCGGTTACACTTATGCGGTAGTGGTTGGGATGTACGGCGCCATAGTCCAGCACCCGGAACTGCACGGATAGCCCCTCTTCCTCGGCCAGCTTTAGGGCGTCTTTTACGCGCGGGTCGGCAAGCTCCAGGCTCAAAAGGCCGCACACCAGCCCCATGTCCGAGCCCTGCCCGTCGTGGGTTTCGGCCAGCGAGCCATTTTGGTCATACTCCACAAGGGCTTTTACCACCCGGCCACCCGCCCCCATTTGGGCAAGGCGGCCCATGCGCGCGGCGGCCGCTACATGGGAACTGGAGGGCCCGCGCATCACCGGGCCAATCACGTCATTGAATATGCTGGGGCATTTTTCCATAGGGGGCCTCCTGCTCTGTTTTACAGCCTTCTCCCTTATCGTGGGGTGGGGCCATGTGCCTATCGTATCACTGCCAAAAAGGGCGTGTCAACACCTGGGGTAACACCGCACAAAGCTGACACAGCCGCATCACTGGCATCTTTACCCGCCCTATTCCCCAAAAATGCGCGGGAATACACACAGTATTCCCGGTGCTTTTTGTGAAATCGGCCAAGCAAATCTGCGCGGCGCTTCGCCCACGCTTCTTTGTGCGGTATTGCCCTGGGTTTTTTTGCCAACGGGCCCTGCCATTTGCCCAAAAAAGGGTTTTGCGGTACAATGGTTATAATTTTATTATGTGTAAAAGGGGGAGCGCCCATGCAGCCGAATGATGTTTTTACTATGGTAGAACCCGCCCAGCCTGCCCAGCCCTTAGCGCCTGTGCAGGCTGCGCCGCCGCCCGCTATGCCGCAACCAGACGCCGCCGTACCACAACCAGGCGCCTTCACGCCACAGCAAAGTATCGCCATGCCGCAAAATGGAGATTTTCCGCCGTATGGGCAGCCAAACGCCCAGCCAGATGGGCAGCCAAACACCCAGCCCCTGCCGCCGGGGCAGGCTGCACAAACCAAACCACAGCCCGAGAGGCGAAAAAAGCGAGGCCTTCCCCCCGCGTTGAAAGCGCTGATTTGGGTGGGGGTTGTGGCCCTTGTCATCTTTCTCACCCTCTTCATCTCGGCCCTGATTGCCGGGTTTACGGGCATACCTCAGATGATGGAATTTATCCTTTCGCAGTTGTAACGGCAAGGCAAGGTTCCAACAAAAGCGCCCGCAAGGCTTTGGCTTGCGGGCGCTTGGCAGGGGTGATTGAGCGTGAGAAAGGGGCTGCAACAGCAGCCCCTTTGATTTCCCTATAAAACCTTGGAAAGAAACTCCTGCAGCCTGGGGTTTTGGGGGTTTTCAAAAAAGATTTCGGGCGGGGCTTCCTCCACAAAACGGCCCTCATCCATAAACAGCACGCGGTTGGCCACCTTGCGGGCAAAGCCCATCTCGTGGGTCACCACCACCATGGTCATCCCCTCGCGCGCCAGCTCGGCCATCAGTTCCAGCACCTCGCCCACCATCTCGGGGTCCAGCGCCGAGGTGGGCTCGTCAAACAGCATTACATCGGGTTGCATGGCAAGGGCCCGCACAATGGCAATACGCTGTTTTTGCCCACCCGAAAGCTGGTTTGGGTAAGCGTCGGCCTTTTCGGTAAGGCCAATGCGGCTTAAAAGGGCAAGGGCTGCCTCTTTTGCCTCATCGGGTTTTGCAAGGCCGGTTTGCACGGGCGAGAGGGTGATGTTATCCAGCACCTTTAAATGGGGGAATAGGTTGAAGTTCTGAAAAACCATACCCATCTTCTGGCGCTGTTTGTTGATGTCGTTGTGCGGGTCTGTGATATCTGTGCCCTCAAAAATTACCTGCCCCCGGGTGGGGGTTTCCAGCAGGTTTAAACAGCGCAAAAAGGTGGATTTTCCGCTGCCGGAGGGGCCTACAATAACGGCTTTATCCCCCGCGGCAATAAAAAGGTCTACCCCTTTCAGCACCTGGTTCTCTTTAAAAATCTTCCACAGCCCTTTAACTTCTATCACTGGCAGCCATCCTTTTTTCCAGCTTTTTCTGCAACTGGGTAAGGCCTAAAACCAGCGCCAGGTAAACCAGCGCCGTAATAAGCAGCGGGGTAAAGCCAAAGGTGCGCGAACGGATGAGGTCGCCCGCGCGGGTGATGTCGATGATGGAGATATACCCCGCTACCGAGGTCTCTTTCAGCAGGGTAATCAGTTCGTTAAACAGGGCGGGCAGTATGTTTTTTACCGCCTGGGGCAAAACAATCAGCCGCATGGTTTTGCCCGAACTCAGGCCCAAACTGCGCCCGGCTTCGGTTTGCCCCACATCGATGGACTGGATGCCCGCGCGGATAATCTCGGACACATAGGCGCCGGAATTGATGCCAAAAGCCAGCGAAGCGATGACAATTTTTAGGCTGGAAGGGGCGGAGCCAAACAGAACATAATAAAAGATGAGCAGTTGCACCAAAACAGGCGTGCCGCGTATTACCGTGGTGTACAGGTTGCCAAGGGCGTTTGCAAACCAAAGCAGGCCGCTTAAAATGCTTTTGCCTGCGGGTTTTTGCTTGCCCGGCTGGCCTGCGTTTGCCAAAGAGGCGTTGTAAGAGGTTTTGGCCACGGCTACCAGTACACCCAGTATCACCCCCACCACCAGGGAGAGCAGGGTCATCATCAAGGTGTTGCCAAATCCCTCTAAATAGATGCGCCAGCGGTCTTCGGCAATCAGCGTTTTGTAGATGCCGCCCCACATGTTGTTCAAAATTTCCAAACCTTGAGCCCCTCTCGTCTAAGGGCCGGTGCCCGGCCGGTGGTGAAGTATGCCCTGCCCGTAAGCGGTTAGGCCGCCTGCGAGGCGTCGGCCTTGGAAGAGGCCCCGGCTACAGAATCGGCGCCGGCGGCGGAGGAGGCGGAAGCGGGGGCCGCCGAAGAGGCGGCCATGTCGTCGCCACCCAGGTGCGCCAGGGTAAATTCGTCAATTTTGCCCTCGTCTTTAAGCTTTTGCAGCACGGTGTCGATGGCGTCCAGCAGCTCGGTGTTGCCCTTTTTCACGGCGATGGCGTAGGAGTCATCCAATAGGCTGTCGTCCAAAATCACCAGGGTGTCGTTCATGCTTTTCAGTTGCTCGGCGGGCAGGCTATCCATCACAATGGCGTCCAGCCGCCCGCTGATGAGATCGTTTACCGCGTCGGTGTATTTGTTGTAGCGTTCCACTTTAACGTCCGGGTAGGCCTCGGTGTCTGAAAGTTCTAAGTCGCCCGTGGTGCCCATCTGCACGCCCACGGTGCCCGCAAGGTTTTCAGGGCTTGTGATGCCACTGTCGGCACGGGTCATAATCACCTGTTTTGAAGTGGCGTATTCCATCGAAAAATCTACCTGTTCGGCGCGTTCGGGCGTAACGGAGAGGCCCGAGGCGGCAAAATCCGCCTTGCCGGTGCTGACCGCCGCAATGACCGAGTCAAAGGGCATCTCCTGAATATCCAGCTCCATGCCCATCTCTTCGGCAATGGCTTTGGCAATATCCACGTCAATGCCCACCACCTCGGTGCCGCTCATGTACTCATACGGGGGGAAGGTGGCCTCGCAGGCCATTACCAGTACGCCTCCCTCTTTGGCGGAGGAGGCCTCGCTTTGTGCGGCGGAGGCGCTGGCCGCAGGGGCCGAGGCGGCTGATACTGAGGAGGGCGCGCCGCCACAGGCGCTAAGGCCCAGGGCCAGCAAAAGCCCCATGGCCAAAAGTAAGCTTGCTTTTTTCATGTTGTTTCTCCTTTTTGTTTTTGGGCCCGGCGCAAAACCCGGTGGCGCGCCACCCGCAGAAAGCCCCTGGCCCAGCCAGTTTTGCACTTTTTATTTTTATGTCTACGCATCTTTATAATTATAGTACATGCACCCTAAATTGCAAGTTTTTGCAGGCTTTTTGCAGGTAAAAATTCTTTTTGGCTTGACAGCCACCCCAAAACTTGTTAAGCTGTTTACAGACCGTTGGTTTGTATGGAGGCAGACATGGCACGCAACAAGCACCCCGAAGAGACCGTAAAGCGCATTGTGGATATCTCCCTGCGCCTTTTTACCGAAAAGGGCTTTGACAAAACCTCCCTGCAGGATATTTTAAACGCCACAGGGCTTTCAAAAGGTGCCATTTACCACCACTTTGCCTCAAAGGCCGATATTTTTGACGCCATTGGCCAGCAGATTGGGCAGGAGAATATCCAACGCCTTTCCAAAATTAGAGACAACCTGGCCATGAGTGTGCGGGAAAAATTGAAGGCGCTGTTTTTGGCCTCGGTTTGTGTACCCCAGCAGAACGTACTGCTCTCGGTTGTGCCTAACATGCTGCAAAACCCGGAGTTTTTGGCCATGCAAGTACAGGAAGTATACGATATTGTGGCGCCCCATTTTTTAAAACCCATCTTGGAACAGGGCCAAAAAGATGGTACCCTGCAGGTGGAGGACCCGGCCTACCTGGCCGAAGCCATTGTGGTACTGGCCAATATTTGGCTAAACCCCTTGGCCCAGCCCGGCCCCTCTACCCCCGAGGCCATGCGTGCCCGCTGCCGGGTGTTTAACCGGCTGCTAAGCGGCTACGGCTATGAAAATTTTATTGATACAGAGATGGCGGAGGCCTATGTGCGGTTTTGCCTGGCGCTACAGCCCGCCGTAAAGTAAAGAAGAGGGCCCTACGCTTTATGGATACCCTGCATTTTGGCAAGTGAAGCGATAGAGTATCCTGTAAAGCGATAAAAAGTGATACAGTGAAAAATATAGCGTGCTTTTCCACGCTGTTTTTTTAGGGCCTGTTTTTTGGCAAATTCCCTCACCCCGGCGTTGCAAGTGTGGCAGGAGGGAAATTTTTTTGCTCATATACAAACCGACGGTTGGTATAATATTTAATGACGGAGGATTTTATGGGAGTTCAAACTACAAAACTGTTTCACAAAGATTTTAACCTGGTTGTCATCGGGCAGATTATCTCGTTATTTGGCAACGCCATATTGCGTTTTGCCCTGCCGCTGTATCTGCTGCGCGAAACCGGCTCCGCCTCCCTGTTCGGGGCGGTATCGGCCTGTTCCTTCCTGCCCATGATCGTCCTCTCGCTTGTGGGGGGCGTTTTGGCCGATAGGGCTAATAAGCGGAATATCATGGTGATTTTAGACTTTGCCACGGCGGGCCTGATTGTGATTTGCTACCTTGCGCTGGGCCGCGTGCCACTTGTGCCCCTTCTGGTGGTGGTGCTTATGCTTCTGTACGGTATATCGGGCACCTACCAGCCCACCGTGCAGGCCAGCATTCCCCTTTTGGCCCCTGGGGATAAACTGATGACGGCCAACGCCGTTATCAACCAGGTGGGTACCCTTTCGGGCCTGCTAGGGCCGGTTGTGGGCGGGGTGCTGTTCGGCGCGTTTGGCATCTTTCCTGTTTTGGTGATTAGCGCCCTGTGCTTTTTTGCCTCGGCTGTTATGGAAATTTTTATCAGCATCCCCTTTGTAAAACAGCCAAAAGGCCAAAACGCCCTGGCCGTGGCCAGGGATGATTTAACAGAAGGTTTCCGTTTTGTAAAATACCAGCGTCCCATTTTCTTTTCGGTGGGGCTGGTGCTGGCGGCGTTTAATTTGGTGCTCAGTTCGATGATTATGGTGGGTATACCCATCTTGGTGGTGCAGGTGCTGGGCCTTAGCGACGCGCTTTTGGGTTTTGCCCAGGGGGCCTTGGCTCTGGGGGGGCTGGCCGGGGGTATTATGGCCGCGATACTGGCCAAAAAACTCTCGCTGACAAAATCTCATTTTCTGCTGGTGGTATGCGCGCTGGCGGCCGCAGCCGGGGGCGTCTCTCTGCTTTGGGCAGAGACGCCCATGCTGCCCTACACCGTGCTTACCATAGGGTGTTTTGTGGCCATGGCGGCCTCTACCCTGTTTACCATACAATTGTTTACCCTGATACAGCGGGAAACGCCCTCTCATTTGCTGGGCAAAATTATGTCGGTACTCATGGCCATAACCATGTGTGCTCAGCCGGTGGGGCAGGCGATGTACGGGCTGTTGTTCGACGCGTTTTTAAACCAGAGCTGGGCCATACTGCTGGGGGCCGCGCTGGTATCGGTCTGCATTGCTCTTTATTCAAAAACCGTGTTTGTAAACCTGGAGGCCTCTGCACAGCAAAACGCCCCGGCCAATAGGGCCAGGGGCGTGGCAGAGGAAGCGTAGGGCCAAATAATTATGGTGCGGCCCCAATGCCAGGCGCCAGGGGCGCTTAGCCCGTGTAGGGCAACAGAGCCAGCACCGGCATCTGCGGGGGAAGGCTGGCCGTGGCAATGCCCATTGTCACGGCCGAAACCTCGGCCCCTTCTACCAGCTCGGCCTCACTTATATTTTCCAGCGCGCTCAGGGGCAGGTTCAGCACCACAAGGCTGCCGGTATCGGCGGGGCTGGAGGAGGCCTGTGCCCCAAAGGGCAGCAGTTCCAAGCGGTAGCCGTCCTCACTTTTTTCTACCATTTGCACCGTGCCGCTTACAACAATGCCCTCGCTTTGGGGGGCCACTATCCGCACCCGTATGGCCGTGGCCTGCGGCGGTAAAGAGCGGGTGAGCCGCCCGTCGTATTCCACCTGCACAAAGGCGCCCTCCGTCAGCTTTAACTCCTGTGCGCTGGTGTTTTCTTCGGTGTTGCCAAAAATAAATTCAGTTTTACCGTCGGTATTGAACAAAATTTCAGCCTGGCCATAATCATAACCCGGCATCTGCGCCACGGTAAATTCATTTTCCCCGGTGCTCACCACTTCACCGCGGTACACGGTATCGGTTTGCTTAGGCGCCTGGCCCGCCCCGCCCAAAGAGGCGGAAGCCGAGGGCGCTTCGCTGCCGGGTAGCGTACCCGAAGCGCCCGCCCCGCCACAGGCTGTGACAAAAAATAACCCGGCGGACAGCAGGGGTAAAAGCCAAATCTTTCTCTGTTTCATCCTCATTCTCCTTGTGGTTTGGGGCCAAAGCCCCTCATTCAATCAAAGTGTACCACAAAAAAATGAAAATCGTGTGTTATTCTGGCCTCTTGTTACGGTTTTTACAGCAAATGAATAAACTGTAGCGCAGCAAACCTTTACTCCTCCATGGGAGGTGAGGCCTGCCGTGCTAGGCCAGCCAATATTTTTCTCCCCCCCGGGTGCGTTTTAAAAAGCCGTAATCCACCAAGTAGCGGCGCAGGGTGGCATAGTCTGGGTATACTTCGCCTAACAGAGCATTTACCTCTTTTTCGGCGTACTCTTGCCCTTTTACAAACAAGGCGGCCAGTTCGGCCAGTATCACCACTTTTTTCTTGTCCTTTTTGGGGAAGTTTTTCAGCCGCAGTGGGGAGAGGGAGTGAAACACCGAGGCCAGAATTTTTTCTTTTTCTTCCTGGGTAACCACATAGCGCTCGTCCACATAATGGGCATTATCGTGAATGGGGATGATTTCCCCGCCCAAACCGGCGGTTTTTGCAAACACGCTTTCGTACTGGGCCAGGTACAGCCGCGCCTGCTTTGCCTTTTCGCGGAAGGAAAAGCGCTGGCGGCGCACGGTGGCCGGGCTTACGCCGGTTTCCAGGGCCACCTCTTTGTCACTTTTCCCCTCTGAAAGCAGTTCTAACAGCCGTTTTTGGTTTTCGGTTAGGCTGTTGTAACGGCCTTCATCAAAAATAAGGCGGCGCGCACCTCCGTGTTCGCTTTGCAAATGCTGCTGAATGGCGCGGGACGCCTGTAAAAGCTTGCCCTCTACCGGGTACACGGCCCCCTCTTCAAACGTCTGCCCGCAGGCAAGGCAAACCAGGGTCCCCTCCCTTTGGCAATACCCCTGTTTTAACTCGCTAACCGTAGGTTCTTTGTGTTGCATAATTATCACATCCGTTTATTAATAATATAAACAATAGTATAATTGAGTTGATTATATTTGTCAACAAAAAAGTTTAAAAAACCAAAAACCCGCCAATGTAAAATGGCGGGTTTTTGGGCGCTTTATCTGTGTCATCGCTGCAAAAAAAGTGGCCTTTTGCAGCAGAAAACCCGTGCGGGGTAGGCACGGGTTTTCTTTAAGGGGTATCTCATTGGTGTGAGGAGGAATCATCACAAGGGAGGGTTGCGGCTTCCCTGTCCTTGTGATACTCAGTATACAGTTCAAATACGAAAAAACCGTGTGTTCTTTGTGAACAAATTAAAAACATCTGGTCTTAAAGCCTAACGCAGCACAAAACGCTCCAAGGCGTAGGCGATGCCTCCCTCGTCAGCGCTGGGGCAAACATGGCCTGCAGCGGCGCGCACCTCGGCCGGGGCGTTGGCCATGGCTACCGAAAGCCCGGCATAGGCCAGCATCCCAAGGTCGTTGCTGCCGTCGCCCACTGCCATCACCTCTTCTTTTGCAATGCCAAAGTGACGCAGTACCTCTTGTATCCCGTGCTCTTTGCCGCCCTCTCTTGGGTAGATATCCACAGACATTCCGTTGGAACAGACCCCCACACAGTGGGGCAGCTTTTCCAAATAGGGCAGGGCGTGGGCGTATTCGCCGTATAAAACAAGTTGGTAAACCTCTTCCTCAAGCGCTTTTTGCATGTTGCCAATGGGGGGTATTTCGGTGGATATATGGCTGTGGCAGCGCAGCACCTTATCGTCTACCAAATTGAGGAAAACCTCATTTGCAAAATTAAAAAGGCAGGCGGCGGGTTTTTCTTCCAAAAGGGCAACAAGGCCCTGTACATCCCCGCGGGGGATGGGTTTATGGTATAGTAGATTTTCCCCGGTGTAGCAGTACTGCCCGTTTTGGGTGACAAAACCCGAAAACAGCCCGAGATCCAGGCTGTCAATCTGTTCTATCTCCTGCCGGTGGCGGCCGGTGGCCGCAAACAAAAGCACCCCCAGCTCCCGCGCCTTTTCCAGCGCTTTATGCGCGCTTTGTGGCACTGTGTGGGTGGTGAAACTGAGCAGGGTGCCGTCTAAATCCAAAAAAATTGCCCGGATGGGTTGGCGCATCTCCTCTTTCCTTTCTCTGGTTTTGGCAGGCCGCACGGGCCGCGCCGCCCTCTTTACCGAGAGGCCGGCCAAAGGCGCATACGGCGGGAGTTTCAGGCGGGGGCTAAGGCCCTTAGCAATCTGTTTCGGCGGCGAATGCCTGCAGGCGCTTTTCGTCAAATTCATAGGTGACAATGCCCAAACCCTGCTGTGCGCCCAGTGCCTCGTAAAACGCCATCGAGTTCACGTTCCAGTCAAGGCAGGCCCATTCCACGGCTTGGTAGCCATGCTTTAGGGCGTGGCAGGCCACCGCGCGCATAAGCTGGCGGCCAAAACCCTTGCCGCGGTAGGCGGGTTTAAAAACAATATCCTCTATATGCAGCGCGCCCTGCCCGGTAAAGGAGTGGTATACCGGGAAAAACAGGGCATAGCCTGCGGTCTCCCCCTCATATTCCGCCAGCAAAACCTCGGCCAGCTTACGCTCAAACAGCCAGTACAGCGCATTTTCGGGGCGCACCGTTGCGTCTTGGGGCCGCTTTTCGTATTCGGCCAAACAGCGCACCATCTCCAGCATGGCGGGCAGGTCCTGTTTTGTGCCGGGGCGTATGACAAGATTTGTTTGCGTATCCATTGCGTACTCCCTTATTCTTATTACAGTTTCTCAAATAGGTTGCGCAGCAAGCCTTTGCAAAAAACTCTTATACAGCGCCTGCTTTAACCCGTATCTATGCGCTACAGCTTGTTCATTTGCCGTAAAACGAATGTTGTGGCCGGTGCGGCCAAAATCCCTTCGGCGCGGCAGTGGCCGTGCTGGGCCTAAAAATTGAAGTAGGCCAGTTGCTTTTTTGCCTACCACCGGGAACATTGTACCAAAGCCCCCGCAAAAATGCAAAGGGGGCCACTGCAAGGCCCCCTTGGTTTGTAAAGTGGGCCAAAATATGCTTTAATAGTATGGAAATATGCGAATGTTGTTGCTGTGCGCTTTGCGGTAAACAGTGCGGCAAAAACAGGATACTGGAAACCATATAGGGGCGGAGGGGATCGGCTGTGCCTCTGCCTATGGTGGTGTGAGGAGTTTTCCCAAAATGTTGGATCTATCAAACCTTGTCAACCGGCAACTGATGTTGTTTGTACTCATCGCTATTGGCTTTTTGTTTGGCAAACTGGGCTATTTAGAGGAAAAAGCCCGCCGCTTTTTAAGTGAACTGGTGGTAAAGCTGCTAATGCCCTGTAACCTGCTCACCGTGCTGATGGTAGAGGCTATCAGCGACACCCAGCTTCGCAATTTTTTACTTGCCATGGCGGCGGGGTTTTTATTCGAGGGCTTGTATTTTTTGCTTTCCAAACCGTTGGCGCGCCCCTGCCTGCAAGAGGAAAAGACCCCTTTCCGTTATGCCGTAACAAGCCCCAATGCCGCTTTTATGGGTATCCCCATTATCACGGGCATTTACGGCAGTGAGGGGATGCTCTATCTGGCGGCGCTGCTCATCCCAGTAAATGTATTTATGTATTTTTTTGGCCTGCGGCTCTATCTGCCCAAAGAGGGGCCCCGCCCTTCCCTTGTAACCCAGCTTTTGCACCCCGCCATGATAGCCGTTGTAATTGGCTTTACCATGCTGGCCACCGGCCTGCGCCCGCCACTTTTCCTCAGGGAAACCATTGTTTCGCTGGGCGCGTGCACCACGCCCATCTCCATGGTTTTGATTGGGGGCATTTTGGCCACCGTGGAACTGAAAACCATATTCAGCCGTTCAAACTTTTATTATTGCGGCCTGCGCCTTCTCATCCTTCCGCTTATTACCCTGGTGGCGGTGGTGTTGCTGCGCCTGCCGCCCATGGTGGCGGGCGTACTGGTGCTTATTATGGGCATGCCGGCCGCGGTATCCACGGCGGCTTTGGCCACCACCTACAACAACAACGCCGCTTTTGCCTCTAAAATGATTTTCCTCTCCACCGTGTTATCGCTGCTTACCCTGCCTGTACTGGCGGTGCTTTTGCAGGTGGTGGTGCCGCTTTAGAAAGGGGGCCGGGATGGGTAAACGGGGTGTGCTGCGCTTTTTTAAAATTGCCATTCAGCGCCTGGATTCCGCCGAACTGACCAGTACTTCGGTGATTATTGCCTTCTATGCCCTGCTCTCCTTTTTCCCTTTGCTTATCCTCATTGGCAACCTTTTACCGCTGTTTCATTTAACGCCCGAGGCCATCACCTCGTACCTCGAGACCTTGGTGCCCCAGGCCGTATTGCCCGTGCTGGAGCCCATTGCCCTCAGCCTTTTAAAGAACAGCAGCGGGGGGCTTCTCTCGGTTTCCTCCATCGCCTTGCTATGGTCGGCCGGGCGGGGCATCAGTTACCTGCAAAACGGTATGAACCGTGTGTATGGCATCCCCACCGACCGTAGCTATATTGCACGCCACCTCATCGGCTTCTTTTTTATTTTGCTGATTATACTGCTGGTGGGGCTGTTTTTGCTACTATTCAGCTTTAGCGATATGCTGCTGGCCTACCTGGCGCCAGAGGTGCCTTGGGCCGGGCCGGTGCGCGATGTGGTGCGCGGCGTGAAATGGCCGGTGGCCCTTGTGTTTCTGTTTTGCCTGTTTACGCCGCTTTATGTAATAGCCCCTTCGGCCCGGCTGCGCGTGCGTGACGCGATGCCCGGCGCGATTTTTTCCTCCATAGGCCTGATACTGCTGGTGCAGCTTTTTGCCCTGTATGTCAATTTTTCCACCCGCCTGCTCTCCAGCTATGGCGCGCTCAGCTCCTTTTTTGTACTCATGTTCTGGCTGAACATCTCGGCCATGATTGTGGTATTGGGCGCACTTTTAAACGCCTCTGTGCAGGAGTTTCGCTTTGGTAAAATTCGGGTGGACGCCAGCCGCATCGATTCCCTCATCGATAACAGGGTGCTTTCTCCCCTGCAAAAATTTTGGCGCAAACGTAAAGATACAAAAAAGGTGATGCCCGAAGAGAAGGATAGTGCCGCCTTGGATGCCGACGGCGGTGCAGACGAGAGCGGGCAGGTAAAAACTGGAGAAGAGCCAGAGAAAGAGCCAGAGAAAGAGCCAGAGAGACAACAAGGCGAGTTGTACGGTGGTGCGCCTGCCGACACCAGCCCCGAAGATGCGATGCCGGCCCTGCCCCAAAACCCGGAAGATGCCCAAGAGGCGGCGGAAAAGAAACACGGGGCAGAGCCATAAGGCAGCGCGCGGCGTGTGGCGGGGCCTGCAAAGGAGAGAGCAGCGCCTGATTTTGCCCGTTTTTGGGCGCTACAGTTTGTTAATTTGCTGTAAAGGAGGAAGCCAGATGGCTGGAACTCTACTGATTCGCAATTTACACCTGGGGGAAGGACTGCCCAAAATCTGTGTGCCCCTGGTGGATGAACGGGAGGAATCCCTGCTGTGGGGGGCCGTGCTGGCAAAAGCTACAGCCGCCGACCTGGTGGAATGGCGAGCCGACCTGTTTGGGCCGGATGCCACCGCAGAGGAAATTTTGCGGATGGCCACAACCCTGCGGGCGGCCATGGGGGATACCCCGCTGCTGTTCACCTACCGCACCCGGCCCGAAGGGGGGCAGGGTAAGATAGAAAAATGGCGGTATTTAGAGCTGAACCGGGAGATAGCGGCGCGCGCCCTGGCCGACCTTGTGGACATTGAACTTTCGGGTGGGGAAGAGGCTGTGGCCGCCTTTGTGGAGGGCACGGCCGGCTTTGCTGCAAAGGTGCTGGTTTCCAGCCACGATTTTGCGGCCACCCCCACAAAAGAGGCCATGGTAAACCGGCTGCACCGTATGCGCAAATTGGGCGCGGATATTCCCAAATTGGCCGTGATGCCGGGCAGTTTTACGGATGTGTTAAGCCTTTTGGGCGCAACCGAGGAATTTAGCCGCACGGCCGATTGCCCCGTTGTGACCATGGCGATGGGGGAACTTGGGAAAATAAGCCGCATAGCGGGCGCTTTTACCGGCTCGGCCTTTACCTTTGGCGCCTTGGAGGACAAGGCCTCGGCCCCAGGGCAGTTGCCTGTGCAAGAACTGCGCACCATACTAAAAGCACTGGGTGGCGGGGAATGCTGAGAAAAATCGCCTTGTCCGGCAAGGGAATGGGCTTTCCCCAAAAAAGTAGCCGTGCTGCGTGTGGGTTGGCCGTTAAGCGCCACATACAGATACGTAAAAAACCAGGGGATAAATGGCAGAAGTGAAGAAAACTTGCGAATTTGGCGGTGAATGGGCGATGTTGTACCAAAGGAATTGACAGCCAACAGGGCTTATGTTATTATGATTAGGCATCTAAAACTGCCTGCGAGAGGAGAGGTGTCCGAGTGGTTTAAGGAGCCGGTCTTGAAAACCGGTGACTCCGCAAGGGGCCGTGGGTTCGAATCCCACCCTCTCCGCCATTTTGACACCGGCCGCATACTTTTTGGCCTGTGCCCTGGCGCAGAAAAAGCGGGCATACAACTGAATAGTTCCTTTTTAATTTGACACGGAGAAGTACTCAAGAGGTCGAAGAGGCGCCCCTGCTAAGGGT
>CAZKBM010000020.1:0-8144 GCA_964550985.1 uncultured Oscillospiraceae bacterium
GCCAAGCAAATCTGCTCGGCGCTTCGGCCACGCTTCTTTGTGCGGTATTGCCCTATAAAATATGCAAACAGTTTGCCGCTTAGGCGGGTGGAGAAAATGTATGTGGAATTTAATTGTGGCGCTTTTGATGTTGTATATGGCTTATCAAAATGTACGCTCTCTGGTGGCTATTCCCTTTGCGCAGTGGCAGGGGGTGCATTGGGGCCTGGCTGCTGTAACCCTGGGGCTTGTGGCGGCGGCTATCTTCTGTGTGGTGCGCTACTATAAAGGGAAGAAGAAGCAAGAGGAGGAACTGGAGGCGAAGCAGGCCGAGGAGAAGGCCCGGCGGGCGGCGGAGGATGCCCAGGCAGCGCAGGAGGATGGGTATGACACCCTCTTCCCGGCGGAGGAAGGGGCGGACACAGATGGGGAGCTTTCCCCTGCCTCTGGGGCTGGGGAGGATACTACAACAGAGGATAAGGACAAAGAAATATAACAGAAAGGTGGCGGCCAGATGATGGCCGCCACCTTTTTTGCTCTAGTTGGCTATATTATTCCCCAATAATTTTTATCAGGGCACGTTTTTCACGCATGCCGTCAAATTCGTAGTAAAAAATTTGCTCCCAGGTGCCAAAATCCAAAGCGCCGTTTGTAATGGCCACCACGGTTTCGCGGCCCATGATGGTACGCTTTAGGTGGGCGTCGGCATTGTCCTCAAAGCCGTTGTGGCGGTATTGGCTATAGGGCTTTTCGGGGGCCAGTCCTTCCAGCCATTTTTCATAGTCGGCATGTAAGCCGCCCTCATCATCGTTTATAAAAACACTGGCGGTGATATTCATGGCGTTTACCAGGCAAAGCCCCTCCTGTACGCCGCTCTCGCGCACAGCCTTTTCCACCTCGGGGGTAATATTTACAATGGCGCGCCGTTTGGGCAGGGTAAAATGCAATTCTTTGCGGTGGGTCTTCATGGGTTTTCCTCCTTCTTTATGTGCTATTTTGATAAAATGCGTGTATTAGGTGCAGGATTATTAGAAAAATGCACAAAAAATTTAAAATAACCCCTTTACTTTTTTAGAAAGAGATGCTATAATCACCGTAGTGTTTTGAATGTACGACCTGATTTCACACTTTGTTGTAAATCATGAGTTCGTTTCATGACTAACGGCACTGTGTGAATTTTTTGTGCGCAGCAGGAGAAATGCTAAATCTTTCTAGGAGGTATCTTTGATGAATAAAGGTACTGTCAAATGGTTCAACGAAAGCAAAGGCTACGGGTTCATTTCCAACGATGAAGGTGGGGACGATGTATTTGTGCATTTCTCCAGCATCATGGTGGATGGCTTCAAGACCCTGTCGGAAGGTCAGCACGTGACCTACGACGTGGAGCAGGACCCCAAGAACAGCGAAAAGCTGCGCGCAATCAACGTCCAGCCCGCCTAAGTTCTGTGTAGAACTGCGTAAAAAACCGCCGCTGGGCGGTTTTTTATTTTGCCCAAAACCGCCCGGCAGAATAAGAGATTGCAAAAGGCTTACATAAAAGTTTGTAAAAAAGGGCCTACAAAAGCGCCTGCAACTGCAAATAGTGGCTAAGGGTAAGCTGCTCGGGCCTGCTTTGGGGCGAGAGCCCAAGCTGCAAAAGCGCCGCTTCCACGGCCTCTTTTTGTACACCGGGCAGGCCGTTTAAGGCATTGGACAAGGTTTTGCGCCGTTTGGAAAACCCAGTGCGGATGAGGGAGAACAGGCGTTTTTCCTCCTGAGAGGCCAAGGGAAAATGGGTGTTCTGGCGAATATCCAACTGGATAACCGCGCTGGTAACCTTTGGGGGCGGGTAAAAGCTGCCGGGCTTTACCGAAAAACAAACCCGTGGCCTTGCGAAATAGTGTACGGCGTAGCTTACGGCCCCGCACTCACGGGTGCCGGGTTCGGCCGTCAGGCGTTGGGCAGCCTCTTTTTGTACCATTACGGTAAGGGCGCCAAGGCCTGGGCGCTCCTCCAGCAGCTTCATGAGAATAGGGCTGGTGATATTGTAAGGGAGGTTTGCGCACAAAATGGCAGGCCCACCAAATTCCTCCCGCAAAAGGGCGGCAATGTCCAGTTTTAAGATATCTCCCTGCACAATATGCAGGTTGGGCAGATGGCCAACCGTCTCTTGCAGCAGGGGCAAAAGGCGCCGGTCAACCTCCACCGACACCACCCGCCGGGCCCGTTTTGCAAGCTCTGCCGTCAGGGTGCCAATACCCGGCCCAATTTCCAGCACGTCTGTAGCAGGGCTTACACCGGCCACATCACACAGTTTTGGGCAAACCGCCGGGTTCACCAAAAAATTTTGCCCAAAGCCCTTGCTGGGGTGTATCCCATATTTTTGGCAGAGGGCACGTATGGTGGAAAGGTCGGTCAGCTCGTTCAAAATAGTACCTCCGAATGGATAGCCTGGGCGCCGCCTTGGAATGGGTGACACGCTTTGCCTTTGTATATTATACAGGATTCCCCCACAGATGAAAAGTGAATGCAAAAAAGCCGCGTAAAAACGCGGCTTTGGCCCGAGCTGAAACGATGCTATGGACAGATGGCCCTATTTGTGGCCCACCAGAAAAACCTGCATAATCTCTTGGTTTACCTGCATAACCAAATGCTGTATGGCCTGTACTTCAAACCCTTGTACCTTTTGTGGGGGTGTGGGGGCCTGTTTGGGGGGTTCAAAGCCGTCCTCCCGTGTGGGCAACGCCTCTATAACAGCGCCCTCGGCCAAAAAATGCCCGAGTAAACTGGCAAAATCAGAACTGCCTGGGTGGTATTGGCGCCTGGCGGCGTTCCGTTTGCTTTGGGTGGCCTGTACGGGGTTTATCTTTGGGGTCATGCGGTTCACCTCCTTTGGTCTGTGTGCTAATACTATCTTTTACAGCAAATGAACAAACTGTAATGGTTCTATGTCTATATATTCGGTAGGGAAAGCAAAAACTTTAGCTGTTTTGAGACAAAAACAACAAAAAACCACACTGCCGGTGGAGGCAGTGTGGTAGAAATTGACAAGGCAATGAAATGCCGCTGGAAAGGCGGATGCTTACTCGCCGTCCTCGGCCACCAGGTCATCGGGAATGTCCTCATTAAAATCTTCACTGAATAAAAGCTGTTCGTACTCATCCAGTTCTTTTTCACGGCGCAAAACATACACATACAGCGCGCCCAAAACACCGGCCACGGCGGCTAGAGCCACAAACAGGGCGATAAGGGTAGATTTTTTCATCGTCACAACCTCCTGCGGTTTTATTTTTTCGGGCAAATTTCTAGCGCCAAACTTGGCGGCTTTTTCGTGCAGGGAACCCGCAAAACTGCCCGCAGTTAATGCGGCGGCAGCCGCGCCGGCAATGGCGGAATGGCCCATACCCCCCAAGGTGTTTTTGGCAGACTTTAGCGCCTTTAGGTATTTGCAGGCCCCACTCTTTGCTTTAAACATGGCTAAACCCTCCTAAAAGTAAAGAAACAGTCAAAAACCGGATAGTATAAACGCTTCCGCTAAACCGTTTTTATTATAACGGGTTTGCAGGTAAAATACAACCGGAATCTTGTCTTTTTATGCGCAAAATAGGGCCTGTGCGCTGCGGCGCCCGCCAGGGCATTGGCTTTGCTCAAGTGCGCCGGCCGGTGGCCATCAGGGGCAGGTAGGCCTTAAAAGCCCCGGGCAGAGCATACGCCTCTTGCAGCTGCTGCAAGCTGGCAAGTAGAAAATCCTCGGGCAGGGCCGCCCCCTTGGCCGGGGTAAAATGCCCCTGCCAGCCATACATCTGCCAAATGCGGTGGGTGAAGACGTGCTTTGCCGTGGGCAGCGCCGCGCCCAGTTTTACCTTTCCCGGCAGGGAGGCCAGCGCTTCTTCTGCGCCGGTTTTGGTGTACTGCCCCTCTAAAACCAAGGGCTCATAAAGGCCGGCCAGCAGGCCGGTTTTGCCGCGCCGATGCAGCAGCACCCGCCCCTCGGGGCTATGCAGTACCAGCACGCACACGGGTACGGTAAGCTTTGGGGCCTTGGGGGCTATTACGGGCAGCTGGGCGGCCAGGCCCCGCCTGTTCCCCTCACAAACGCCTTCTAGCGGGCACAGGGGGCAGTGGGGGACGCCGGGGGTGCAAACCAGCGCCCCCAACTCCATCAGCGCCTGGTTAAAATCACCCGGCGTCTCCTTGGGCTGCTGGGCGCTCACCAGGGCGGAGAGTTTTTTCTTTGTCTCTGGCAGGCTGATATCCGCGCTGCTTGCCAAAAGGCGGCTAAACACACGCAGCACATTGCCGTCAACGGCCACCTCGGGCAGGCCAAAGGCGATGGAGGCAATGGCCCCCGCCGTATAGGGCCCAATGCCCGGCAGGGCCAGCAGCGCCTCAAAGCTTTTGGGCAGGCTGCCGCCATACTGGGCCACAAGCACCTTTGCGGCCTTTTGCATGTTGCGCGCACGGTTATAGTAGCCAAGCCCCTGCCAAAGTTTGTGCAGTTCATCCTCGCTGCAAGCCGCAAGTGCGGCAGGGTTTGGCAGCCTTGCCATAAAGCGCTCATAATAGGGCAAAACGGCGCTTACCCGTGTTTGCTGCAACATAATTTCGCTCACCCACACCCGGTAGGGGCTGGGCTCTTCGCGAAAGGGCAGCTTGCGGCGATTTTGGTGATACCAGGCCAGCAGGGGGGCGGCAATGGCCTGCATTAGCAGTAGCTGCCAGTTGTGCGGGGGTAGGGAAGGACGTCGCGGATGTTCTGGATACCCGTCAGGTACATAATCATCCGCTCAAAGCCCAGGCCAAACCCGGCGTGCTCCACCGTACCAAAGCGCCGCAGGTCCAAAAACCAGTCGTATTCCGCTTTGTTCATGCCCATTTCCTCCATCCGGCGCTCCAAACGGTCCAGCCGTTCCTCACGCTGGCTGCCACCAATCAGTTCCCCTACGCCGGGCACAAGCATATCCACGGCGGCCACCGTTTTGCCGTCGTCGTTTTGGCGCATGTAAAAGCTTTTGATCTCTTTTGGGTAATCGGTGACGAAAACAGGTTTTTGGAAAACCTTTTCGGTCAGATACCGCTCGTGTTCGGTTTGCAAATCGCAGCCCCATTCGGCCTTATACTGAAAATCGGCGTTGTGCTTTTCCAAAATTTCCACGGCTTTTGTGTAGGGCAGGCGTTCAAACTCCGAGTTCAGCAGGTTTTCCAGCCGGGGCATAAGGCCCTTATCCATAAAGGCGCTAAAAAACTCCATCTCTTCGGGGCAGTGCTCTAGGGTATACCGCACCACGTATTTAATCATGGCCTCCGCCACGTCCATA
Source organism: uncultured Oscillospiraceae bacterium (assembly GCA_964550985.1). Lineage (GTDB taxonomy): Bacteria > Bacillota > Clostridia > Oscillospirales > Ruminococcaceae > JAAYCI01. The sequence continues at coordinate 5,277 of CAZKBM010000020.1, forward strand.
TCTCCGGCAAGGTCGGTAAAGGCCATCTCGGGCTCCAGCATCCAAAATTCGGCTGCGTGGCGGGGGGTGTTGCTGTTTTCCGCGCGGAAGGTGGGGCCAAAGGTGTATACCCGGCCAAAGGCCAGGGCCATGCCCTCGGCTTCCAATTGCCCCGAAACGGTAAGGTTTGTCTCCCGCTTAAAAAAGTCCTCGGTAAAATCCACCTGCCCCTCGGCGGTAAGGGGTGGGTTTAAAGCGGGCAGCGTGGTTACGCGGAACATCTCCCCCGCGCCCTCTGCATCTGAGGCGGTGATGATGGGGGTGTGGATATAGACAAAGCCGTTCTCGTTAAAAAAGCGGTGCAGGGCAAAGGCCACGGTGCTGCGCACCCGAAAAGCGGCCGAAAAGGTGTTGGTGCGTGGGCGCAAATGAGGCATGGTACGTAAAAACTCTACCGAATGGCGCTTTTTTTGCAGGGGGTAATCCGGGGGGCAACTGCCCAAAATCTCTATCTCGGCGGCGTTTATTTCAAAGGGCTGCTTAGCGCTTGGGGTGTGTACAATGGCGCCTTTTATCCGCAGCGAGGTGCCCGCGCCGGCCTTTGCAATATCCTCGTAATTGGGGAGTTTTCCCCCCTCGAACACCACCTGAACGCTTTTAAAAAAGCTGCCGTCGTTCAGCTCAATAAAACCGATATTCTTGGAGTCGCGCACGGTGCGCGCCCAGCCGCTAACCAGCACCTCGCTGCCGTCTTGGGGTGTTTTGCGGTACAGTTCGTATATGGTACTTCTCTCCATGGCCAGTTCTCCTCATCACTCAAATAATGAAATAGATAAGGCATATTATACGCCATTTACGCGGGTTTGAAAAGCAATTCACGAAAAAGCTTGCGGGAAGCGGGCAAATTCTGTCTTTCCCTTGGGTTGTGGTTGTGGTATACTATTTTGGGTTATACCCTGCCGGGTGCGTATGGGCAGGGGCCCCCCGCAGGAAACGGCAAAGGACGGATGCCTTTTGAAAAAAGTGATTGTTGTGGTGCTGGTTATTTTGGTTGTGTTCCCCCTATTTTTGGGTGGGCTGGTTTGGTATACCTACAACAATACGGCCGAAAGCAGCATACCCATGGCCAAACTTACCGTTTTGGAAACCCAGCTAGAGCCCGCAGGCTACGAGTGGCATACCCCGGTGTTTGGTGGGATGATGTACAAGGATTTTTATGCCCCGCCGCCGCCCGAGATTCCTGACCTCGGTTCTATCACTGCGCCATCCCTAAGCCTGCAGGCGCCTGTGGGGCTTTCTTCCACAGCCAGCCTAAGCCTGGATGGCAAGGTGGTGTGGAGCGGCAGCGCCGAAAATATACAGGACTATATTTTTTTAGATAGTGGTTTTTATGAACTGCGCGTGGATAGCCGGCGCGAGTTGGAAAGTGGGAAGGGCTATGGCTCGCTACAATACCGGGCAACTTTTACGGCGGTGGTGGACGTGCGCCTGGAGCAAAGCGCCGAGGAGATTGCCCAGGGCGACGTTTTGGCCGTGAGGCTTTACAACCTGCCCGCAGGGGCGGCCCCGGCGGTAAGCAGCAACCTGGGCACCGTGCGGTTTGCCCAAAACACCCCCGGCCGGATGACGGCCTATATTGCCGCCGCGCACGATACCCAGCCCGGCGCCTATAACCTGCATGTGGAGCTTGACGGACGGGGTTGGGATTTGCCCTTTACCGTGGTGGAGGCTGAGTTCCCCCGGCAGGATTTGGAGATAGATACAGGCACCGAGGAGATTACCGAGGCAAACAGCGCCGCGGCTTACCAGGAGTACAACAGCACCATACCCCCGCTGTTTGAACAGGCCGATGAAACCGTGTATTGGCAAGGGCGGTTTATCTGGCCGGTGGAGGGGGAACTGAACACCGAGTATGGGCTGTACCGCTACACAAACGGCGCGGCCACCCCAAGCCGCCACCCCGCCATTGACATTGGTGCGGCGAAGGGCGCCCCGGTGGTGGCCCCCAATGCGGGCAGGGTACTGTTTGCCGATAAACTTTTAAACACGGGGAACACCGTGGTAATTGAGCACGGAGACGGCCTGAAAAGCCTGTTTTACCATATGGATAGCCTGAAGGTGCAGCCGGGTGATATGGTGGAGAAAGGCCAGCAGATTGGCACGGTGGGCAACACGGGCTATTCCACCGGCCCGCATTTGCACTATGAGGTGCGCCTGTTTGAAAACAGTGTTGATCCCCTGCGCCTTTTTGACGGGCGCAGCGGGCTGTACGCCTTTGAGAGCCCTGAGGCGGAGGAGCCCCAGCAGGCGGCAGGGCAGGCCGAGGCGGCCGGCGAGAGTGCGCCAGAGCCCGAAGCGGCCCCTTCCAGTACAGCCTAAACGCCGCTGGGAAGCCGCCGGTAAACAGAAAAACAGAGGGAGTATCGCAAAACCCTGTATAAAGCCGCCGGTGGGGGAAGCCGGTTGCTTTGGCGCATTGCCTATTTTTGAAAGGAGAACGTAAGAAAATGGTTGTGAAGAAGGTAAAGCTGAAGGACCTGGAGGATGTAAAGCATTTTGTAACGGCAACCACCCTGGCCCCCTACGATGTCGATTTGCGTTCGGACCGTTTTGTGGTGGATGGAAAGAGCATACTGGGCATTTTTAGCCTGAACCTGGCCCACCCCATCACCCTGAACGTCCACACCGAGACAGAGGAAGAGGCCGCCGAATTTTTGAGCAGTATCAAAGATTTTTTGGTGTAGTGCCCAAAAGTAAAACCGAAACGTAAAAAAGGAAGGGTGTAGCCAAGGTAGCTGGCTACAGGCAGCATGGGTTTTTCTGCTGCAAACCACAGGGGCGGGGGGGGGGGCGCCACGGACGCTTGGGGCCTGGCCCCCCCCCCCGCGC
>CAZKBM010000020.1:8154-39200 GCA_964550985.1 uncultured Oscillospiraceae bacterium
GGGTGCTTTCCGCTGTTTTGTGTTGTTCCTCAAACACACCCGGGGGGGGCGGCTAACAACCGCCACCCCCCCGCCCCTGTAACTTATAGAGTGTGGGATGAGTACAGAGTGTGTAGCTTAGCGCTCGTGCAGTGGCACATAGGGTTTGGGCTCGGCCACGCTGCGGTAGGCCGGGCGGATGATTTTGCTGGAGTTGATGAGCTCTTCCATGCGGTGGGCGCTCCACCCAGCAATGCGGGCAATGGCAAAGATGGGGGTGTACAGTTCCACGGGCAGTTTTAGCATGTCGTACACAAAGCCGCTGTAAAAATCGATATTGGCCGAAACGCCCTTGTACATATGCCGTTCCTCGGCGATGATTTCGGGCGCAATGCGGGCCACGGTGGCATAGAGATTGTACTCATCCGCGCGGCCTTTTTCGGCGCTTAGGTCTTTTACAAAGCCTTCAAATACCCTTGCGCGCGGGTCACTGAGGGAGTAGATGGCGTGGCCGATGCCATAGATGAGGCCCGAACGGTCAAAGGCCTGCTTGTGCAGCAGTTTTTTCAGGTAATCGGCAATGGCGTCCTCGTCCTTCCAGTCGCCCACATTCTTTTCCAAATCCGCCATCATTTGGCATACCCGTATGTTGGCCCCGCCGTGTTTGGGGCCTTTCAGGCTGCCCAGCGCGGCCGCAATGGCGCTGTAGGTATCGGTGCCGGAGGAGGACACCACATGTACGGTGAAAGAGGAGTTGTTGCCGCCGCCGTGCTCAGCGTGCAGCACAAGGGCCAGGTCCAGTATCCTGGCCTCCAGTTGGGTATACTCTTGGTCGGGCCGCAGCATGTGCAGCACGTTTTCGGCTAGCGAAAGGCTGGGGTCGGGCTGGTGGATGATGAGGCTTTGGCCGCGCTCGTAGTGGTTGTAGGCCTGGTAGCCATAAACGGCCAAAAGGGGAAACTCCGCAATCAGTTTCAGGCACTGGCGCAAAACGTTGGGTATGGAGGTATCGTCGGGGTTGTCATCGTAATAATACAGCATGAGTACGCTGCGCGCCAGGGTGTTCATCATGTCGCGGCTGGGGGCTTTCATAATGATGTCACGGGTAAATTTGGGTGGGAGGGAGCAATACTCTTTTAGTAAGCGGTTAAAATCCGCCAGTTCCTGCCGGTTTGGCAGGTGGCCAAACAGCAACAGGTAAATCGTCTCCTCAAAACCGAAGCGGTCCTCCTTTAAAAAGCCGGCCACAATATCCTCTACATCAATGCCCTGGTAGTACAGCTTGCCGTCCATGGGCACTTCCACGCCGTCCACCATTTTTTTGGCCGTTACCTTTGCAACATTGGTAAGGCCGGTTAACACACCGTTTCCGTTTTGGTCGCGCAGGCCGCGAAATACCTTGTACTCGTTATACAGTTCACTGGGAATGACGTTGCCTTCGCACATCTTGGCCAAGGCCTCAATTTCGGGGGTGACTTCGGAGTAATTTTTTTCGTTTGCCATTTGTACGCTCCTTTCCGGTTCCAGCGCCAAGGCAGTGGCTGCGGAACCCAAGGCCGAAAATCGCCCAGGATATGGCGAAAAACACCGGCCTTTAGCAAATTTTGCCAATAAATTTTAATAGTTACTTTAATATTATAGCATATTTGGCCCTATTGTAAAACTAAAAAATGTTTTTGAGCAGGGCTTGTACTTTTGTATGGCCTGCGCTATAATGGCCCCATAGTCCCGCAGAGTAGGGATGGCGCGTTAAGTGCTGGCGGATGGGAGGTTGCCGCCAGACGAAGGGGTTTGCCCCGCGGTGCCTTCCCGCATCCGCTGCCACACAAACGGAGGCTTTCTTTTGTTGTGGCATACACCACAATTGAAGGAGGCTGTTTTTATGCAATTTAGTTTGCGTACCTTGGTTCGGGTATCCATGCTTGTGGCGCTGGCCGTTGTGTTTACGCGGTTTATTGCCATCAACACCCTGTACATGAAAATTGGTTTTGGTTTTGTGCCCATTGTCATCTGCGCCATTTTATACGGGCCGGTTTGGGCCGGCGTGGCCGCCGCTGTTGCCGATATCATCGGCACATTCCTCTTCCCGGTGGGGGCTTATTTTCCGGGCTTTACCCTAACGGCGGCGCTTACGGGCATAGTGTTTGGGCTATTTTTGTACAACCAGGAAAAAACGCTGGCCAGGCTTAGCCTTGCCATTCTCATCAATTGCTTTGGCATCAGTTTGCTCGGCAATACCTTTAACCTCACCCTGCTTACCGGCACGCCGTTTTTGGTTTTGTTGCCCACCCGCCTGTTACAGGCCGTGGTAATGGTGCCCACTATGTTCATTGCCTGCGGGGCCTGCATGGCGGCGGTGAAAAGTTACCGCAAACAGCACGCCTGAAAAGGCGGGCGGCGCCACGGCTTAGCAGCCCCAATTGCCACAAAAGCATACCATTTTGGCCATCCCTTAAAAAGGGTGGCCTTTTTGCTGTAACTTAACCTGCCCCTGCCTGTGGCAAGGGTTTTTGCGCGGCCGAAGCAGCAAAAAAATTCGGCACAGTTCGTCAAAAAGGGTTTTGACGGATGGGCCCGAAACCTGTACAATGGTTACAAAACAGTGTAGCCCCCATGTGGCGCGCAAAATGGGGTAGCCCCGCTGAAGGGGGAGCATTTGCGTAAAGGGGGCTGCCAAACCTAAGGGAGAGTGCATATGGAGCAATTGATGGGGATTATCAAGGCCTTGAGTGATTTTTTGTGGAATTATATTCTGCTGTTTGCCCTGGTGGGTACGGGCGTGTGGTTTACCATAACCACCAAATTTGTGCAGGTGCGTAAATTTGGCGAAGGTTTTAAGCGGATGTTTGGCGGTTTTAGCATGAATGGCGAAAAGGCGGGAGCCGGCGGCATGAGCTCCTTCCAATCACTTACCACGGCCATTGCCGCCCAGGTGGGTACGGGAAACATTGCGGGCTGTGCCACAGCCATTGCCTCGGGCGGGCCGGGGGCCATTTTTTGGATGTGGTGCTCGGCCTTTTTTGGTATGTCCACCATTTACAGCGAAGCTGTGTTGGCCCAAAAATACAAAACCAAAATTGACGGGCAGGTGACAGGCGGCCCCATCTATTACATAAAAGCCGCTTTTACCGGCAAGTTTGGCAAATTTTTGGCGGGTTTCTTTTCGGTGGCTATCATATTGGCCCTGGGGCTAATGGGCAATATGGTGCAGTCCAACTCCATCGGGCAGTCGTTTAATACGGCGTTTGGTGTACCGCCTTGGGCGGTGGGCATTGCCATTGCGTTGGCAGTGGGTTTTGTTTTTTTAGGCGGCATCAAGCGCATCGCTTCCGTTACCGAAAAAGTGGTGCCCATCATGGCGGCTTTTTATATTCTGGGCTGCGTCGTCATTCTGTTTATTAACCATGCCACCTTACTCTCTTCCATTCAGCAAATTTTTGTAATGGCGTTTAACCCCCAGGCGATGGCAGGTGGCTTTGTGGGGGTTACCGTAAAAGAGGCTATGCGCTACGGTGTTTCGCGGGGCCTGTTTTCCAACGAGGCCGGCATGGGCTCCACCCCGCACGCCCATGCGCTGGCCAAGGTGGCAAAGCCGCAGGACCAAGGCTGTATCGCCATGATTGGGGCGTTTATCGACACCTTTGTGCTGCTAACCCTAACGGCGCTTGTCATCCTTTCCTCGGGGGCGGTGGCCAGCGGCGAGACGGGCACAAAACTGGCCCAGGCGGCTTTTAGCCAGGCTTTTGGGCATTTTGGCAATATATTTATTGCCATTTGTATGCTGTTCTTTGCCTTTTCCACCATTGTGGGCTGGTACTTTTTTGGCGAACTGAACATAAAAGCCCTATTTGGCACAAAAGCCGTGAAGCCCTATGCCATTATTGTGGTGCTGTTCGTGGCGCTGGGCTCGTTTTTAAAGGTGGATTTGGTGTGGAACCTGGCCGACCTGTTTAACGGCCTGATGGTACTGCCCAACCTGGTGGGCCTGCTGGCCCTGACGGGTGTTGTGATGAAAATGGCAAAAGGGCTGCAAGAAAAAGAGAGCCCGCTTGCAAAATAGCCTATTACAGTTTCTCAAAAGGTTGCGCAGCAAGTTTTTGTAAGAAACTCTTATACAGAGTAGAACCTGTTATGCAGCGCCTGCTTTTTCCGTATTTATGCGCTACAGTTCGTTAATTTGCTGTAAAGATGTTGTACACCGTTTCTTTTTGGCTAAGTTGGCCATAAATAAGAGAAAAATACCGCACCCGGCCAGCCAGAAAAGGCTTGGCGAGGTGCGGTACTTTTTGTGTTGAATTGCATAGGGGGCAGCGATGCTAGGTAGGGGGGCTTAGGGAACCTGGCCGGCCGAAGATTCGGGCAGGCTGGCCAATATCCCCTCGGCCGTGCCGCAGGCCGCGCCGTAAAGCCCTGCGGCGGAGGCAGCGCTTTCAAAATCGGCCGGGCTTACCATAAAGGCGTATTCAAATAACACCGAGGGGCAAACCGGCGTGCGTATGACGTTGTAGTAGCCCCAGCCGGGGGCTGAAGCGGGGCGCGCGGTGGAAAGCGCCACGCCGTCCATGAGGTTTTGCGCGTACTGGGCCGAGAGTGGGGCGCTGTAGCCCTTGGGGATGAAATAGAAGTCCTGCATACCCACCGAGCCACTCTGGTCACTGGTCATAACGCCGCTGTTGTGGTGAACCGAGAGGAAGAAATCCGGCTTTTCCTCCATCTGCATGGCAAGGCGCTCTTGGGTGGTGTAAAATGTCTCATCGTCCTCGCGCGTCATCACCACCTCGGCGCCCAGTTGCTGCAGCCGGTAGCGGATGGCCTGCGCCTGGGCCAGGTTTATATCCTTTTCGTTCGGGCCCTGCGCCCCCATGATGCCCGGCGCGCCAATGTCGTCCACGCCATGGCCGGGGTCCAGCATCACGCGCACACCGCTGAGGGGCTGGGCAGGGCTGGCGGCGCGTTTGGGGGCTCGCTTTAAAAACAGGCGGGTCACGCCGTCGGTATACTCAATTTGGTAGCCCCAAAGGTTTTGGGTGTCGAGGTGCAGGGTTACGCCGTTTTCCAGCAGCTCCACTTCGGCGCTTTTTACAAGCTCGCTGCTAAAGGGGCCGGGCAGGGCAAAGCTGGTGTTGTACATGGTGACGCTGAGGCGCTGGTTTTCGCAGGAGATGACCGCCGCAGGGGCGCCGCTGCCCTCAAAGCGCAGCCATTCGCCCCTGCCTTTTTCGTCCGCCTCGGCCACAAGGCCTGTAAAGGCCGAATAGCCGTCGCCCTCTATCCACACACAGTTTTGGGCGCTCACATAGTCGCCGCTGGTCAGCAGGTAGTCCCAGCTTAGCAATGTCATGCCCTTGGCGGCATTCCAGCGCTGGGTAAGCACGCTGCTTTGCACCACCCCAACGGCCCCTTTGTAAAAGGTTTCGTTGATGGCGGCGTCGTTGCCGGCTTCGGTTAGCGCCCCGGCAAAGGTGCTTACTATCTGTACGGCCTGGCCGGGCTGCGCCTCCCGCGTTCCATCTGTGGCGGTTTGTAGGGGCACTTCCGCCTCGGCCTGTTCCTCTTCGGGCAGGGCGGCGGTGTCCTCGGTGGGGGTTTCGGGCTGGGCGGGGGGCTGCACCGGGGGCGGCTCGGGCCGGGTTATCAGGTGTTCCAGCTGGGTTTCGCCCTGGCTGAATACCAGCCGGTTTTCGCCGTACTGTAGTGGCACCAGCACCCCAAAACTGCCCTCGCTGCCGCCGCGCGCAATTTCTTCGCCGTTCAGCAGCAGGGGCTGTGCGGGGTCGCTGTTGCCCATTACATACACCTGTTCCCAGCTGGTGTCTACCTTTTCGCCCGCGGTGGGGTAGTTTACCTGTAGGGTGTGGGGCAGGGTAAAGCCTGTGGGCAGGGGTAAATCCACAGGGGTAAGGGCGCTTGCCAAAAAGCCCAGTTCCTGGGTTTGAGCAGCCGCGGCGGGCCAAACCCCCAGCTGTGCCCCCGCATAGTAGGGCTGGCTGGCCGCCGTAAAAAGGGCCAGAGCGGTTTGGTCTTGGCCGGGCTGGGCCACAAGCACCACGCTGTCCTCCTTTTGGCCATAGCCCGCAAGGGCTTTGGCATCGGCTGCAGCGCCGCCAAAGGCGGGCAACAGATAGCGTGCCCCCCCTTCCAAGAGCTGTGCGGTGTAGGCGGGGGGAAAAAGGCTGTTACCGCTTTCAAAATCAATGTGCAGCCCGGCGGCGGGGCTGTAGTGCGCAAGGTCGCCGCTAAGCTTGGTGCAAAGGGCCAAAAAGCCCTGTTGCCAGGCGGCTATGTCGTGCACAGGGTTTTCGGCCGAGACGCCAAACCCGGTTAGCGCCACCCCGGCAATGGGGTATTTTTGGGGCAGGGCCGCAAGGCTTTGGCTCAGCAGCTTGCGGTAAGTTTCGTCTGCGGGGTCAAAATAGGGGCCGTCCAGGTTTTGGGCCAGGCGCACGGCCTTTCCCTTTGCTTTTTCTCCGGCCCCATCCGCCCGGTAGGGGTTTGCCAGTACCCAAAGCTGAATGTTGCTGCCCTCGGCCTCTTCACAAAGCAGGGCCAGCGGGTCCAGTTTCTGAAAGAAGCTATCCTGCGCGGTGGCCTGCTCTGCCGTGGGGAAGTTTTTGTCCCGCCACCAGACGGGCAGGCCGCTTTTGGCCTCGAACAACAGGGTATTGTATCCGTTTTGCCCGGCGTAAGTAAGCGCCTCGCGGAAGTAGGCCCGCAAAGAGGCCTCGCTCACCTCGCCCTCTGGGGCGGGCAGCCGCAGGGCTTTCACATCCCCCTCTGCAAAATAGGCGGTGGGCGGCGTTTTGGGGGCAAAGGGCCAAAGCCCGTTTGCCCAGAGGAAAAAACCGCCTGCCCCGGCCAAAACCAGCAGGCAAAGGGATACCAGAAGGGCAATCATCGGGCCGCGCCGCCGCTTTTTGGGGCCGGGGTCGCTTCGGTAGGTGATACGGTTTTCCATAAGCTTCCTCAAATAATAGGTTGTGTGGCGTGTTATTTAGGGCAGGGGCCTGGGCTGCAAAACCTGGCGCACCGCGTGGGCAAGGCCCGCTTCTTCGGCGCTGGGGGCCACGGCGTTTGCCAGGCTGCGAATGGCCTTGGAGGCGCTGCCCATGGCAACGCCATGGCCGGCGGCCTGTAGCATGGCCACATCGTTATCACTGTCGCCCACGGCCATCACCTGCGCCTTTGGTATGCCCAGCCGCTGCATCAGCCATAGCAGGGCGCGGCCCTTATCCACACCGGGGGCGTTTAGTTCTATATTCAGGCCCATGGAACTGCTGATGGAAAGGCCCCCCCTATCGGTGAAGAGCTGCCTTGCCCGCTTGCGCTCAGCCTCGCTGGAAAAGTTGAGGGTAAGCTTTTCCACAGGCTCTTCGCTGCTTTCAATCAAGGCGGTGAGGTTTGGGGTATAGATGCGGGAGGATTTGAGATAGTGCAGTACCGCCGGGGAGACGATGTCCTGCAGCATATCGGTGTTGGGGCAGGGGGTGTAGCTAACCCCTCCCATAAACACACTCACAAAACCGCCGCACTGCAAGGCGCTTTGCAGCAGTTGCAGCGCCTGTGCTTTTTCAAAGCAATCGCTGTAGATCGTTCTTTGCTGGGGCAGGGTATAAATTTTGGCCCCGTTGGAGGTGATGGCATAGTGGATGCCGGGGATGGCGAGGACTGCCTCTGGGATGCCGTTTAACATCCGCCCGGTGGCGGGCAAAATTTCGCAGCCCTGGCGGGCGGCTTCGGCCAGGGCCTCGGCCACCTCGGGGCGCAGCTGTTTTTCGGTGTCCAGGGCGGTGTCGTCCAAATCAAAGGCAATCAAGCGGATATCGAGCTCCATAGGGGGTGTATTTTCCTTTTCTGCCCGCGTTTGGCCTTTCGGCCCGGGCCATAATATGCTAAAATACTGGCAAAGCCAAAGAAAAGAGGGGAACTGTGCCATGCGCCTTATTAGCTGGAATGTCAACGGGTTTCGCGCCGTTTTAAAAAAGGGGTTTGAAGAGTGGTTCCAAAAACTGGACGCCGATGTATTTTGCCTGCAGGAGACGAAAATGCAGCCGGGCCAGGCTGAGTTTGCGCCACAGGGCTACCACCAGTACTGGTATAGTGCCGAAAAAAAGGGCTATGCGGGCACGGCGGTGTTTTCTAAAAAGGAGCCTTTGCAGGTGCGCTATGGCCTGGGCCTGCCCCAGCACGATACCGAGGGCCGGGCCATCACGGCCGAGTACCCGGAGTTTACCCTGGTGAACGTGTACACCCCAAATGCACAGCCGGAGCTTGCCCGCCTTGCCTACCGTGAGGCCTGGGAGGATGACCTGCGCCTGTACCTGATGGAGCTGGACAAGGCAAAGCCCGTTATCTACTGTGGAGATTTAAATGTGGCGTATGCCGAGATAGACCTGAAAAACCCCGGCCCCAACCGGGGTAACCCCGGTTTTTCAGATCAGGAGCGGGCCAAGATGACCCGCCTGTTGGAGAGTGGCTTTGCCGATAGCTTCCGCGCTCTGTACCCCGCCAAAACCGGCGCCTATAGCTGGTGGAGTTACCGTGCGAACGCCAGGGCCAACAACACCGGTTGGCGCATTGATTATTTTATTGTTTCAAACCGCCTGATGCAGCTTGTGGAGGACAGCCTGATTTACCCGGAGATAGAGGGCAGTGACCACTGCCCTGTGGGGCTGCAGCTCAGTTTTTAAACAGGGTTTACAAGGCGGGGCTTTTGGCGCAAGCCCTGTTTTAGGCCTTAAAACGCCATTACAGCGGCTGTACCAATTTTTCTCGTATGGCGTTTAATTCGCCCTCGCTCAGCCCGGCCAGGCGCAGGTAGTTTTCGGCCCCGCCGTACACCTCTTGCAGGTGCTGCAATGTGCGCCACATGCTGATAGGCAGGCTGGAAACCCGGTAGGCGTACCGGCCGCCATTCTCCCGCAAAAAGTGGTTGGCCAATTCCCGCATATAGGTATCGGTTACGGCGTAATCGGCCACAATGTCACTTTCGCACACCCCACAAAGGCCCAAAAGTAACATGGAGACGACACCCGTGCGGTCTTTGCCCACGGCGCAGTGGAACAGAGCGCAGCCCTCGGCACTGGCAAGCAGGCGCAGCGCCTGGCCCAAAGCGGGGCGGGAATAATCCAGCAGCGTGAGGTAAAGCCCGGCCATGGAACCGGGGGTATCGCCCTCATAGTCGGCGTTTAGCAATTGGTCTGAAAGGGAGACGTGCAGCGGGATAAAACCCGGCGTGCTCTCCAGCAGCGAGGGATATTCCTCCCGCTCGTCCTCGCCGCGCAAATCCAAGGTGCTGCGCACCCCAAAGCGGCGCAGGGTCTCAATGTCTTTTTCTGTCAGGCTGTGGGGGCAGTCAGAGCGCAAAAATACCCCCCAGCGTGTAACGCCGCCCTGGCAGGGGTAGCCGCCAAGGTCGCGGGTGTTGTATGCCCCTTGCAGCGGCAGCCGCCGCTGGGGCAAAAAGCTATGTGTTTGGTTCATGCAAATCCTCTCTTGCTTTGGGTAACTTTGGGTAAAATGGGCTTTTGGCAAACCCGCAGCGGCAAAGGGGGGCTACCGCCCTAAATCCCGCCACACTTCGGCCAAAAACAGGGGTAAATCGGCCGGGGAGAGCCCGGCCTCTCCCTGGCGGCAAACCGCCTTGCGCCCCGCTTCGGCGTGCAGCCAAACACCCGCTGCAGCGGCAACTTCGGGCGTAAAGCCCTGGGCCAACAGCCCGGCAATCAGCCCGGCCAGCACATCGCCGCTGCCGCCCTTGCTAAGCCCGGGGTTTTCCCCTTCGGTAAGGGTAAAAATGCCGCCCTGTGCGGTGGCCACCGTGGATTTATGGTTTTTTAACACCACCGTGCAATTGTATTTTTTGGCAAAACCCAGGGCGGTTTCTCGCGGGTTTTGGGCCACTTCTTCCAGCGTGGCCCCACAAAGGCGGGCCATTTCGCCGGGGTGGGGGGTTAAAAGAATGGGCAGTTCGGCGGCTTTTAAGAGGTCCAGCCCGGCGCTGCGCGTGGCGGCGTCCTCGCCGCCCTCCAAATGTCCGGCCACAATGTTTAAAGCGTCGGCGTCCAGCACCAGGGGGCAGGCGGCTTTTTTCAGCAGAGAAAGTACCCAAAGCGCCGTATTTTGGGTGGCCGTAATGCCGGGGCCTGCCAAAATGGCCGTGTGGCGGGTTTCCATGGCGGCGGGCAGGGCGGCGGGGTCTATGGCGCCGTCGGGGCTTTCGCGCATGGGGTGAAGGATGCAGCAGGGCAAAGCCGCGGCCAGGGCGCTGCACACCGCTTCGGTGCTGCCTAGCCGCACAAGGCCGGTGCCCGCCCGCAGGGCCGCTGCTGCCGCCAGTTGCGCGGCGCCCCGGTAAGGGCGGCTGCCCGCCAGCACCAGCAGGGTGCCAAAGGTGCCTTTGTGGGCGTTGCGGGGCCGCCTGGGCAATTGATGCAGAACAAATTCGCGGTCGATTTGGATATCCATGGCTTCCTCCGGTTGACAGCGTACTACCATATAGTATAGCATACTTGCAAAGAGATTGACAGGGAATGGGGTGCAGTAGATGGGATGGCTTGACGGTTGGCCGTTTAAAAGCAAGGAACAGATGGATAAGGAACGGCTGGATTTTGAAAACAGGATGTTCCCCTTTGGCCTTGCCCAAAAAGATGCGGCCCTTTCGGTGATAAAGCAGGGCTGTCGTTCCAAGGTAAAAGATGAGGAAAAGATGTTTGTGTTTATCATTGCCAAAGATGCCTGCATGCAAAATGGGGGCCTTGAGGGCGGTGGAATGGCGCAGGCCGAAAGGGTGCTGGCCGAACAGCGCTGGCTGCCCGAAGAGGACAGGCGTTTTATTGCTAGCTTTTTGCCGCTGGAGATATGCGCGCCTTCGCTGGAGGAATACCCCACCGCCGAAGAGGTGTTTGCCCGTATGAACTAACCGGCCCCTCAACAGGCGGTTGTAAGCCGTTCTGCCATAAATGGTGGGGCGGGCAAAGCGGGGGCAAAAGCACTTTTGGAAAAACCGCACAAAGAGGCCCTGGCGAAGTGCCTGGCCGAAAGACGCCGGGGGATGCGGCGATGTTGGATTTGCGCCGTTTTACTTTACAAAAGTTTCACAAAAAAGCGGAAATATTGGTAATTTAGTAGAGATATGAGAGTTTTACAAGGCTAACTTCTGCCGTTTTGTCTATAGTTTTTGGGATAAAAATATAGTATAATAGATACAGCGGCGAATCTATTGGATACTTATAAGTGAAAAAACCCCCAAAGGAGCCCCCAATATATGTGGAAACCCGAAAACCGCGAACAATTTATTGAACTGGTAAAAGATATTATAGAGGACGAAGATGTCCTTTCGATGGAAAACCTGCCCCGGCACAGCAAGCGTTCCAACTGTTTAACCCACAGTTTAAGTGTTGCCTACCTAAGCTTTTTGGTTTGTAAAAAGCTGGGGCTAGACTACAAAGCCGCCGCCCGCGCCGGCCTTTTGCACGATTTTGCCCTGGGCGAGTGGGAAGAGGAAAACCAGGGGATTAGCCGCCTGTGGCAGCACCCCCGCCAGGCCTTAAAAAACGCCGAGGAACGGTATGAGCTTACGCACAAAGAAAAAGATATCATTGTAAAGCATATGTGGCCCCTAACCCCCACCATGCCCAAGCACTCTGAATCCTTTGTGGTGAGCATGGCCGATAAAGCCTGCGCCATTGTGGAGATGTGCCGTTTGTACAAACCCCAAAAAGCCCAGGAAAACCTGGTGGCAGGCATGGCCTAAAACTGAATTTATGAAAACAGTGAGCCCTCAAGGGAGATTTCCCTTGAGGGCTTTGCTTTGTGTGCAGCGGCTTACAGGCTGATGTCGAGGTCGTAATTGGTGGTGTTTACGCTGAGGTTTTTGTTGTAGTAGGGGTCGCCCATCTCCAGTTCCCTGCTCCACAGGCTTTGGAAGCGCTGCACCTCCCCTTGAAAACGCGCCAGCTTCGCGGGGCTTTGGTCGTCCCCTCGGCTTTTGGATTCATAGTGGTACAGTTCGGCAAAGGGCGTCATAACCACCAGATAGCCCGCCTTGCGCAAACGCATACAGAAATCCACATCGTTAAAGGCCACGGTGAACTTTTCGTTCAGGCCCTCCACCTCGTCGTAAACGGCCTTGCGTATCATCAGGCAGGCAGCGGTTACACAGCTTACATTGCGGGCATAGGTTAATATGCCCATAAAACCGGCAAAGTCGCGCGGCAGGGTTACATGGATATGGGCCGCCACGCCGCCAAGGCCCACCACCACGCCGCCGTGTTGCAGGCTGTCGTCGGGGTAATACAGCTTTGCGCCCACCGCCCCCACGTCACTGCGCTGGGCAAACATCAGCATCTCCTCCAGCCAGTTTTCGCTGATGACCTCGGTATCGTTGTTCAGCAGCAGTAGATACTCGCCCTTTGCAAAGCTGGCGGCGTAATTGTTGATGGCCGAGTAGTTGAAAACGCCCTCCCAGGTGACAACCCGGATGCGGGGGTCCTCTTCCAGTTCTTTGTAGCAGACAAAGGTGTCCTCTTCGGCGCTGTTGTTTTCACAGATGATGATTTCGAAATTTTGGTAGGTGGATTTTTCCCGGATGGACTGGATGCAGCAGCGCAAGGTGGCGGCCTCGTCTTTGTTCGGGATGAGGATGGAGATGAGTGGCTGGCCGATGATATCGTACTTTACATGGTAGGTGGTAATCAGTTTTGGGTTGTCCTCCACCTCGCCGCTCAGGCAAAGGCGCTCCAGCTGGGCCGCAATGGCGCGCTTGGCGGCGTCCAGCACATAGGGTTTGGCGCCGGCGCTGCTGGCTACAGAGTTTTCGTGGCTGCGCCAAAAATACAGCACTTTAGGCAGGTGCAGTACCTGGTTTGCCACCTCGGTAAGGCGCAAAAAGAGGTCGTAGTCCTGGCTGCCGTTGTACGCCTCGCGGAAGGGGCCCCCGGCCCGTTCCAGCAACGAAGCTTTAAACACTGAGAAATGGCAGATGTAGTTGAGGCTGCGCAGGGTGTCTGGGGAGAAGTCGGGTTTTAAATTCACAATCTGCACGTCGCGCAGGTTGCTGCCGCGGAAGGTCATCTCGTCCGAATAGAGGAACTCGGCCCCGCTTTGGGCAATGGCCAAGCTCATCTCATACAGGGCGGAGAGGTTTAAAATATCGTCGTGATCCAAGAGGGCCAGGTAGTCTCCGCCCGCCATTTCTATGGCGGCGTTGGAGTTGCCGGCTATCCCAAGGTTCCCCGGCAATTTTTTATAGTGGATTCGGCCGCGGCTATCTTTGCGGGTGTATTTGGCTACCAAGGCCGCGATATGCCCATTTCCGTCATCGCTGCCGTCGGCCAGGCACAGCTCCCAGTTTGGGTAACTTTGGTACACCACGCTGCGCAAAAGGGCCTCCAGGTAGGCTGCCGGGGTGTTGTACAGCGGCACGATGATGCTAAACTTTACCGCCGGGCTGGCGCTGGCGGCCTGGGCCAGTAGTTCCTCATAGCCCGGTATCAGGGGCGAGGGGGGGCCGTCGTAACTGCCGTAGCGCTGGCTGTTAAACTTTACCTGTGCCCGGCCCAGGTGCCGCACCGAACTGGCCCAGGGGTAAAAACTGCGTAAACCGGGCAGGCGCAGGCACAGCCCGCGCACCGCGCCTTTGCCCCCACGGGTAAGGCCGCGCAAGGGGCGGGTAAGCCGCCAGGAGCTGGACTGCACGATGTTTTGGTAGGTGTCTTTAAAACGGTCGCGGTCTTCCTCCATAGCTTTATAGCGCTCTTCGGCAAGTTCAGCCTCTTTTTCCCACTCGGCCTTTTGCCGCTGCATGGCCCTTTGCTGGCCGGTAAAGGCCGTGATGAAGGCATCTTGGGTTATGGGGTAGATGCGGCCGCTGACACGCAGGGGCAGGCTTTCGGTGGAACTTTCCTCCCTGTGGGCATAGATGGGCTCGCCCAGTTCCAGCAAAAGCTGGTTTTGGCCCACGGCTTTGCCGCGCATATCGGTAAGGGGCAGGCCCTGCCCCGCAACGGTTATGGAGAGGCCCTCGGCCACGCAGCGCGCGCCATTTGCGGCAATAAACTGTATGGTGCTGCTGCCGGGAGGGAGCTGCGCCTCCCAGCTAAAATCCGGTTGGTCGTGGTTGATGACCAAAGCCGCGCCCTGGATGTTTTGCCCCGAGCCAAAGCGTAAAACAGGGGTGTAGGCTATGCGGCCACTTCGCTGCAACGCCTCATAGGCGTGCAGTTTTACAAGCCTCAGGTAGTGTTCATAATCCTCGGCAAGGCGCGGCAGGCTCATCTCGTTATGTCTTGTGAAAAACAGGGTATCGCGCGAAAGGTAGCTGCCGTCGTAACTCATCGAGCGGTAAAACCCCTGGGCGGCAAACATCTTTACCCAGTATTCGGGCTGGCGCACATTCACGTGGGTCTCCTCCACAATGTCGTCGGGCGAGGAGGAGAACAGGATGTGGTCGGAAAAAGAGCAGAGCTTTTTAAGCGCTGCCTCCAGTTCTTCTTCATACAGGTGTTCCAGCACCTCTACGTTGGTAACCAGGTCAAACCGCGCGGGGAAACCGCTGGGCATAGCCTCTTCCAACAGGGAATTTACTTGCAGGTAGGGGCGGATGTCCTCACGTGCGTGGGCAATAGCGTCAGCGGAAACATCGGTGCCGTAGGCTTCAATGCCTTCATCACGCAGGGCGGCCACAAGGTAGCCAACGGAACACCCCACATCCAAAACGGTTTTGGGGTTCAATTCTTCGGCAATATGTTTTGCAACACCGCCAAAAAATTTTACCCAGTGTTCCGGGTCATTGTAGCTTTCGGATATATAGTATCCCCAGTTATATATTTCATCCATCGTTTTGGTTCCTACTTTCCAGTAAAATAACACTTATACAGCAAATGGTTACCAGTAGATATCATTTTTACAGCAAGTGAACAGACAGTAGCGCATAATACGGGAAAAATCCGGCGCTGCATAACAGTTTCTACTCTGTATAAGAGTTTCTTACAAAAAGCTGCTGCACAGATTTTTGAGAAACCCCAATAGCAAAAGCTTGCCGCGTTACCTTTTGAGAAGCTGTAATAATGCTTAAGTATAGCATGGCTTAGCCTGAATTGACAAGTTCGGCAAGTGCATGAGCTTGGCACGGCACGTATTCTAGATACTTGCATTTTTACGGCGATAATGATATAAAATTTATATCTTGCGCCCTATATCCTTCCGCCTGCTAGAGAAGAGATGAGGCGCTGTTATCTAGCGGACAGAATAATTACTGTGGAAATAAGATATTTACAGAAATGATGGGGGGCCTTGTTTGCCGGTGCAGAAGCTTTGGGGAGACGAAAGGGAAAGAATGGCGGGCGCAAAAAAAGTTTTTATCCCTTTATTCATTACCCTGATGGGAATATTGATTGCTTTGCTGATTTATTTTACGGCGGTATACCCCTACCTGGACACCACCCTTACGGGAAAGGCCTACCTGTTTGGTGGGGGGGAATACCCCTCGGACGTATTTACCAACGAAGAACCCATTGAGCAGATGCTGCGCTGGGATGGCCCTTTAAACGGTTTTGGCATTAAGCCGGGGGTTTATACGCAGTTTCCAAGTGAGATGCACATTGCGGGCAGGCTGTTTAACACGGATACCCAAGAAACTTTGACGACCTTCGATGTTCCGTTTTATGAAATGACCCCTACTTCCTTTTTGCTGGTTCCGTTTGAAGAACCGGTGCACCTTTCGGGGCAGACGGTTCTATTGCAGTTCCATTTTACGGGCCTAAGCGAAACACAGAACATGACCCTGCGGCTAACCGATACGCAGTTCCCCTGCTGGATACTGGGGCAGGAACAGCGGGGCAGCCTGTCTCTGATGTTCTGCGGAGATTCCTCTTTTATGACGGCGTACTACTGGCCCATTGCCGCAGGGCTGGTTTTACTTGCCGTTGTGCTATGGGTTATGCTGTTTTGGGTGCGTGCCAAACCCCAAAACGTCTTTTTGGTGGCGGCCCTGATGCTTGGGTTTTTGTTCACCTTTGCCTTTCCCCCCTATTCCGGCAACGACGATGTCTCCCATATCAACACGGCTTTTTACCATACAAACCGCCTGTTTGGCGGGGAAAAGCCCGATAAAGACGGATTTTTTGAAATGCGGGCTGAAGACACAGAGGAGGGCTTTACCTACTATCAACCCAAACGGGATAACTATTACCATATCTACCAAGATTTTTGGGAAAAGGAGAGCGACCCCGGCGCCACAATTGAAGTAAAGGCGCGGGTGGCGGGCATGGTGTATCAGTACATTCCGCAAATTTTGGGGCTAAGCTTGGCGCGCCTATTGGGCCTTGGGCAGGTGGCAACCCTGTATTTTGGGCAGTGGCTTTCCCTTTTGGCTTACACGGGCATTCTTTACTGCACCGTACGGCTGGTACCGGCAGCTTTTAAAACGCTGTTTTGCCTTTCTGGTCTTATCCCTTTCGCCCTGCAAGCGGCGGGTGGCTATTCCTACGATACCTCCATTATCGAACTGTGCTTCTTTTTTACGGGGTATGTACTGTACATCTGCTATGACAGGCCCAAGCTGGGTTGGCGGGATATCCTGATTTTGGCGGCAGCAGGCTTGCTGCTGGCGCCGCTAAAGTACATTTATATTCCGCTGTTAATTTTACCCTTAATTGTCCCTAGAGAAAAATGGGCGCACCCCATATGGAAAACCCTATTTTGTGCATTGCTGGGGGTTTGCGGGGCGCTGGTGCTGGGAAGATATGTCTATTATGCCGTGGTGGGGCAATACGACATGATGACGGCGGAGGTGGGTGTGACCCCCTGGCTGGACCCTGAGGGTGGATATACCTTTGTTGGTATTATGCAAACGCCGCTGGAGTTTTTGCGCCTGCTTGGGGCAACAGCCGTGGATCAGCTTGGAGAACTGCTGACCGGTATGGGGGCCATTCAGTACAATAATATCCCGCTTTGGGCTCTTTTTGCCATGGCCATTTTGCTGGTGCTCAGCGTATGCCCCGCAAAGGGGCAGCCGGTGCTTACCCTGCGCCCCAGCCAAAGGTTGGTGGTGGGGCTTTCATTTACAGGGGTGTATCTGCTTGCCCTTGTGGCCGCCGTCACCTGGACCTATATTGGCTCCTATTACATAAGGGGGGCGCAGGGGCGGTATTTTATGGGGGTGTTGCCGCTTTTGGCACTGCTGTTTTATGGTAAGCTGGAACGCCGTACCAACTGTGACCGCGGCCTTGTGTATGCTATGGGTCTTTTGGATATCTACTGTGTGATGTATTTGTTGCTGGCGGGTTTCCATAACCGTATGCCTCCGCGTATTTTTTAGCGTCATATAAAAACTTGGTAGAACGATTAAAAGCGAGAGAGTTTTAGCCCTCTCGCTTTTTGCATACAAAACAAAAATATTCCTTTATGGTGCGCCATATTTACGAAAAGGCCGTGTCTCTTGTCTGAGGCGTTTTCTAATAATTTTCAATTCTTCGCTGCTTGCGCAGTTTGTACCGCCGCTCCCCGGCCTCCCAGTCCACCTGTTCTTCTTCGCTTACCAGCTCTACCGGGGGTACGGGGCTGGGGGTGCCGGTTTCGTCCAAAAGCACCATCACAAGGTAAGCTTTGTTGATCATTTTACGCTCACCCCGGCTGTTTTCCACAAAAGTAACCGCCTCCACCTCCATGGAGGTGCGCCCAATGTGGGTGATTTTTCCCTTCATCACAATCAGGTCGTTCAAAAAGCCGGGGGCTTTAAAAATCAGGTTGTCAATGGCGGCGGTGTTCACCTCACCCCCGGTATGGCGAAAGGCCACCGTTCCGGCCAGCTCGTCTATCCACTGCAGCAATTGCCCGCCAAACAGGCGGCGCTGGCCGTTTAAGTGCTGGTAACGGATGATGTGAATTTGTTCGGTGGCCGAGTCACAGATGCGTTTCATGGGGGCTCCCTTCGGTGTAAGCGCGTGTTTTGAAGTAAATGTCTTCTGTATCTATTATAGGGGGCGTAGGCGCCGCAATGCAACGAAAAAAAGGCGGAACCCTCCAAAAAGGCCCTGGGACAGAGCGGCCAAAGCAAGGAGGGCCTGGGCGAGAAAGCCCAAAACAAAGGGAGCTTATTACGAGAAAACCGACGCAGGACTGCTGCGCCGGTTTTGTTATTCATCTGTAGAAGGCTTTTCTCCAGCTGAGGCCTTGGGGGTGGTATTGCTTTTCCCCTTCCTGCGTGCGCGCACGCACTCGGTAAGCAAAAACTCAATCTGCCCATTTACCGAGCGGAACTCCTCTTCGGCCCAGGCGGAAAGCTCCTGGTAAAGTGAGGCGGAGAGCCGCAGGGGAACCTGTTTTTTTTGTTTGTTTTCCAAAACAGCCTCCCATCTGCACTGCTGCAAGCTTTTGCTATTAGAGTTTCTCAAAAAGCTGCGCGGCAGGTTTTTGTAAGAAACTCTAATACAAAGTAAAAACTGTTATGCAGCGTCTGATTTTGCCCGTATTTATGCGCTACAGTTTGTTCATATGCTGTAAATTTGGCTTGGATACTGCTATTTTAATAAATACTGCCGCTGTTTACAATGGGCTGGGGGTCTTTATTGCCACACAGCACCACCAGCAGGTTGCTTACCATGGCGGCTTTGCGCTCCTCGTCCAGTTGCACCACATCGTGCTCCTGCAAACGGTCCAGGGCCATTTCCACCATGCCCACGGCGCCGTCCACTATCAGTTGACGGGCGTCTACTATGGCGCGGGCCTGCTGGCGCTGTAACATGGCTGCGGCAATCTCCTGTGCATAGGCCAGGTGGGTGATGCGGGCCTCTAAAATTTCCAGCCCCGCCGCCTGAACCTTTTCCTGTATGGCAACTTTCAGGTTCTCGGCAATTTCAACGCTGCTGCCCCGCAGGCTTTTTTCGTTTTCACTCTCGTCGTCACAGCTGTCATAGGGGTATAGCCGCACAATATTCCGCAGGGAAGAATCGCACTGGATGGAGAGAAAATCCAGGTAGTTATCCACGCTGAATACAGCTTTGGCGGTATTATCAACCCGCCATATTACCACTATGCCAATGTTGATGGGGTTGCCGAGCTGGTCGTTGATTTTTTGAATGCCATTGTCCAGCGTCATGGTTTTTAGCGAAATCTTTCTGCCCGGCTTCACAACACGGGTGCCGGCTTCCCCCTCTTTACCCTTGGCGGGGGTATTTTCCACCACAAGGCTTTGCCCTGCCACGCCCGCCACCGGGGTGCCCACCGCCGCCGAAAAGGGGTTTACAAAATAGATGCCCGCGCCGCGTAGGGTGCCGCTGTAATTGCCAAACAGGGTAAGCACCATGGCCTCGCCCGGGCGCAGCACTTTGATGCCCGCGTACAAAAAGGGCCCAACCAAAAAAGCGTAAACGCCCCCCAGCACCATGGCCAGCGTGCCCAGCATACCACTGCCCGTTTCCACCTGTGTTGCGCCAAAGATGAAGAGCCCAAGCCCCACTAAAACCAGCAAGCTGTTCAGCACCAAGGCCACCATGCCATTTCCGGCTTTGGCTGTAAATTCTTCCACCGGGGTAGGGGTTTGTACAGGGTTTGTATTGTTTTTCATCACAGACGACCTCCTAGCCATCTTCCAATATGTTTGTGATATCAAATTGATATCGTAAACATATACTATCACACAAAATAGCCCTTGTCAACCTATTATCCCTGTAGGCAAAGGGGCAAGGAGGAAAAAATATCCCACACCGCAGGGCTGCAGTGTGGGATGCTTACAGTGTTCCAGTTACTAATTACAGTTTCTCAAAAGGTGGCGCAGCAAGCTTTTGTAAGAACCGGTCAGGCAAAGCTTGGCTTGGCCCATACCATAGCTGCGTGTTTGATTTTGCTGCGTTGCCTTGAAAGAATGGGTTTTAGTGTAGCCATTTTTCCAGCCAGCCCGCAATCTCCCGCAGGCGGGCCACCCGGTGCCGGGGCTTGCCACTGCGTGAAAGTTCATGGTTTTCCCCCTTGAAAATGCAAAGCCGCGTAGGTACGCCGCGCTGCATCAGTGCGGCGTACATCTGCATCCCCTCGGGCAGGGGGCAGCGATAATCTTTGTCGCTGTGTAAAAACAGGGTGGGGGTTTGCACCTCCCCGGCGTATTTTAAAGGGGAGTTTGTAAAGGCGGCCTCGGGGTTTTGCCAGGGGTTTGTGGCCTGGTCGGGCACAAACAGGCTGCCAATGTCCGAGAGTGCGGCCATGCTCATCCAGTTGGCAATGCCCCGCTGTGAAACCGCCGCCTGAAAGCGCCGGCTGTGGCCGATGAGCCAGTTCACCATAAAGCCGCCGTAGGAGCCGCCCACCACCCCCAGTTTTTCGGCGTCCAGCCAGGGGTGCTTTTCCAGCGCGGCGTCTAAAAAGGCCAGTAAGTCGGCGGCGTCTACACTGCCGTATCGGCCCCGGATATCGGCGAAATCGTCCCCCCGCCCATCCGAGCCACGGGGGTTACAGAACAAAACGGCAAAACCCTGCCCCGCCAAATACTGCAATTCATGGTGAAAAATACTGCCCCAGGCGGCCTTTGGCCCCCCGTGGATGTATAGCACGGCGGCATACTTTTTACCCGCCTGCCAGCCTGCGGGCCGCAAGAGCCAGCCCTGCACGCCGGTTTTGTCCGGGCTTTCAGCCCAAAGTTCTTCGGGCACAGGGCAACTATTGGCGGCGGCAATGTTCTGGTTCCAGCCGCTCAGCCGTTTTTCCCCGCCGCCGGGCAGGCTTTGATAGAGTTCGGGCCCCGCAAGCCCGCGCAGGGCCACAAACACGGCGTCCCCTTGTAAAAGGGTAAACTCGCTAACATTGCCTGGGGCGTCGTTTTCGGTGCTGATTTGGCCACTTGCAAGGTCTATGGACTGCAGTTTTGCGTCCCCGCCAAGGGTGCTGATGAACAGGGCTTTTGTGCCCCTTTGGCAGAGGCGGCAGGGTGTGGTAAACTGGACGTCGCAGCACACCGTACTAACGGCGGTGTGCTGCCCCCCGCCGTACAAAAGGCGGTACTCGGCGCTGCCCTGCGTATGCAGGTAAAAAGCCCCATTTTGGTTTACGCCATAGGCTTTGGCATCGCAGCCAAACAACAATAGGCGGCCATCGTCCAGCGGGGCAATGGTTTGCAGGGTAAAAACCTCTGCGGGCAGGGGCAGGGCGCTTATCTCTCCGCTTTGGGTGTCCAGCTCATACAGCTCACTGCTCAAAGGCAGTAAAGGCCCCCAGCTATGGCCAAAAAACAGGGCCCGCCTTCCGCCATCCGCCAGGTGAAACTCCTCTATATCGGTTGCAGGCGGGGTAAGGCAGCGGGCTTTGCCGTTTTCGCACAGCCACAGCCCCCGGTGGCGGCCGGTGGTAAAGCTGCCGCCATTTTCCCAAAAGGGCAATTCGGTCACCACTTCATAATCGTCACGGTCGCATTCCTGCCCGCCCAGGGGCAGGGGGGCATCCTGCCGCGGCGCAAGGTAAAGCAGCCGTCCGTCCGGCAAAAAGGCCAAATCCTCGGCCTCTTGCTCCAAATGCACAAACTCACCTATGGCACCGGGCGCTGCAAGGGAAAGGCTGTATAACACCATGCCGTCTGGCTTTTCCCCCTCGCCCTCGGGCTGGCGGGCAAAAATAAGGGTGTTTGGGTCCTTCCACCAAAAGGCGGCCACCCGCCCGGCGGCCTCCAGCGGGCGTATAAGGCCATCCTCCAGCAGGTGCAGGGTATGGTCATAGCGGTTTTCGGCCAGGTTTGCCTTGCGCAGCAAAAAGGCAAGTTTAGCCCCGCAGGGTTTGAGTTGGCCGGGCATAGAAAATTCAGCAAAAGCATTTTCTGAAAGGTATTGCATTGTATGTAACTCCTTCGCTTGGGTGTTATTGGGGGCAAAGCCCCTATCCCAAGGCCACATCTAATATCATCATCACCAAAAAACCTGCCAAAGCGCCCAGGGTGCCGGTGTTGCTGTGTTCCCCCAGGTGGGCCTCGGGTATCAGTTCTTCAATGACAACGTACATCATGGCCCCGGCCGCAAAGGTGAGGAACCAGGGCATCAAAGGGGCGATGCCCCCGGCCACCAGCACGGCTAAAATGCCCCCAACAGGCTCTACAAAACCCGAAAACGCACCGTAGACAAAAGCTTTTTTGCTGGAAAAACCATCGGCCCGCAGCGGCATGGAGACGGCGGCCCCCTCTGGGAAGTTTTGTAGCCCCATACCGATGCAAAGCGCAACGGCGGCGGCCACCGTGCCGTTACCCGTTGCGGCCATGGCGCAGGCTAAGCCCACGGCCATCCCCTCGGGGATGTTATGCAGTGTTACGGCCAGCACCAGCAGGGAGGAACCCGGCAGTTTTGTTTTGGGGCCCTCGGCCCCCTCGCTGCCGGGGTGCAGGTGGGGGATGATGGTGTCCAAAAGCAGCAAAAAGCCCACGCCCAGCAAAAAGCCCCCCGCCGCGGGAAGCCACCCGATGTGGCCCTGCGCCTCGGCCATCTCAATGGCGGGGATAATCAGGCTCCAAACGCTGGCGGCAATCATTACGCCGGCTGCAAAACCCAAAAAAATCCGCATGAGAGAGGGTTTTGGTTCCCCGCGCACAAAAAACACCATAGAGGCGCCAACCGCCGTGGTTAAAAAGGTAAAACCCGTTCCCAGGGCAGCCAGGGCCAACGGAGGTAATGCACTTAAAAAATCCATGAAGCTACTCCTTGCAATCTATGATATACTAAAGAAAGAATATCACGCTTTTGGGGAAGGTGCAAGATGACGAAAAGCCTATTTTTGCTGCGGGAGGTTGCCGATTTTGCCGCAGGGGCATTTGAAAATACCGCCGTGGACGAAGGGGGGATTCAGCTGGGACGCCGGGGTACGGGCCACCTGCCCGAGGGCAGTTACACAAGCCCGCCTTTTTTGGCCGGCCGTTTCCGCCGCCTCATTCCCAGCTGGAATGCCGATACGCCGCCGGGCACCTCTATTGAGGTGCAGGTGCGGGTGCAGGCGGGCGGGCACTGGAGCGAATGGTTCAGCTTTGGCACCTGGTGTCCGTATTTGGATAGGCACTCCCCCGCGCCGCACGGCGATGAACGGGCGCGTGTGGAGGCCGAAACCCTGACGCTTTTGCCAGGTGCGCCTGCGGCTGAAAGCGCGCAAATTCGGGTACATCTGCGTTCAGACGAAGAAAAATGTACACCCACCGTGCAGCTTATGGCCCTGGCCACCCAGCCAGAGGCCCCCGGTGAGGCAGCAGGTTTTTATGCGGGCGACCGAGTGCTGGAAATACCGGCCTATTCGGCCCTGGTGCGAGACCCCGCCATTGCCGAGCGGATGGGCGGCGCAACCAGCCTTGCCATGCTGATGAACCGCTGGGGGGCCGATGTTTTGCCCGAGGAGGTGGCCCGCGCCATCTATGACACCGGCGCGGGAACCTATGAAAACCTGGCCTTTTTAAGTGCGCTGGGCGGGGTGTACGGCTTTGAGTGCTATGTGGGCTATGGCGGGCTGGAACTTTTGCGCCGCGAGGTATGGCTGGGGCATGGCATTGCGGCCAAGGTGCGCTACCGGGCGCCTGCACTGGCCCCAAAAGAGGCGCAGAGAGAAGGCGCGGCAGAGGGGGAAGAAGCGGTAAGCGCAGGGGGGACGCCCGAAAAAACCGGGGAAGGCGGGCCCCCACCCCCCCTTGAAAAAGAAACGGACGCCCGCCCCCTGCTGCCAGGGGCCACGGTGGATAGTACGGGGCACCTGGTGGTTGTGCGGGGCTTTAAGGCCAAAGATGGCGAGCGGTATGTGGTGTTGAACGACCCCATGGCCCCCGGCGACGAGGCGGCTGTGCGGGAGGTGCCCCTAAGCCTTTTTGCAGAGATGTATACGGGTATCTTTTTGGCCCTGCACCGGGGGCCCAAGGGTTCGGGTGGGCACAAGCCCCGCAGAAAAATGGTACAAATTGCGCTGGAAAATGGTGTGATACGTCTGTATGATGAAGAGGAGACCTTCATCCCGGGGCGGTTTACCAAAGAGGATTTGCCGCAGAGCACCCTTTGCTATATCCTCTCAAGCCCGGTGGCCTATGCCAGTACGGCGCAGCGCCAATTTTACTATCCAAGCCCCGACGAAAGCGGCACCCTAAAATTTGATGAGAGCAGCGCCGTAAACCGTAGGATGACCTTTTACCGCATTGGCCCGCGTGGCCGTACCTGGGTGGCCGAAAAAAAGATTGAAGAAAGTGCAGCCGATGTTTTGCTGGAAGAGAGAGGAGAAGAGGCATGACCCTGGACGAAGTATTTTTAAAAAGAAAAAGTGTGAGGAAATATAGCCAAAAGCCCATCTCAGACGAGGTGCTGCTGAAAATTTTGGAGGCCGGGCGGCTGGCCCCTTCGGCCAAGAACATACAAAACTGGCATTTTACCGCCCTGCGTAACCCCGCGCAGATACAGGCGCTGCAAGAGGCCGCCTACGGCCAAAAACAGGTGGGCGGCGCCCCGGTGTGCCTGGTGCTTTGGGCCGAAAATGACCGGATGATGGACTGTGGCCAAAGCGCTGCCACGGCCGATTGCAGCATTGCCCTTACCTACATGATGCTGAAAGCGGCCGAACTGGATGTGGGCAGCTGTTGGCTGGGGCACTTTAAAGCCCCGGAGGTAAAGAAGATACTGCAACTGCCAGAGGCGGCGGTGGTGGTGGCGGTAACACCACTGGGCTACACCGATGAATGGCCCAAAGGCCCAGCGCGCAAAACTTTGGAAGAAATTATAGAGATTCGGGAGTGAATGTCATGACGAGTGTGCGTGTGAATACCCAAAAAGAGCAGGAATTTGTGTCTATCACCCGCCAGGTGGAGGACGCGGTGGAGACCATGGGAATACAAAACGGCCTGTGTGTGGTGTACTGCCCCCACACAACGGCAGGCGTTACCATTAACGAAAATGCCGACCCCGATGTTGCGAGGGACCTTTTGCTGGCCCTGGAGAAGGCCTTTCCCAACCACCCGGAGTTCCGCCATGCCGAGGGGAACAGCGCGGCCCACGCCAGGGCCTGCGCGGTGGGCGCTTCGGTTACAGTGCCGGTGCGCGAGGGGCAACTGGCTTTGGGCCGCTGGCAGGGCATCTATTTTTGTGAGTTCGACGGCCCCCGCCAAAGGCAGTATCACATTCAGGTGCTGGGCGGCTAAAGGCGCAGCCCGCCCGGGGCAAAGCAAAGGGAAAGAACGGGAAAAGTAAAAAACTGCCACCCCCAACAGAGGGTATGGCAGTTTTTATTACTTTTCCTGTTTTGTCTTTGGGCTTTTTGTAGCAGCGCCTGAGGGAGCCCCCCCTTGCGAACTTTTTGCCTTTGCAGCGGCTATGGTTCTAATAAGAATGCGCAGGTGCTCTTCCGCCAATGCCTGGTATTCAGGCTCCAGGCGGTTATAAATGGTAGAAAGCGGCGGCGTGGGGGCGGCGGTATCCGTTTTGCCAAACAACAGATAATCGGCCGAGACGTGCAGAGCAAGACAGAGGTTTTGAAATGTGGTGAGTGAAGGCCCGCGCTGGCCAGATTCAATATAGCCAAGAAAGAGGATGGATATATCAATTTGTTCCGCCAGTTCTTCGCGCGAAAGACCTAAGACGAGGCGGGCGGAGCGCACCCGCGCCCCAACCTCCATGTTAATTTGTTTTTTGTCCATAACTCTACCTTTCTAATAAATAGTAGAGTATGCTACGAGAAATTGCCATACACTTCTGGTAATTGACACACAATTACCAGAAGTGTATTATCGTGAAGGAAGCTGCAAAACAATGGTTGCTTGCAGAAAATGTGGAGCAGGTGTAAGGCGTGAAAAAGGAGACAGTGGCAGCAATTGGGGCGGTAAACCTGCTGTTTGGCATTTTTATGGCAACAACTGCTTTGGCGGAAGGTCCGTCCAAGGGCGGGTGTTATTACAGTTTCTCAAAAGGTTGCGCAGCAAGCTTTTGCTATAAGAGTTTCTCAAAAAGCTGTGCAGCACAATTGTGGAGATTTTTGTGCCCAAAAAAATGCACAAATACACCACAAAAAAGCCCAGGTAGCCTGTTAGCGGCTACCTGGGCCCATTTTCTGCCAATCAATAAAAAGAGTTAGCCTTTGGAGGGCTCCACGCATCCACCCGAAAACTCGGCCGAGCAGGCTACGTCATTCTGCCCAAAATCCAGTTCAAACACCGGGGTGGGGGCCTTCCACAGGCCGTGCAGGTTGCAGTAGGCGTATACCTCCAAAACCTCGCTGGGCTGCAGGTTTAAAAGGGCCTCGGGTGCATCGCCCGCGCAAAGATTGCAGTAGCTGCCGCCAAAGCTGGTTTTTACATATACCCAGGCAATGTGGTGTTCGTCCGTCATGGGGTGTAAAGTGGCGCCAACCTGTACTTTTACCTTTCCATTTTCGGCCGTGACCACGGGTACGTGTTTTTCCCCGGCGGCGTCGGTGCTGTTTGGCAGCAGCAGATGCTTGGATTGGCTGGGGCAGCTTTGGCCGGCGGCCCCCATCTCTAAAACAATTTCTCCGCAGTCATCACATTTGTAAAAATTTGCCATGTTTTTCTTCCTTTCCCTTTGTACGGTTATGGCCTTAAAGCAGCACAAAACAACCCGTTGAAATGCTGTTTTTGCAAAAGGGCTGTGTGTGCAACACCGCTGTGCATCACTTTAAATGGCCAAAAACCAGATTTTTGCGAACGAGGGGCATCTGGGGGTGGATATCCGCGCACATTCTATGTATAATAGAGCAAGCTGGGTATTTTCCGTTCTTCCCATAAAAAAACCAAATGAGATGCTGCTTTTGGTTAAGATGCTAGAATTGCCCGGCTTTTCTGTGGCTGTACTGCCAGTATACCCCATTTTTGCACGGGTGCAAAGGGGAAATTGTCACCGCAGAGAGAATTTTGAAAACCCAGTACAGAAGACGCCAAAAACAGGCAAGGGGTACGGGGCTTACATGGTTGCAAAGCCGCCAAATACAATACAGGCGGGGAAATACGATATAGCAAAAAGGGGGAGTTTGTATGGATTTTACAACGCAGAGCTGCCGGGAGTTTGTGCAGGTACTGGCCAGCAAAGAGCCTGTGCCCGGCGGGGGTGGCGCTTCGGCTTTGGTGGGCGCCATTGGTATGGCTTTGGGCAATATGGTGGGCAGCCTTACGGTGGGCAAAAAGAAATATGCCGATGTACAGGAAGATATTTTGGCGTTAAAGGCCCAGGCCGATACCTTGCAGGAGGAACTGCTGGCACTGGTGTGCCGCGACGCCGAGGTGTTTGAGCCGCTTTCCAAGGCCTATGGTATGCCCCGCGAGACCGAGGCCGAAAAGCAGGAGAAAGAGCGTGTGATGGAAGCCGCCCTGAAAGAAGCCTGCGAGGTGCCCCTGCAAATTATGGAGAAATGCTGCAAGGCCATTTTGCTGCATGAAGAGTTTGAAAAGAAGGGCACGGCGATTGCCATAAGTGACGTAGGCGTGGGGGTTGCGGTTTGCCGTGCGGCATTGCACGGCGCCAGCCTGAATGTTTTTATCAACACAAAAGCGATGAAAGACCGCGTTTACGCCGAAGAAGCAAGCCGCCGCGCCCACGAGATGCTAGAAGTTTACACCCGCAAAGCGGATGAAATTTATGGCCGGGTTGCCGCCCGGTTTGAATAAGTAAGGGGGAGAGTACAAGATGGAAAAACTGCTGAAGGGCGCCGCGGTGGTTGCCGCCATGAACGAAAAGGTTGCCGCCGAGGTGCAGGCGCTGAAAGACACAGGCGTGGAGACCACCCTGGCCATAGTGAGGGTGGGCGAAAAACCCGATGACATTGCCTATGAGCAAGGGGCCACAAAGCGCTGCGAAAAGGTGGGGGTGGCCGTACGGCATATCACCCTGCCCCAAAGCACCACCCAGGCCCAACTGCAAGACGCCCTGCGCGGCCTGAATGCCGACGGCGGGGTGCACGGGGTGCTGCTTTTGCGCCCGCTGCCCAAAGAGATGGACGACCATGAGGTGTGCAATACCCTGGCGCCCGAAAAGGATATTGACGGTATTACCGATGGCTCGCTGGCCGGTGTTTTTGCCGATATTGCGCTTGGCTACCCGCCTTGCACAGCCCAGGCCTGTATGGAAATTTTGGATTTTTATGGCGTGGATTTGACGGGCAAGCGCGCCACGGTGGTGGGCCGCAGCCTGGTGGTGGGCAAACCTTTAGCCATGATGTTAACAGGGAAAAACGCCACCGTAACCATCTGCCACACCCGCACGGCCGACCTGCCCGCCGCCTGCCGCGAGGCGGAGGTGGTGGCCGTTTGTGCAGGCCGTAAAGCCCGCGGCTTTACCAAGGAGTATTTTTCCGACGGCCAGGTGATTTTGGATGTGGGCATCTATGTGGATGACGATGGAAAAATGTGCGGCGACGTGGACTTTGACGCTGTAGAGCCCACGGCGGGGGGAATTACCCCCGTGCCCGGCGGCGTTGGCACCGTAACCACCTCGGTGCTGGTAAAACACGTGGCCCAGGCGGCTCGGCGTCAAACGGGCAAGTAGCCAGGGGTACTATAAAAAGTGGCCTCCCGGCTGTGCTTGCGGCCGGGGGGCTTCGGTTTGAACAGGCAGCAGGCGAACGGCTGCGGATTTGCACTATCAGGGGAGTGTGGGGAATGGACAGGGATGGCGCAATTGGCTATATGGGGCATGTGAGCTGGCGGGTGAGCCGCCTGGGGCTACAGCGCATTGGAGAATTGCTGGCCCGTTTGGGCAGCCCCGAAAAAGAGATACGCTTTATCCACGTGGCTGGAACGAACGGCAAGGGAAGCGTGTGCACCTTGCTGGCCTGTACCCTAACGGCTGCCGGCTACAAAACCGGTTGCTTTACCTCACCCTTCGTCAACATTTTCAACGAACGTATGCAGGTGGATGGGAAAGCTATCAGCGATGAGGAACTGGCACGCCTGACCGAAGAGGTTAAAAAGCAGGCCGATGCCATGGAGGACCACCCCACCGAGTTTGAGATGGTGACAGCCCTGGGTTTTTTGTACTTTCGGCGGAAAAAGTGTGATATTGTGGTTTTGGAGGTGGGCCTTGGCGGGCGGCTGGACGCCACCAATGTCATACCGCCGCCGCTGCTGGCCGTTATCACCAGCATTGGCTTTGACCATATGGCCGAACTGGGGGGCACCCTTGGGGCCATTGCGGGTGAAAAGGCGGGTATTTTAAAACTGGGCAGCAAGGCGGTGTTTGCCCCCCAGCCGGCCGAGGCCGAAGACGTGCTGGAAAAGGTGTGCCAAAGCCAAAACCTGGCGTATGTAAAAACCGATATGAGGCGGTTACAATCTTTGGAAGCCGGGCTTACCGGGCAAAGCTTTACCTGGGACGGCAAAGCCCTGGAAATGGCCCTTGCGGGAAGTTACCAGCGGATAAATGCCGCAACCGCCCTGACCGCCTTGGAGGTACTGGAAGGCTGCGGCCTTGCCCTTCCCTGGCAGGCGGTGCAGCAGGGCTTTCAAAAGGCCCACTGGCCCGCCCGTATGGAACTGCTTTGCCAAAGACCTGTGTTTTTGCTGGATGGCGGCCACAATTTGCAGGGGGTGCAGGCCCTGGCGCAAAGCCTTGGAGGCTTCTTTCCCGGCCGTCGCTGGCAGTTTGTACTGGGTGTTATGGCGGATAAAGCCTGGGCGGAGATGGCAAAGGAAGTTTTACCCCTGGCCGAACATTTTTTTTGCGTGGCCCCTCCACTGCCCAGGGCCCTTGCCCCAGAGGAGATGGCTGCAGGGATAGAAACACTGGGCGCTGGGGCCACGGCCTGCCTCTCGGTACAGGCGGGTGTACAGGCGGCTTTGGAGGCAGCGGGGGAGGACGGCCTGGTGTGCGCCTTTGGCTCGCTTTATATGGCGGGGGAGATACGCGCCTATTTTGGCAGGGGAGACCATCGCCCTGAGGACTTTTTTACCCCCTAGCAGGCCCCAGCCTATAGGTGAGTGATTATAGGTAAGGGATGATTTCCCGCACTGAGGGGAAGACCAAAGCGGGCTTGTGGAGGCTGGCGGCAATGTCACAGGGCTGCGTTTCACCGCTTAGCACCAAAACCGGCAGCAGGCCGTGGCGGGCCCCCATGGCAATATCGGTGTACAAACGGTCGCCCACCACGGCGGTTTGCTCTGCGGGCAGGCCGGTTTTTGCCAGCAGATAGTCCACCATCCCCGCTTCGGGTTTGCCTATCACCACGTCCGGCCTGCGCCCGGTTGAGGCCGCCAGCAATGCGTGGACGGCGCCGATATCCGGCAGGGGCCCCAGGGGAGAGGGGCAGTTGATATCGGGGTGGGTGGCGATAAAGGGCAAGCCCTGGCGTAAAAAACCGCAAGCAGCCACAAGTTTTTCGTAACTCAGTTCGGTGTCGTATGCGGTTACCACCACTTGCGGCCCTGCTTCGCACAGCGGAATGCCGCCCTGGGCAAATTCTTCACGTAGTTCCCGGTTGCCCAGCAAAAACACCGCCTGCCCGGCATGTACCCTATGCAGATAGGCCATGGTGGCCCTGCCCGAGGTGAGGATATTGGCCTCTGGCAAAAGCAGGCCTTTTTGCCGCAGCTTTGCGCAGTAATATGCCCTGCTGTGGGAAGAATTATTGGTTAGCGCAAGCACCCGACGGCCACTGGCACGCAGGGCGTTTACAAAGTCCAGCGCACCGGTAATCCATTGTTCGCCCAGGTACAGGGTGCCGTCTAAATCCAGCACAAAACACTGAATGTGTGAAAGAAGTTCTTTTGCTGCAATGGAACGATTGTCCATGGCTTGGCCTCCCGCTTAGGGATATAAACGAACCAAAAAGGTAAAACGCCAGCTGGCTGATTTGGTTATTGTACAGCGAATGGGCTTCCCATGCAAGGCAGGCAGACGCCTATATAGGAAACCATTGGATAACACCATCAGGTAAAGCCATTGCCAAAACCGGAAAGACGGGCCAAAAATAAAGTAAGGCAGGGATAAAAGGAAGGATCAAGTTTTGAAAAAAATATTAGGGTAGCTTTTGGAAAAGTGCTTTTCAAGTCTTGAAAATTTTGGTATAATGATAGCCGCATCTCATTTGGGCCTTTAGCTCAGTTGGTTAGAGCATCCGGCTCATAACTGGTCGGTCTGTGT
>CAZKBM010000021.1:0-39132 GCA_964550985.1 uncultured Oscillospiraceae bacterium
ACACGGAGAAGTACTCAAGAGGTCGAAGAGGCGCCCCTGCTAAGGGTGTAGGGCGTGAAAGCGTCGCGAGGGTTCAAATCCCTCCTTCTCCGCCAGAAAGAAAACCCGCTGATTGACTGCAAACGCAGTTGTTTAGCGGGTTTTCTCTATCTCACCCACTGGTGAACAATGGGGCCACTGTGTAGAAATGGGGGTATAAAATGCACAGTAAAGATGATGTTTACTTCAATCAAAAAGAGCCCCAAGGCTATTGCCCTGGGGTCTCGTCGTTTTCGCTCTTATCGCCCGCCGCCTTGTTGCCCAGCTTTAACACATGGGCTTTTAGCGCGCCAATCAGTTTCTTCATAAAAGGGGGCCAGGCAGCCTCCAGCTTCTCTGCATTTTCAAACAGACTGCCCACCTCTTTTGAACCTTAGAACCATTACTGCGGTCAACCAAAACCATTCCTTAAAATTTCAGCCAAAATATAGATAGTCATTGCTCTCGTCTCCCTCCTATGTGTTTTTGTTCTGTCTGTATTGTATCATTCGCGCTGTAACCAAAGCGTAACCGGGCTTTTCTCTTCGCTAGCGCATTTCTGTTTCGGCGCTCAGAATGGTGCCGGTGGTGGCATCAATGGTGTATTCATACTTCACGCCGTTTGCCACGAAATCCACATCATATTCTGCACGCCCATCATCGTATTCCAAATTCAGCTTGGTGATGGTGACCTGTGCTTCGGTAAGCCCTGCCTGTGCAAGGGCAGCAGCTTTGGCAGCTTCGGCGGTAATTTGGCCATTTGTCGGCGCCAAGCCCTGCGCCACTGCCTCTTTGGAGGCCTCTCGAATGCTGCCATCGGCCGCACCAATCTCATATTGATATTTTACGCCTGCGGCTACAAATTCAATGTCGTACACATAGATGCCGTCTTCATAATCTGGTTTTTGTTTTGTGATGGTAGCCTGTGTGAGGTCTACTCCGGCATTTTGCTGTGCAATCTCGCAGGCCTTGGCTATGCCGATATCTCCGGCAGCGGGGGCCGGGGTGGGTGTGGGGGCCACAGCGCCAGATGCCGCCGGGACGGGGGCCGAAGTTTGGGTTGGCGTAGGAGCAGGGGCTGGGGTAGGTGCAGGGGCGCCCAGGGTGGTTGTGGAGATGGGAGATGGCGCGGCAGCGGGCAAATTGGTGGGTTGGGGCCTTGCTGTGCAGGCGGCCAAGAGGCTGCATGTTACCAAACCAGCGGCTGCCAGGGCAATGATTTTTCTGTTGCTTGTGTTTTTCATGATATTCACTCCTTTGTTTTGGGGGTTCTGGGCGGTGATGTTTTGGGGTGTGCTGTGTTTGCTATTCATGGTAATTCTCCTTTTATTTGTAAGCGTTGCTTGCGGTGTTTTGTTCCCATGGCCATAGTATAGGCCAGCTGCTGTAACCAAAGCGTAACCGGCAAAACAGAAAGAAAAGAGTACCCCCGTAGGTAAGTGAACCTACAGGGGTATGGTAAGATTTAAAAACATGATATTATAGGCTTTTCATAGGTAGAGTCAAATGTATCAAGGGCCTCCACCATGGCTTAGTTTAGTCATGGTGAACCACTAGTCATACAAGTTCTGCCCCTTTCCATCTACTTACTTGTTCGGCATTCTCGTTATATGCTATAATACTCGGCAAGTGGTGATGAAATTAATGAGCTTTATTACATTGAACTGGCGGATTCACAATCGCTCTTTGACCAATATCCGATGTGTTGCCTGTGCAGATAAGTTGGAAGCACCAGTTTTTAGCACAACGGTACTGGACGATCCTGATGTTATAAAATGGATAAAGCCGGATGAATCTGGCCACAGCGGTCATTTGTCAGGTGTGGGCGGGTATCTCTAGATGCCATGATAAAATTGAGACAGTGCAAACCGCCTTTAGCGATGGTGTAAGTAGTATTCGAATGGGCTGCAGGTTAAGAATACCTGGGCGCATTTTTTTGTACAACCGCCTTGAGGCGGAAAACATGGTACTGGCAGGTGGCCATAAGTGAGGATAATAGTTTGGAACACAACTTGACAACGGGAAGGGTGGGCCGGTCGCTGGTTCTTTTCAGCCTACCCATGATTTTGGGAAACCTGCTGCAGCAATTGTATAATGTGGCGGATACGCTGATTGTGGGAAAAACCATTGGTGCGGCGGCGCTTGCGGCAGTTGGTTCCTCCTATGCGCTTATGGTTTTGCTAACATCTATTGTACTGGGGCTTTGCATGGGAAGCGGGGTGGTGTTTGCGCAGCTTTTTGGGGCAAACCGTACAGAAGATATGAAAATTAGTATTTGGAATGCATTCGTTTTTGTCTTGCTGCTCTCCTTTGTGATTAACACCACGGCCTATTTGCTGCTTAATCAATTTATCCTATGGTTAAAAATACCTGCGCAGTCAGTGGAAGACACCCGCGCTTATTTAAAAATTATATTTGCAGGCATGAGCTTTGTTACCATTTACAACTTTTTTGCCTCTGTTTTGCGAAGTGTTGGCAATACGGTTGTGCCCCTTGTTTTTTTGGCTGTTGCGGCGGTAACCAATATCATCTTAGACCTTGTTTTTATTTTGCAATTCGGTTTGGGTGTGGCGGGGGCCGCCATGGCCACCATTATTGCACAGGCCCTTTCTGCCATTGGGGTCTTGCTCTATTTCTTCCAAAAGGCGAAGCAGTTCAGCCCCCGCAGGCGGCATATGCATTTGAATAAAAAGCTGCTAAAGCTGGTTGTCAGCAACTCGGTTTTAACCTCTGTACAACAGTCCATCATGAATTTTGGGATATTGATGGTGCAGGGCCTGGTAAATAGCTTTGGGTTTGCCGCCAGCGCGGCCTTTGCCGCCGTTGTTAAAATTGATGCCTTTGCCTATATGCCCGCGCAGGATTTTGGAAATGCTTTTGCAACTTTTATTGCCCAGAACCACGGGGCAAACAAAACAAACCGCCTGCGCCAGGGGGTGTTTTTTGCCATGAAGCTCTCCAGCGCTTTTTGCTTAGTGGCCTCTATTTGTGTTTGGGTTTTTGCAAAACCGCTTATGTTATTGTTTGTCAGCGCTGCTGAGACAGAAATCATTCGCATTGGTATGCAGTACCTGCGAACCGAGGGCCTGTTTTATGTGGGTATCGGCATTCTATTTCTGCTGTACGGCCTATTCCGCGGCCTTGGCAATTCTTCGGTCTCCATTATTCTAACCGTTATTTCACTGGGCAGCCGGGTTGTGTTGGCCTACACGCTTTCGGCAATTCCCGCCATAGGTATGAGCGGCATTTGGTGGTCAATCCCCATCGGGTGGGCTTTGGCGGATATAGTTGGCATTTGGCTGTATGCAAGGGCCCAAAAGCGGATGACCCAAACCGCCACGCGCTAAGGCAGTTTCTGGAATGCTTAGCACGCCCGTTAGGGGCGCTTGTCCCCTAAAAAAGGGCCCCCAGTTCCTTGTGAACTGGGGGCCTTGGCTATTGATTCACCTCTTTTTTGTCAGTTCTTCCCACCAAAAAGTCCAGCGAATACTCCTTCAAAGCGCAAAAACTGTGCGAGGAGAGCCACCACCTTCTACAAGAGGTACAGGCCGAAATAGCAGACCTGTATGAGGCTTTGGGTGATTTAATAGTGGTGAGATAGAATGACCCAAAGGCCTAAGGCGAATTGACATAGTCATAGTCGAAATCCAGGGGACCGCTCATCTGCTCGTTGCCGTTCGTTTTGCTGGAAATAAGGGTAAAACGGTTGTCTCCGGCCTCACCAAGGTCAATGGTCATACTGTCTTGCACGGTTTGAGAGGCCGTGTTCATGCCGTTATCGCCAAACTCAAACTTGTTGTATTGGTCAAAATACAGCGTATACACCGTGTCGCTTTGTTTTTCAGCCCCCAGCACCCGGTATTCGCCAATATACTCGCTGTAGGCAAAACCCAGCCCCACCCAGTAGTATCCTTCGTAGTTTGCAAAGTTTAGCACCGTCTCTTTGTTGGCGTCCATCCACTGGCCTTCCAGGCTCTCGT
Source organism: uncultured Oscillospiraceae bacterium (assembly GCA_964550985.1). Taxonomy (GTDB): domain Bacteria; phylum Bacillota; class Clostridia; order Oscillospirales; family Ruminococcaceae; genus JAAYCI01. The sequence continues at coordinate 3,999 of CAZKBM010000021.1, forward strand.
ACAAAGCGGGCAGTTCCTCGGTGCCAATGGCCGGGGGCACCTCCTCCGCTGCGCTTTGGGGTGCGCTGGAAGCCGGAGGGCTGGGCTTTGGCATGGGGGCAGGGGACACTGCAGGTGATGACGTCACCACAGAACTGCTTTCCTCCTCCTCGGGGCCCAGCAACAAATCTCGAAACGGGGGCGGAATATACCGTGCAAGGCAGCCCGTTAGCAAACCCAGGCAGAGGCACGACGCACCCGCCAGCAATAATAGCTTCTTTTTCATGCTTTCTCCTCTCGCTTTTGCGCTGACAATAGTTGCCAATATTTGTGCTTTACGGTTTTAGGGGGCAGGGGAAGATACGGACGGCGCAGGTACGGCCTCGGACACGGGTTCTGGCTCCGGCTGCGGCAGGGAAAGCTGGGGTAGCCCTGCGGGGCTGCCAAACTGTATCTGCAGGCCGCCGTTTTCGTTTAGCTCCATCTCGCGGCTCATCAGGTACAGTGTTACCTCCCCGTTTGCAAATCTCTCACGTTCTGTTTCTCCAAGGCTGAATATACAAAACAGCTCCCCCTCACGAGGTACAATGCACTCTCCAAGTTTGGTGGGGTTTGGGCCGTTTTCATCGTTTTTCACACTGACCAAATCATACCGGGTGGTAGGCAGGTAGTTGCCGGTGCAATACAGTGTTACCCTTCCCTCGCGCCCAAAATCATTATCAAGCCAGCCCATGTCCCAGTCCGGCCAGGCCCGGCTCTCCTCGGCCAGCAGGGCCTCCAGCTGCGCAGGGTTCAGCAGTTCGGCGGTATCCGCCGCCGGGGTTTCCCCCTCTACCGTAAACCGGAAGGGGGCCGCTGTCTCAATAGAGGCGCGGGCCGCGCCGCTGGCCTCGGTTTGCCGCACACGGCAGTGTAAGTTTTTACCGGCAAGCTCCGGGTACAAAAAAGGGAGTCTTTGCGCAAACTGCCACTGGGTCAGGTAGGCGTAGTCCATATAATGGCCGGTTTCGCCGCGGGTAGAGGTGGCGCAGTTCTTTGCCGGGGCAATAAGCAGAGGCTCACCGCCATCCTCCCACAACTCCACCTCGCTTACATAATTGTCTTGTAAATAATCAGAGACATAGCCATCAGCGGGATTCAGTGCGCTTTCGTTTGAGCGGCCTGCGGCGTAAACCAGCTGCAAGTTGCCGCCGGGTAACACTTGCAGCAGCCTTGGGGTATCCGTACCCTTTTCTTCGGGGTTTTCCGGCAAAACCATGTACATGGCTGTAGAGGGGGTTTGGCTGGATGTAAACCCATAGCAGCCGCCCATCGGCACCTCAGAGCGGAAAGTGCTTGATTGAACGTAGGATATGTCGGCCTCATAGTTGCCAAAGGTGGGGTTTTGCGCAAGCCACAGGCTGCCGTCCAGATAACTCCATTCGCCCCAGGGAAGCACAATGCCCTGACGCCCTGCATTTACAGAGGCATCCCAGGGTTCAACAAAGCCTTGCCGGAAGGCCTCGAAAAATTTGCCCACATGTTCTACCACATATACGGTAGACCCCGGCGCAACCATGCTGCCCACCGGCTTATCCTGGCTGGAAACCAGCGGCTCGGTAAGGGGCTCCTCGCCGTATCGGTATCCCATTACCTCGTAATGGAGCTGCGCCTGCTCCAAAAGTTCTTTGGCTTGCGGGGTGGCAAGGCCCTCGATGTTGGGCACGGCAACAAGGCCGGTGTCGGCGCTGGAAGGGGCGGCGTAAGTGTCCTGCAGCGGTGTGCCCTCCACCACCACCTCTTCGGGCTTAAAGCCACCGCTGGCGGCAAAAAGCCCTAGGCCCAAAAGGGCAATCACCCCTGCGCCAAGCGCCAGCTTTACCCAAAGGGATGAATGCCCCGCCGGTTTTTCGGGCGGTTTTTCCTTCACCCGCTGCACCCCGCCGCTCAAAAGCGTCTCTTTAAAAGCGGCCACGGTTTTTGTGCGCTGCCCCTGCCGCACACACAGGGCATTCAGCAGTGCGTTTTCCGCGCTCTCTGGGATATCGGCCCCCAGCTTGGAAGGGGCAACCAGTTCGTCTTTTACCGCCCGCTCCATGCTATCGGGCGGGGTTTTGCCGCAAAGCAACTTATAAAAGGTGGCCGCAAGGGCATATACATCCGTCCAGGGCCCCTGTTCGCCACGGCTGCGGTACTGTTCCTCGGGGGCGTAACCGCTTTTTAATATCACCGAAAGGCTTTTGGAATTCAGTGCGCTCTCGTAGCGGGCGGCGCCAAAATCCAGCAGCTTAATTTCTCCATCGGTGGTTATAAAGATATTGTCGGGGGAGATATCCCGGTGGATGATACCTTTTTGATGCACAGGGGTAAGGGTATCACATACGCTTAGTATGATATCCAGTGCCTGCTCGTAGGGCAGGGGCCCTTTGTCCTGCAAAAGGGTTTTTACGTCCTGGCCCTGCAAGTACTGCATTACAATGTAGGCCGTGTTGTTGCCGCCAAAGCTATCGTAGATATCCACAATACCAGGGGAGCCGTTAAACTGGGCCAGTGTTTTGGCCTCGTCCATAAACCGGGTAAGCCCGGCGCTGAACTGCTGGGTGGATTCCCCCTCGTACACGCTAACCAGGGTACTGCCCGGCAGGCGGGTGGCAAAGGTGGAGGGCAAAAATTCCTTTATGGCCACCTTGCGCTGCAGCATGGCGTCGTAGCCGATATAGGTTACGCCAAAACCGCCAAAGCCAAGGGCCCGGCCCACAATATACCGTCCTTGCAGCACCGTGCCGGGGCAAAGCTGAAACAGTTCCTTTGCAGGGCTGCTTTGCCGGTAGCCACAATGGGGGCAAATATCGGTGCCTTCTGCATAATACTCCATACAGCCCAAACACTGATGCATCTGCTTTTCCTCCTAACTGGTTGGCGCATATTCTGCGCAGTATGCCAAAATCTTTTCTATCATCTCACTCATCTCACTGTTTCCAGTTTCTCCCACCAGTGTCTCCAGCCCCTGCACAAAATCGGCGGGAAGTTCTGTAAACACCTCGCTATTGTACAAGAGGAAGGGCTCCAGGCCTTTGGCAAAGGGGTAGCGGATGCAATAGGTCTCCATAGCGGCCCTATGCAGGGGCAGGCAGCGCTCTCCCGCCCCGTAAAGCTGGGTTTGCGCATACTCGCCAAGCAAAAAGTGCAAAAACAGCATCCCGGCCTTTTGCCGGTTTTCACTTACGCTTGCATTCACCAGGAAGCCATCTCGGAAATGAATGTTGGCGTTTCCATTTTTGGTAAACGGAAGAAGGGTTACCTGCCCGGGCCAATACTTTTTGGCCTGGTTCATGGAAGCGGGGGTGCTGCCGCCCATAAACAGCGCCCTCGCCTCGGGCTTAATGGCAAAACTATCTGTGGGCGGCCGGTAGTTGTGCAGATAATACTTAAACAGGCTCGTATCTTCTTCGGTAAAAGTAAACTTGCCATCCTGGTATTTATCAGGGTAGTATTGGGCAATCAGCGTAAGATACTGGGCGGGGGTAAGGAATATTTCCTCAACAAGCCCTTCACGCTGGGGCTGCATAAGCTGGCTGGGGGAAGTGAGGGCGCTTGGCAGTGTTTCCGTCCACAGCGAGGTTTTGGCAAGGTTTACAAAAACCAGGTTTTCCATCTCCATGCCCAGGTACACGGTGTTTGGGTTTGGCGTTTCGGGGTTTTGGGCCAGGGCATCCATATAGCCGCCGTAGAGGTAATATTGCTCTTTGTTCAGGCCAAGAAGCAGGGGGCTCACGTCGGCTGCGAGCAAGGCCTCGCCGCCCGGGAAGGCAAAAAACAGGGCGGGGGCGTCTGGCGTGGAAAAATGGATTCCGCCCGCCTGCATCTCCTCGGGGGTTTTCCCCACAATTTCCACCTGGTGCTGGGGGTATTGCTGCATAAAAGCCCCCGCCAACGCCCGGTAAGCATCCTCTTGCCCGGCTTCTACCACCACAGAAAAAGTCTCGGGCGCAATGTCAAAATCGGCCAGGGTGGGGTTTTCAATCCTCACCTCCGGCTCTGCCGAAAGTTGCCAAAAGGTAAAGGCACCCCCCAGCGTTACCAGGGCCAGCAACAACAGGCCTAAAGCCAGGCGCAGACGTTTTTGTTTTTTAATCTCCTCCTCGGGGAAGTTGCAGTTTGCCTGCCCATGCAGGGCTTTTTGCATCTCCTCGGCCGAGGCAAAACGCAATTCGGGGCGCAGGGCCAGGGCTTTCATCACGGCTCTGTCCACCCCAATTTCCACAGCGGCCCCGTTTTGAGATGGTCTTTGCAGGCGGTCTTTCTCCCAGCGCTGAATGGATTCTTCGGGGGTATCTCCGGTTAACATTTTGTACCAGGTGGCCCCGGCGGCGTACAAATCGGTGCGGGGGCTTTGCTTCATGTTGCTGCGGTACTGTTCGGGCGGGGCGTAGCCTTTTTTCACCACCACGTTTTGCGTCCATTCCTCTTTGGTGGAAAAGCGGGCCGCGCCAAAATCCAAAAGCTTTATGCGGCCATCTTGTAACATAAAAATATTGTCCGGGCTCACATCCCGGTGCAGTACCCCTTTTTTGTGGATGCAAGAAAGCGCGCAGAGCAGGGCATCCATCACGGCGGCGGCCTCTTCCTGGGGCAGGCGTCCACCCCTGGCCGCCAGATGCTCTTTCAGGGTTTCCCCCTCTAAGTATTCCATTACAATATAGGCGGTGTTGTTGCATGTAAAAAAATCCAGCACGTTTACAATATTATTGGCTTCGCCGCCAAACTGCGCCATCTGCTGCGCTTCGGCCAAAAAGTGAGAGAGCTGAACCTCATATTCTTCTGTTTGCTGGCCGGTATAGGGCCGTAGAACCGCCTGTCTGGGCAAGCGCGCCGCCAGGTTCTGGGGAAAGAATTCTTTGATGGCCACGATAGAGGAAAGGCGAAGGTCGTAAGCTTTGTAAGTTACGCCAAAGCCCCCAATGCCCAAAATAGTGCCAACCACATATCGCCCCAAAAGCTGTGTTCCCGGCTGCAGCATATAGGCGGGGTTGTTTTGGGTGCTTTGCACAAAGCCGCAATGAGGGCAAACCTCGTAGCCGCCGGTGGGCAAAAAACAGGCAAGGCAGTAATCGCGCATTTCCACCTTCAACCCTCCTGCTGTGGTTATTTAATCATACTGCGGCAAACGGCGCGTATGTTGTAAAGCCATTTTATAAGGGCTGCTCAATCACTTAAACGTGTAAGTTGCTGCTAGTATACTACTTTACAAAGCTATGTGTCAATGTTTTATCCCGGCCGCCCCAAAGTGCCGAAGCCTTAAAGAGCCAAAGGCCCCCTTGGTTTTATTTTGCCGCCGTTTATGGTATGATAAACGGAACATAGGGTTTACAGCCTTGGCTGCCGGTAAATTGCAAAGACAGATGGGAAAAAGGCGGCTTTTGGGAAAGGACAGCATGACCTACTGTTTTTTTAGCGCCCAATATCCGCCCCATTTGGGCGGTGTGGAAAGCCATACCCGCCGCTTGGCCGAGAAGGTTGTTCAAAATGGCGGCCGGGCTTTGGTGGTAACAAGCGAATACCCCGGCCAGCCCGAGCGAGAAACGGGTGAAACCGGCGTGGAGATTTTTAGGCTGCCCAGTTGGCGGCTTGCCAATGGGCAGATGCCCGTGGTAAAGCCCGGGGCGCACACCCGGCGGCTTTTTGCCGAACTTGCAAGCCTGCCCACTGACCGTATTGTGGTGCAAACCAGGCTGTACCCGCTGAGCTTGGCGGGGGTATCTTTTGCCAAAAAGCGGGGGATACCCGCCATTGTGATTGAGCACGGCTTTGCCTACAACACAGCGGCAAACGGGTTTATAAACCTGGGCCTTGGCCTGTATACAGCGGTGCTGCGGCGGCTGGTATACCGGCGCTGCACCCATTTTTATGCGGTTTCACAAAGTTCGGCAAGCTGGCTAAAGGCGCACGGCATACAGCCCGAGGGCCTTTTTTATAACGGCATATCGGCCGAGGAAGTACAGGCCGCTAAAACTGCCCCGGCCCGGAATTATCGGGCGGAATTTGGCATTGGGGAGCCTGCGCTGCTGCTGGCCTACGCCGGGCGGCTGATTCCCCAAAAAGGTATTTTAGAGCTGGCGCAGGCGGCCGAGCGCTATAACCAAACGGCCCCGTGGCCCCTGTATCTGCTGGCGGCGGGGGAGGGGGAACTGGCCGGGCGGCTGCAAAGCGACGAATTTCCCCACCTATATTTTTTAGGTCCTCTTCCTTTTGAAGAGGTAATTGCCCTGTACGGCCAGGCCGATATGGTGTGTTTGCCCACGGGGATGCCGGAGGGCCTGCCTTCGGCCCTGCTGGAGGCGGGCGCCTGTGGCAGCTTTGTGCTGGCCACCCGCAAAGGGGGGGTTACCGAAGTGGTACCCAGCGCCGAATACGGCCTGCTTTTGGAGGATAACCGCCCCGAAACCCTGCTGGCTGCCCTGCAAAAGGCGGCGGCAGACGAGGCCTACCGCAGAGCCGCGGCCAAAAAATTACATGGCCGGGTGATGGAACAGTTCACCTTTGACGCGCTGTACCAAACACTGGAAAACTTGCCCTGGGAGGAAGATGCGTGAAATTGCTGGTTGTGATTCCGGCGTATAATGAGCAGGCAAACCTGGCCGCGGTGGTAGAGCACCTGCGGGAGGCTTGCCCTGCGGCGGATTTTGTTGTGGTGAATGACGGAAGTACCGATAAAACCCTGGAGATATGCCAAAAGCATCAGTACCCCTTGCTAAATTTACCGGTAAACTTGGGCCTGGCAGACGCCGTGGGCACCGGGATGAAATACGCCTGGCAAAATGGGTATGAAGCGGCTGTGCAATTTGACGCCGACGGGCAGCACCGGGCCGAATACATTGGCCCCATGCTGCAAAAACTGCAAGAGGGTTACGATATTGTGTGTGGCAGCCGCTTTATAAACCAAAAAAAACCCTTTACCCCACGTATGCTGGGCAGCCGCCTCATCAGCCTGGCCATTCGGCTTACCACCGGGAAAAAGCTGAGCGACCCCACCAGTGGAATGCGGATGTACAGCAGGCGCATTATTGGGGAGTTTGCCACCCAAATTAACCACACCCCAGAGCCGGACACCATCAGCTACCTGATTAAAAAAGGCGCCAAGGTGGCGGAAATACCCGTGATGATGACAGAGCGCGCTGCGGGGGAGAGTTATTTAAACTCCATCAACTCGGTGCGGTATATGCTGCGCATGGGGGTTTCCATTATTTTGGTGCAATGGTTCCGCGGCGGCAGCCTGCCCCCACACGGGCCGCAGGGCCAAAATAGGGCTTTGCAGGCGCAGGAAAAAGAAAGTAGAGGATAGAGATGGGAATGACCTTGCTACTGCGTGCGGCCTTATTTGGCGGGGCGCTGCTTACGCTAGTGTACTTTTTGCGCCAGATACAAAAAAGCCGTTTGCAAATTGATTATGCCATTTTTTGGAGCCTGTTCGCAGGTTTTTTGGTGCTGCTGGGCATCTTCCCCGAAGCGATATTCTGGGTTTCGCGCCTGTTTGGTTTTGAATCGCCCTCCAACATGGTGTTCCTCATCATCATTTTTGTGCTTACCATAAAGCTTTTTACCAATACCCTAAAGCTGAGTAAGATGAGCCGGCAGATTACCGAGATGGCGCAGCATTTGGCGCTGATAGAGGCGCAAAAAGGCGGGGCGGCTTTGGAAGAAAAAACGGAAGAAAATTAGTTTTAGCAAACACGGCCAGGCTTGGCAAATTGCACAAAACAATCCCTTACAGGCGCCCCGGTTCTCCCCATTATAGCTTTTAAAAAGGACTACCATGCACAAAATTGTTTTGCTCGCCCTCAACGCAAAATACATCCACAGTTCCCTTTCGGTGTGGGCGCTGGCCGGTGGTGTTTCGCGCTTTGCCTGTGCAGAAGTAAAAACCATTGTGGTGGAGGGAACCATCAACCAAAGCCCCGACACAGTGGTGGCGCAGGTGGCCGCCCATACACCCGCCATAATTGGTATTTCTACCTACATTTGGAACGCCCGCCTATTGCCGCAAATTCTTGACGGGCTGCATAGAGCCCTGCCGCAGGCGGCGCTGGTTTTGGGCGGCCCCGAGGCCAGCTTTACCGCCGAACACTGGCTGTTAAATGGGGCGGACTATGTGCTGCGCGGCGAGGGGGAACGCAGCTTCCCTGCGCTGGTGGACGCGATTTTGGGAAAAAGGCCCCTAGCCGGGATACCGGGGCTTTGCCGCCTGGCCGAAGGGAAATTTTGCGCAAACGCAGAGGAGGTTTTGGCAGAGGCCCCGCCCGACCCCTACAGTGCGGCCTGGCTTTCGGCGCTGGGCGGCCGCATCGCCTATTTGGAAACTTCGCGCGGGTGCCCCTTTTCCTGCGCGTTTTGTCTTTCAGGGCAGGCGCAAATACGGTTTTTCCCGCTGGAACGGGCCAAAAGCCAGCTTTTGGCGCTGTCGCGTTGTGGGGCAAAAACTATTAAATTGGTGGACCGCACCTTTAACTGCAACCGGGAGAGGGCGTATGCCCTGTTTGCCTATGTTATTGCGCTGGAAACCGATTGTTGCTTTCACTTTGAGGTGGCCGCCGACCTGTTTGACGAGCCCACCCTCGCCCTGCTAAAAACCGCTCCCCCGGGGCGTATTCAATTGGAGGCGGGGATACAGAGCTTTTATGAACCCACGCTGGAAGCCATATTGCGGCGTACCAAGCTTGCCAAGGTGACGCAAAATATCAAAGCCCTGCTTTCGGGCGGGAATATCCATGTACACATTGACCTGATTGCGGGGCTGCCGCTGGAGAGTTTTGCCGAGTTTCAAAATAGTTTTAACAGCGCCTACGTGCTGGGCGCACACCAGTTGCAACTGGGTTTTTTAAAGCTTTTGCAGGGCAGCCTGCTGCGCGCCCAAGCCCAAACGCTGGATATACAATTTGAAGTACAGCCGCCCTATGAAATTTTGCAAAACCGCTGGATAAGCGCCGAAGAACTGGATATTTTGCGCAAAACCGAAGATGCGCTGGAACATGCCTATAACAGCGGACGTTTTTGGTTTAGCCTGCAATATGTGCTTGGGGCCACCGGCCTGCCCCCCTTTGCCCTCTACCGCGGCCTGGGCGAAGCGGCCCCGCACGGCAGCAGGCCCCTTTCCCAGTACGCGGGGTGCCTTTACGGCTATTTTTTAACCCTGCCCGGTGTTCAGCCCACACTTTTGCGAGACTGCCTGGTGTGTGACCTTTTGGCGAGCGCAAAAGGCGAAAGCCTGCCGCCGGTGCTGCGCGTACAGGATGTGCGCCATAAGCAGGTGGCAAAACTGGCGGCGGAAGTTTTGGGGCGGGCAGCCCCCCGCCGGGAGATAGCCGTGCTGGCCAGCCGTGGCGAGGGTGTTTTTGCAAGCGCCGAGAGAGACCCGGTTACGGGCCGCTTTAGGCTGCATTTTGTAGAGCTGCCCGTGTAGAGGCCCTGCCCGGCTCTCATAAAGAGTGAAAAGGTGGTTTGGATGGTACAAGAAATTGTAAAAGAGAAAGCCTTTTTGCGCAAACCCGCAAGCCCCGCAATGGCAGAGGATTTGCCGCTGGCGCAGGCCTTACTGGATACCCTAAGGGCCAACCAGGGGCGCTGCGTGGGGATGGCCGCCAATATGATTGGAAAAGCAAAGCGGATGATTGCCGTAGAGGATGGCGGGGACTACCTGCTGATGCTGAACCCCGAGATACTGCTAAGCTGTGCTGCTGCACAGCAAGGGAGACAACAGACATGCATATTTTAATAGATGCCGACGGCTGCCCGGTGGTGGATATAGCTGTGCGGCTGGCAAAGCAGTATCAAGTTGGCTGTACCATCCTCTGCGATACCGCCCACGTCTTTCAAAAAGAGGGGGCGGAGACGGTTACGGTGGCCAAAGGGGCCGACAGTGTGGATTTTGCGCTGGTGAACCGGGTGCAAACCGGCGATATTGTGGTTACGCAGGACTATGGCTTGGCGGCCATGTGCTTGGCCCGCAGGGCCATCCCGCTTAGCCAGGACGGCATGGTTTACAGCGATGACAACATCCTCTCCCTGTTACAGGGCAGGGCCATGGCAAAGAGAATCCGCCTGAGCGGCGGCAGGCTGCGGGGCAGCCCAAAGCGCACGGCGGGGCAAAACAAAGCGTTTGAGCAAAAATTACAGGAGCTGTTACAAGGGGGACACCATGAAACTGGGAATATACCGCCACTTTAAAGGCAACAACTACGAACTGCTATACCTTGCCAAACACTCTGAAACTTTAGAGGATTTGGCCGTGTACCGGGCGCTGTATGGCGAGGGCGGCATTTGGGTGCGCCCACTTGGCATGTGGAATGAACAGGTGGAGTGGGAAGGGAAAAAAGTAAAGCGGTTTGAATATGTGGGGGATGCGGCCCCCCAAAATGCGCCTGAATATTGAGGATGAGAAGGACAGGGACGGGAAAGATTAAAAGGTGCTAAGGCAACACCGCACAAAGCTGACGCAGCCGCATCACCGGCATCTTTACCCGTCCTATTCCCCAAAAATGCGCGGGAATACACCCAGTATTCCCTGTGCTTTTTGTGAAATCTGCCAAGCAAATCTGCTCGGCGCTTCGCCCACGCTTCTTTGTGCGGTATTACCCTAAGAAACAAGAATCACCTTATAAGTTACTATATTTTACGAGGTTACAAACATGAAAATCATACAAAAAACCACCCTGCGGGTGGTAAGCCTCTTTTTGCTGCTGGTGTTTTTGCTGGGGTGTTCGGTATTCTTTTCTTCCTGTGCCGGGCCAAACACAAACCCAGCTTCCAGCCCAAGCTCCAGCCTAAGCACGGCGGATGCAGGGGTTCTGCCGTCATCTTCGGCAGATAGCGCCGCAAGCGCACAAATGCAAACATCCGAAGAACTCACCCTGCCAAACGGTTCGGCGCTCTCGTTTTTGCAGGGCAGTTACGAGGGGTATTTTGTGGATTCCGCAGAAAGCCTATCCCCGGGTACAGTGTTTTTCCGGGAGGATTTTGGGAACGTATTTTACCTCGCCGCCGAAGATGGTGTATATAGCATCATAGAGCAACAGCCAACCTTTGGAACGGCAAACATACTTTTCCAGTCCCAAACCACCGACAAGATAAACGGTTTTATTCCCCTGTGGGAAGAAAAAAAGCTGGCTCTTTTTATTGAGGAAACGGTAACAAAACCCGAAAACGTACAGTATAAAATGAACCGCCTATATTTTTATGATTTGAATAGCTATACCTTCGCCCCACCATTGACGGCAGAGGCATATGGGGTGGAGGAAAAATACTGCATAGATGCAAGCTATTCGGAGGATTCCCTCTATCTTTTTGCAAGTGATGAAGCGGGGCAATATGTGAATGGAAATGCCTATCATATCGCCTCAGATAAGGCAAGCTTGCTTGCAATGCCCAGCGTAAACCAACAGGATGTGTTTTTGTGTGGCAACCAGGTGTTTTATGTGAAGGACGCAATTGTTTACCTGGCAAGCGGCGAGGGCGAAGAGCCGGTTCCGCTGGTAAAGCTGGGGGAGGGCCTTCTGCCCTATATCTATTTTTATGAGGGCGCTTTGCTGTTAGTATCAGATAAAGCCCCTAATAGCAGTGAACGCTACATTATGCAGGTGAGTTTGCAGGAAAAGAAATTGCTGCACTGTGCAAAAATGGAGTTTGATTTTGTGCATAACCCGTGGAAGGAGGTTATAAAAATTACAGACGAAAACCGCTATCTGCTGATGCGGGATGAATATTTGGATTTCCCCAACGATTTAACGCTCGATCACACCACATTCTACCAGTATGACTTCGATGGCAATTTGGTAAGTACCTTTCCGGAGATAGCCGGAGACGAGGCGCCCATTCTGGCCGATTGCCAAACTCATGAAGATATCCTCTACTATACCGATTGGTCGTTGGAGGGGGAGGTAAGCCTGCGGATGCTTGACCCCCTGGAATAGACTTTGTGTAATACTATTTCAGAGTAAAAACTCTATCAAGTTTTTACTCTGATGTTGCAGCAAAAGACGCTGCAACGCGTCTCATGCAAAATTTCTGTTAAAAACGAAGTAAAGTTTTTAACGAAATTTAGGATAAACCGAACAGACGAGGGATGACAGCGCCTTATTTTTCCCGTATTTATGCGCTACAGTTGGTTCATTTGCTATAAACTGTGGTTTTGGCCATGCGGCCAGTCGCGTGGCCAATCCTTTCATCAAAGGGATATTGCTAAAAATGGCAATATCCCTTTTTGCGTCCCCGGTTTAGTTTGATGTTATTTAAAATTTAGGCGAAAGAAGGAAAAAAACCTCTACGTAATCCTATATATAAAAATACAAAATCTGGCACAATATATTATTTGATAAACTATATTGACAGATATAGTAATATGCCTTACAATAGCATTACACGCACGGCGGCTGTGCGGGGGCCAACACGTTAAGCAAGCGGCCCAACGTATTGGCAAAAAAATAAGGCCGCACAAATTTATGGCATAAACCCTGCGCAGGGCTTTACCCAAAAAGGAGAACGAACTATGGAAAATGCAATTACAGTATGCGGCCTGCAAAAGGCGTACAAACAGGTGAATGTTTTAAACGGCGCAGAATTTGCGGTGCAAAAAGGCAGCGTTTTTGCCCTGCTTGGCTCAAACGGTGCGGGTAAAACAACGATTATAAAAATTTTATCCACCCTTTTAAAGGCCGATGGCGGCAAAGCCACCGTAAACGGGTACGATGTGGTAAACGAGCCCCAGGCCGTGCGGCGCTCCATCAGCTTAACGGGGCAGTTTGCCGCGGTGGATGAAATTTTAACCGGGCGGGAAAACCTGGTGATGATTGCCCGGCTTTGGCATCTGGAGGCCCCAAAACAGATAGCCGAAGGGCTGCTGGCTCGTTTTGGCCTTGGCGATGCCGCAGACAGGCGCGTTTCCACCTATTCGGGCGGCATGCGCCGCAGGCTGGACCTTGCCATGAGCCTGGTGGGCAACCCCCCCATTTTGTTTTTGGATGAGCCCACCACCGGGCTTGACCCCGAAGCGCGGCTGGGGGTTTGGGCCGCAGTGAAAGAATTGGCCAAAAACGGTGCTACGGTGTTCCTTACCACCCAGTATTTGGAGGAGGCCGAACAGTTGGCAGACCGCATTGCCATTCTGCACGAAGGGCGCATCATTGCAAACGGCAGTTTGGAAGAACTGAAAAAACTGTTCCCACCGGCCAAGGTGGAGTATGTAGAAAAACAGCCGACGCTGGAAGAAGTGTTTCTTTCCATCATCGGCAAAAAGGGAGGGGACTAACATGCAAAGCACAAAAACCCATCTGTTTTCTGATATCGGCATCATGCTGGGGCGCTCGATGAAGCATATCACCCGCAGCATGGACACCATTATTACCACGGCGCTTATGCCCATTGCCATGATGCTGCTTTTTGTGTATGTGCTGGGCGGCGCCATACAAAGCGGCAGCGGAAACTATGTCACCTACCAGCTTCCGGGTATTCTGCTCATCGCCATCGCCAGCGGTATCTCTTACACGGCCTACCGCCTTTTTACCGATAAGCAGCGTGGCATATTCGAGCGCTTCCACTCCATGCCCATCTCCCGCTCTTCGCCGCTGTGGGGGCATGTGCTTACCTCGCTGGTGTCCAACATGCTTTCGGTGGGTATTGTTATACTGGTGGCGCTGCTTATGGGCTTTCGTACCTCGGCGGGGGTGCTTGCCTGGCTGGCGGTTGCGGGCATCCTCATTTTGTTTACCCTGGCGCTAACCTGGCTGGCGGTTATTGCGGGCCTTGCCGCCAAAACACCCGATGGCGCAAGTGTATTATCCTACCCGCTCATCTTCCTGCCATTTATCAGTTCGGCCTTTGTGCCCACCAGCACCATGCCCGCCGCGCTGCGCGTTTTTGCCGAAAACCAGCCCGTCACCTCCATCGTCAACACCATTCGCGCCCTGTGGGAAAACCAGCCCGTGGGCGGGGATATATGGATTGCCCTGGCCTGGTGTGTGGGCATTCTCATTGTCGCCTGCTTTTTTGCCCTGCGGCTGTACCGCAAACACGCCTAGCGTGGCAATGCCGCTGCGGGTAAAATAGGGGGGTCCTTTTTAAAAAGCCCCCTCTGCGGAGAAAGCGCCCGCTGCCCCCTCGGTATCCTCGGTGTCTTCGGTCTCTTCGGTGTCCTCAGCTTCCAGCAAGGGGTTTTGCGCGCTGCCATTCAGTTCCTCCACACCGCGTAAAGAGCGGTTGATGGCCCGTGTGCGCTTGCCCACAATCTCATCCAGGGTATGGTCGGCCGTTTGTATTTGTTTGTGGGCCTTTTCCAGCACCACCCCAAACTTCAAAAATTCCGATTTCACGGCGCGCAGGGTGTCCCACACCTCCTGAGAGCGCTGCTCGATGGCCAGGGTTTTAAAACCCATTTGCAGGGAACTTAAAAAGGCCGAAAGGGTGGTGGCGCCAACGGCGGTAACCTTGTACTTATCGCGCAGTTCCTCAAATAGGGCAACGTTTTGTACCACCTCGGCATACAGGCCCTCGGTGGGCAGAAACATCAGCGCAAAATCGGTGGTTTTGGGCGGCACAATATACTTTTCGTGAATGTCTTTGGCAGAGGTACGGACTCTTTGGGCCAGGGCTTTGCGGGCATCGTCCATCGCGGGCTTGTCCTCCGCGTCCAAAAGGCGGTTGTAATCCTCAATGGGAAATTTGGAATCGATGGGCAAAAGAAGAGGTGTATCTCCGTTTCCAGATAATTTTATGGCGAACTCCACCCGTTTGCCCTGGCTGATTTCTACATTCGTCTCATACTGGCTGGGGGCCAGGATGTCCGCCAAAAGTTTTTCCAGCCGCACCTCGCCGTAGGTGCCGCGCTCTTTTACGTTGGTCAGCGCATTTTTTAGGCTTTTGGCGTCGGCGGCCAGGTTTTTCATCTCGCCAAGGCCCTGCTGCACGCTATCCAGTTGCTTGCTAACCAGCGCAAAAGATTGGGTGAGGCGGGACTCCAGCGTTTTTTGCAGCTTTTCGTCCACGATGCCCTGCATCTGTTCCAGCCGTTTTTCGTTGCTCTCCTGTATGCCTTTCATCCGCCTCTCCAGCGTTAGGTTCAGCCGTTCCATATGCTCGGCATTGCCGCGGAATATGGAGAGCAGGCGGCCATCCAGGTGCTCTTGCAATTCGCGCAGTTGCTGGTTGGTCTCGGCCCGGCTGCCCTGCAGGGTGGTTTGCACACTCTCCTGAATTACGTTAAAACGCTGGAACTGCTCGGTCGCCCCGTTGCTGATTTGTTTTGCCACGCTTTCGCGCTGTTCTTCATTATTCTTTTTAAGCAAAGCCCGAATGCTTTCCATGCCGGCCTTGCCATTTTTCACCAGCAGCAATGCGGCAATAAAAACCAGCAGCGCGATGATGATGCCATTCAAAATCCACTGAACCTCCATAAAAGGCCCCCTCACATTTCGGTACACATTGCAGCCCACCAGTGGCTTTCGTGTGTGCCGTTTTTTTTAGTGTAACATGTTTCCCGTTTTTGTGCAGGTTTATTGCCGGTTCTCAAAAGCTTGCTTTGCAAACTTTTGCCAGAATGAAAGGGTGTGGTTGAGGCTTGAAAAAATCAAGCGGGCTCGTTCGTATTATGAAAAGGTGACATAGATTGACCGATGAATAATCATTTTATCCTAAATTTCGTTAAAAACTTTACTTCGTTTTTCCCGCAAGGGGATGCTTCGCGATAACAGAAATAGTATTACAGGCCGGATAAACCATGCACACTGAGTAAAAGGGGGAACTATGGAACTGGTTTGCAAAGAGGTGACAAAGCAATACGGGGCAAAGCGCGCGCTGGAGGGTGTAAGCCTGCGCCTGTGCAGCGGGGAATTGATAGGCCTGATTGGCCCCAACGGAGCGGGGAAATCCACCCTGCTTAAACTGATTGCCACCCTGGAAAAACCCACCGGTGGCGATTTATTATTGGATGGGGTGAGTATTGTAAAAAAACCTGGGCGGATGCGTGGTGTTATTGGCTACCTGCCCCAGCAGGTGCCGGTGTACCCAAACCTTTCTGCCAAAGAATTTTTACACTACATGGCCGCGGTAAAGGGCGTGCCGCACAGAGAGGCCACCCGCCAGATAAGCGCCCTGCTGCAACAATTACACCTGGCAGATGCAGGAAAAAAACAACTGGGGGTATTTTCGGGCGGGATGCGCCAGCGGGTGGGTATTGCGGTGGCCCTACTTGGCAGCCCCAGCATGATTGTGGCAGATGAGCCCACCACCGGCCTGGACCCGCAAGAGCGGGTGGGCCTGCGCAACCTGCTAAGTGAACTGGCAACCCAGCGTATTGTGCTGTTGTCCACGCATATTGTGTCGGATATCGAGGCGGTGGCAGGGCGAATTGTGCTACTGCAAAATGGAAAGTTGCGATATAGTGGAAGCCCCCAAAATGTGCTGGAGCTTGCAAAAGGCTGTGTTTGGGAGTATACCTTGCCCGGGGGGCAACTGCCCCCGGCCGATGTGATGGTGAGCTCCCTGATACAAACCGCAGACGGTGTGCATGTACGCGCGGTATCCCCCCTGCCGCCCCTGCCACAGGCAAAAGAGGTGGTGGCCAATTTGGAGGATGCCTGCCTATGCGTGCTAAGCGGGGGTGTGCAGTAATGGGCAGGATGTGGCCCATCTGCCTTGCAGACCTGCGCGAGCGCACCCGGCGTTTTTCGTTTTGGGCCATGGCGGCCCTGTGCCTGTTTGCCGCCTTTATGTTTGTTCCAAACCCAGCCACGTCGTTCCGGGTACTGGTGCTGGACGCACACATCTACGCCCAGGCCAGCAACCCTAGCTGGATTCCCATGGCCTCGGCGCTGTGTACAGGGCTGTTGTTGCCCCTGCTGGGTTTTGCCTTTGTAAAAAATGCCATAGGGGCCGACCGTGACAGCGGTACGATGAACCTATTGCAAAGTACGCGCCTGCCAAGGCTGCGTTACATAGGGGGCAAGTTTGGGGCCAACCTGGGTATATTGCTGGCAATGCTGGGGGTTTTGATACTGGGGGCCCTGGTAATGGCCACCATAAAATTTCCCGGCCGGTGGCTTTCCCCCTGGGTGCTGTTTTCCCCCTTTTTAGCGCTGATACCCGGCCTGGTTTTTACCTCGGCTTTGGCTGTGTTCTGTGAGGTGATGCCGTTTTTACGCTCAAAAACAGGCGGGGCGTTTGCCATGCTGGGTATTTTTA
Source organism: uncultured Oscillospiraceae bacterium (assembly GCA_964550985.1). Classification (GTDB taxonomy): domain Bacteria; phylum Bacillota; class Clostridia; order Oscillospirales; family Ruminococcaceae; genus JAAYCI01. The sequence goes on from CAZKBM010000021.1 coordinate 21,180, forward strand.
TCCTGCAAACGACATCCATTGTGTCGGTGGTAGATGATACCATGGGTGTTTCCCAAGGCCCCATGGCCTTGTTCGATATTGCGGGTTACCAGTGGTTATTTGGCGGTATGCACGCGGCCTCCATAGCCGCCACGGGCCGCCCCATTCAAAGCAGCCGCATTTTGGGTGGTGGCCAAATCCAAAATACCGGCACGGCCGAACTGTTGTTTGGTGGCGTCACCTTCAATGCCCAGGCCCTGGCGGGCGCGGCAACTTTACTTTTGTGCAGCGCTGTGATGCTTTTGTTAGCCACCCTGCTGCTGGAACACCGGCCTTTGGCCACCCACCGCAAGAGGCGCAGTACTTTGGCCACACCGCGCCAGGGGGAAGAAGCCCAGCAAGTTTACCCTTTGCATATGCTGTGGGCGCCCGCCCCCATGGGGCGCTTTTCCCTGCCAGGTATGGTGTACGCGGAACTGCGGCGGCTGGCAAAAACCATAAAACTGCTGTGGTGGCTGCCCGCACTTTGCTTGCTGCTGGCCATGGTGTTTGCGCCGCAGGATATGGTGCTTAACTGGATGCTTTTTACCTTATACGGCTGGGCGCTGCTGCCTTTTTCTGCCATGGGAAGTGAGGAAAAAACCAGTGGAATGGCGGAACTGTTTTGCACGGTGGATGGCGGGGCCAAGCGGCAGACGGCCGCAGCCTATATGGCGGGCGCCGTATTTTCCCTGCTTTTGGCCTTCCCCGCAGCGGTGCGCATGATGTTGGCGGGCCATGTTGCAACGGGCGCCGCAGTGCTAACCTGGGCCCTTGCCATACCGGCGGTAGCCTCGGCTTTGGGGGGGCTTTCCCGTGGGCCGCGCCCTTTTCAAATTGGTTTTATTGTTGTGCTGTATATAGCGTTAAATATGCCACAGGTATTTTTCCCCCTGGGCGGCGCGGCCTTTATCAATGCCCTGGTGTACCTGGCATGTGGGCTGGTTTCCCTGCTTTTGCTGCTCTATACCCCGGTAAAAGCCACTGTATTGAATTTTTCGAACCCAGAGTAAGCAGAGGCATAAGGCAGCCCCGTATCTCCTACCGAAAAGGAGATTGCGGGGCTGCTTAGCGGTTTTACCATATAAAACAAAGCATAAGGATTGAAAAGGATTTTGTAATTTATATAATATGCCCAAAACCTAACGAAATAATTTTGTTAGTATTACAAAATTGTCAGAATATGTAAAAAATAAAATGACAATACAGGCCTCCAATGGTATTATTGAATACAGATAGCAGTCAACTGTCAACGATTTACAGCAGACACTTAAACCGAGATAGATGGATTACCTGGCAGGGGAAGTAGTGGTGACAATGGGCAAAATAGTCTACAATACGCTGCGGCAAGAGGTAGAGCGGCAGATTCGCCAGATGGTAATTGACGGCGAATTTAAACCGGGAGACCGCATTGTGGAGCAGGACCTGGCCGTGGCACTGGGGATAAGCCGCGGCCCGGTGCGCGAGGCGCTGCGCAAATTTGAGCAAGAGGGGCTGGTGGAATACACCCGCAATGAAGGTTGCTCGGTTAAGCGCTATACCGATGTGGACATGTATGAAATTTACCTCATTCGCGCCACGCTGGAGTGCCTGGCCATTCAAATATGCGGGGGCAAACTGACCGAAGAAAACGAAAAACGCATGGAACAGCTGCTGGAACAGATGAAAAACCCCGAGGAAACAGACGGGCCTGACCCTTTGGTGGAGTACGACAACGCTTTTCACGGCTGTATATTGGAACAGACCGAACTGAGCCGGATTAACACCCTGTGGAGCAGCCTGAATATCAGCAACACGGTTATTTTTTACCAGGGAAGCCCCGACCGCGCCGCGGCCAGGGCGCGCATGTATAAAATACATAATAAGCTTATGGACGCCTACAAACAGGGGGATGTGCGCGCACTTTGCGATGAGGTTATGGACCATTATATGCTAACCATCCGCAGGCGGTTGCGAGAGAATGGCTGCCAAAGCGACGGGTTTCGGTACGAGACAGACTTTAAACTGTAAAAAGCGCAGGAAGGGGGAGACGCCATGAAACGGTATGTGCTGCGAAGAATTTTTACAGGCCTGTTAACGGTTGTATGCGTTTTTGCCATCAACTTCATCATTATGAAGGCCGCACCCGGAGACCCCATTACCACCTTGATGGGCAAGGAGAATAACAGCCCCGAGGTGCGTGCGGCCCTAGAGCAAAAATACGGGCTGGATAAACCGCTGGTGGTGCAGTTTTTCAGCTATTTAAAAACGGCTACCTCGGGCGACCTTGGCACCTCCATCATCTATAACCGCCCGGTTACGGCCATGATAGGCGAAAAGGTAAACGCCACCGTGCTGCTGGGCCTCACCTCCGTTATCCTCGCTTCAGTTTTGGGCACCCTGATGGGGATACGCGCCGCAAAAAAAGAGGGCGGGTTTTTAGACTTCATCTTTTCAGGTGTTTCGTACACCTGTAACTCCATGCCCTCGTTCTGGCTGGGGCTTATGCTCATCATCCTGTTTTCCTCCAAACTCGGGCTCTTCCCCTCTTACGGCATGGTGGATACAAGGGCCACAAATACCGGCATGGCCTATGTGCTGGATGTGATTTGGCACATGGCCCTGCCCGTTATCACCCTTACGCTGGTGCTTTTGCCACAGTATTTCCGCATAGCCAAGTCCTCGGTTTTGCAGGTGTCGAACGAGGATTTTATCACCACCTATCGCGCCGTGGGCATGAGCGAAAACAAAATTTTCAACAAATACATCTTCCGCAACGCCATTTTGCCAACCATTACCATTTTTGGTATCTCTATGGCCTACCTCATCACTGGGGTAGCCCTGGTGGAGATTGTATTTGCCTGGCCCGGCATGGGCCGCCTTGTAATGACCGCCATAACCCAGCGCGATTACCCCACGCTGATGGGAATCTATTTGGTCATGGCTATCTCGGTTGCGGTGGTTATGATTGTGGTGGATATCGTCTACGCGCTATTTGACCCGAGGATTCGCTATGATTAGCAAGGCAGGTGCTGTGATGAAACCAAGGACGGGACAAAACCCGGTTACACGGGTTTTTATGGCCATTAAAAGCGATAGGCAGCTTTTGGCGGGTGTGATAGGTGTTCTATTTTTGCTGGTGCTGGTGGTGGGCGCCCCGGTGTTTGCCCCCTTTAACCCCTATGAGTTTGGCCCGGATATTTTAAGCGGGCTGGGCCAAAATGGCCACCTGCTGGGCACAAACCACATGGGGCAGGATATTTTTAGCATGCTCATCTATGGCGTGCGCACCTCGCTGATGGTGGCGGTCATCTCGGCCCTCATCTCCGGCCTGCTTGGGGTCATTTTGGGCGGCATAGGCGGCTATTTTGGCGGCAAGGTGGATACGGTTATCTCGGAACTCATCAATGTGTTCATGATGCTTCCCTCGTTTTTCCTCATTTTGCTTATTATAGCCCTGTTTGGCAACAGCATTTACAATGTGATGATTGTTATTGGCATTACCACCTGGCCCAGCAACGCAAAGCTGATGCGGGCCCAGGCGCTCTCTTTGCGGCAGCGCACCTTTGTGCACAGCGCGGCCGCCATGGGGGAGAGCAAGATGCAAATTTTGTTTAAGTACATCATCCCCAACGGGGTTTTCCCCGTGGTGGCCAACACCACCATGGGTATGGCCAACGCCATTCTCACCGAGGCCGGCCTCGCTTTTCTGGGCCTGGGGGACCCCAACATCATCAGCTGGGGGCAGATGATTTTTACCGGCAAGCAGTATATCACCACCGCCTGGTGGATTTCTACCTTCGCGGGGGCCGCCATTGTAATTACCGTCCTCATCTTTTATTTGCTGGGCGATGGCCTGAACCACGTGTTAAACCCCAAGCACAGGGCAAAGTAAAAATGGGTGCTGGGCGCTATGGGCCGCGAAAAGCAGAGAAAGGAATGGCCAACCCATGGAAAAAATGTTGGAGCTTGTAAATTTCAGTGTTACGTACCATAACAAACAAAAAAGCGTATATGCCGTGTGTGATGCCGCATTTTCCATAGAAAAAGGAGATTCACTGGGCATCGTAGGGGAATCCGGCTCGGGCAAATCAACCCTGGCAATGGCTCTGCTGCGTTTACACAACGAAAAAACCACCGAAACCACGGGTAAATGCCTGTTTTATGGCCGGGATTTGCTAACGCTTACCCGCGAAGAGATGAATGCGCTGCGCTGGAGTGAAATTGCGGTGGTTTTTCAAAAGGCCATGAACTCGCTTAGCCCGGTGCACCGCATCAGTGAACAGATTGAGGACATCTACCGGGTGCATAAGCCCAAGGCCAGCAAAAAGGAAATTGAAGACCGCATGGCCGTGCTGCTAAAACTGGTAAACCTGCCCGAGCGCGTATACCGCCTTTACCCGCACGAGATGTCTGGCGGCATGATGCAGCGCGTGGCCATAGCCATAAGCCTGTTGCACAGCCCAAAACTGCTTATTTTTGACGAGGCCACCACGGCCCTGGATGTGGTGACGCAGGGGCAAATTTTGGCGGAAGTGGTGCAGATGGAAAAAACCATGGATATGACCCGCATCATGATTACCCACGATATCTCGGTTGTGGCGGCCTCCTGCAACAAAATTGCCGTTATGTACGCTGGCAGGTTTATGGAAATTGGCCTTGTACAAGACGTGATGACAAAGCCCATGCACCCTTACACCAGGGGGCTTATGGCGTCCTTCCCCTCGTTAAAAGGGGAACAAAAGGTGTTAAAGGCCATACCGGGCTTTCTGCCCGATCTCTCGCAAAAAATTACGGGCTGCATCTTCGCGCCGCGCTGCCCCTATGCCAACCAGCAGTGCAAAAGCGAAGAGCCGCCCCTTAGCCCCATGCCGGATGGCCGGATGCTGAGCTGCTGGAGAGGAGGGGAAAACCTTGCTGGATAAAATACCCTATATCTCCGTTGAGGACGTGGCCATGTGGTATCCGCACAAGGCCGATAAGCTCATCCATAAAAAAGGTGAAAAACAGTGGATAAAAGCTGTGGACGGCGTGCAGCTAACCCTGCAACGCGGCGAAATATTGGGCGTAATTGGGGAATCTGGCTGTGGTAAATCTACCCTGGGGCGCATTTTAACCCGGCTGGAAAACCCCAGCAGGGGGGATGTGGTCATCGACGGGGTATCCACCGCCGAGATGGTGAAAAAGGATGCGAAGGCCTTTCACAGCAAGGTGCAAATTGTTTTTCAAAACCCTTTCGACACCTTCACCCCCCGCGATACCATTGCAAAAATACTGATGCGCCCCTTAAAAAACTATAAACTTGGCGAGAGTGACGAGGCTCGATACCAGATGTGCTTGGACGCGCTGGAGGCCGGGGGGCTGCGCCCTGCCGAGGATATTATGCAGCGTTACCCGCACGAACTTTCGGGCGGGCAGTTGCAGCGTATTTCTATTTTGCGAGCCATGTTTTTAAAACCAAGTTTTGTAATTGCCGATGAACCTGTCTCCATGCTGGACGTCTCGGTGCGGGCGGATATCATCAACATGTTGATGGATTTGAGCCGCAGCCACAACGCCGCCGTGGTGTTTATCAGCCACGATATAGCGCTTACCCGCTATATCTCCGATAACATTGCCGTTATGTACCTGGGCCGTATTGTGGAATATGGCGTCGCCGACGAGGTGGTGAAAAACCCGAAGCACCCCTATACCCAAGCGCTTATCTCCAACTGCGCCTCTATAGACCCCGACGAAACAATGGAACTGATTTCCATTGAGGGCGAGCCCCCCACCCCTTTGAACCCCGGCCCCGGCTGCTATTTTGCCCCGCGGTGCTTCAAGGCCGTACCGGCCTGCTTTGAACGTTACCCCGATTTTGTAAAGCTGGAAAATGGCCACTGCGCGGCCTGTTCCCGCATTGGAGAACGAGAAGAGAGTTAAGCCGGATGTTACATCCTGAATAGAATAGGCTTAAGATGATGCATGAAATACAAGGAGGTACAATATGAAAAAAAGAATGTTTGCTTTAACGGCCTGCGCGCTGGCGGCGTCGCTGATGCTCTCCGCCTGTGGCGGGGCGGCAAGTTCGGGCGGCGGCAGTACGGCTGCGGCCGGTAGTGCGGCGGGCTCTCAAAGCGCTGCGGCGGCCACCGGCCAGGAGGGAGGCACCTTTATTATCCGCGCTGGTGGAGACCCCGCTTCCTTTAACCCGGACGTGATTGGCGATGACAACCTTTACCCCATGGCCCAAAACATGTTCCACCGGCTGGTAGGGCTGGATTCCTCCAAGCAGAACCTGGTGCCCGAGGCCGCAACCGAGTGGAGCTACAGCGACGATGCAAAAACCCTGACCTTTAAACTGCGTGAAGATTTAAAATGGACGGACGGCGAAGCGCTGAACGCCGAGGATGTAAAATATACCTTTGAGACCATCAAGGCGAACCCCAGCTACTACTTTAGCCCCCAGCTGGGCAACGTAGTTTCTATCGATACGCCCGACGACTATACCGTGGTATTTAACCTCACCGAGCCCGACGCCTCTTTTGCCTCGGTTTTGGGCTGGTACGCCACCTTCATTCTGCCCGAGCACATTTACAACAACGGCCAGCCCTGGGAGGATAACCCCGCCTACAGCACCGCGCCCGTAACATCCGGCCCCTTTATGCTGGATAACTACAGCCAGGGCGAAAGCGTGACCCTGGTGCGCAACCCCGATTACCCCGAACCCGCAAAGCTTGACCGCCTGATTTTCTCCATCATCCCAGATGAAGCCACCGCCTTGCAGGCCTTGCAAAACGGTGAAATTGACTTTTTTGAAAACCTGCCCGCTTCGGCTGTACCCGAACTGGAGGCAAACCCCGCGATGCGTGTGGTGGTCAATGAATACCCCTCGCCCATTCGCATGGTGTTTAACATGGAAAATGAGAAACTGAGTGATTTGGCCGTACGCCAGGCCATAGCCTCGGTGATTGACCGCGAAGAAATCTCGCAAAAGGTGTTCCAGGGCATTCAAAAACCCGAGATGGCCATGTACCCCTCCATGATTACCTGGGCCTCGAACAGCGAGGCGCTTGCCCCGGAGTTTAACATCGATAACGCTATTAAAATTTTGGAAGACGCCGGTTACACCAAAGACGCCAACGGTTTTTATATAAGCGGCCTTACCATCGATGTGTTTGAGGGTTTTGGCTACCCCGATACCGCCAAACTTCTTGCGGCAAACCTGGCAAAAGCCGGCATCGAGGCCACCGTGCAGGTGCACGAGTACAACGCCTGGTATCAAAAAGTGGGCGTGCAAAAAGACTTTATGATTGAACTACAGGGCGGCTTTATGGGCCCCGACCCCGTGGCCCTGGTAAACCGCGTTGGCACCGGCCAATTTTCCAACTGGGGCAACTACTCAAACCCCAAGGTGGATGAACTGCTGCTCAGCGGCTCGGGCACGGTGGACCAGGACGAGCGCGCCGGCTATTACTTCGAGGCCCAAAAACTTCTGGCCGAAGACCTGCCCTATGTGAACATCGTGGCCTTTGCAGGCCCCGAGGCCAACAGCACCAATTTCATCAACCTGCCTTACGACGGCCAAGGCAAATGGGGCTGGGCCAACTACGCCAACACCGAGATGGTGGGCTAGGCCGCACAGCTACCCGATAGCACCATTTTTGAAAGGCTTTACAAAGCTGCTGCCGCTGGGCAGCAGCTTATTTTACAGCCGGTAAACCGGGAGGGTGTTGGCATAGGTGCAGCATAGCATCAGATAGCAACACCTTTTTTAAGGCGATAGAACACTACGAAACGTGGAGGTGTACAGGATATGAAGGCCATTTATGAAGCGTTGCTTGGAGAAATTCCCGCATACAAAACATTTTTAACCGTAGAGGAGATGGATGCCAGTTCCAAAAAGCTGGCGGAAGAACACCCCGAATGTGTAGAACTGTTTGAGATGGGCAAAACCCGCGAGGGCCACCCGCTGAACTGTTTAAAAATTGGGGACGGCGCCCATGTGGGCCTGATGTTTGGCTGCCCCCACCCCAACGAGCCCATTGGCACCATGATGCTGGAGTACTTTACCCGGCGCTTGGCCGAAAGCCCCGAACTGCGCAAAGAGCTGGACTATACCTGGTATGTGGTAAAAGCCTGGGACGCCGACGGCCTGCGCCTGAACGAAAAGTGGCTGAAAGGGCCCTATACCCTCACAAACTACTCACGGAATTTCTTTCGCCCCGCGGGTTTTAAGCAGGTGGATTGGACCTTCCCCATCGACTATAAGGGTTTGCATTTCCACAGCCCTATACCCGAAACCACGGCCATGATGCAGTTGATAGAAAAAATACGGCCGGAGTTTATCTACTCACTCCACAACGCGGGTTTTGGCGGGGTGTACTGGTATTTAAGCCGCCAAACCCCCGAGCTGTACGAGCCCATGCGCGGCGCGGCCATTCGCCAGGATATACCCCTGAACCTGGGCGAGCCCGAAGCGCCCTACTGCGTGGCTTGGTCCCCGGCGGTGTATGCGGCCCTGAATATGCGCGACGAGTATGATTATATGGAAAAATATGGCGTTGAAAATGTGGGCGAGGTGATAAAATGCGGCACCTGCAGCGCCGATTTTGCCGCAGAACTTTGCGGCGCGTTCACCCTGCTTACCGAGCTGCCCTATTTTTATGATGCGCGCATCAAAGACCAAAACCCCTCGGACATAAAGCGGGGGGATGCCATACTGCAAAAGCTGGACTGGACGGATGAGAGCAATAAGTTTATTTTGGATACGCTGGATATCTCCAAAGTGTACATGCAGCCCGAAAACCCATTTCTGCTGGCCCTGATTGCCTTTACCGAGGGCGCGACCAGCGAGGCAACCCGCAAAATGGTGGCCGAGGACCCCGCCTACCAAAAGCTGGCAACCGTGGCCGAAAAGTTTGATAATTTGCAGATATCGAAGTTTTATAAGCTGCTGAGTTATGGCATGTTGGTGCGGGCGAACGAGCAGGAGATGGCCCGGATGAAAGAGGCGGGCGAAGAGAATGCTGAAAAGGCCGAAGCCCTGAAAAAAGCCTTTTTAGCAGCGGAAAAAGCGCATAAGGCCCTGGCGCAGGAGCTGGAAGAGAGCATTGTGTACGAGGTGGTGCCCATTCAAAAACTGGTGTCCATCCAGCTGGAGTGCGGCCTTTTGATGGCCGAATATTTGAAGCAAAACCCGAAATAGGAATGCAAATTTTGTAGCGGTGGCTATTATTACAGTTTCTCAAAAGGTTGCGCAGCAAGCTTATGCTATTAGAGTTTCTCAAAAAGCTGTGCAGCAGGTTTTTGTAAGAAACTCTTATACAGAGTAGAAACTGTTAGGCAGTGCCTGATTATTCCTGTATTTATTAACTACAGTTTGTTCATTTGCTGTAAAAACCGCCGTGGGCCCAAAAGGGGAGCCGACGGCGGTTTTTTAGGTGTATACCAGGTAAAGCCCCTCAGAAAACAGCACGCCATCCGTGTCCTCGTAAGAACTGACTAAGTATAGATCGGGCGGCAGTACCAATTGCCAGTTGCCCGCGGTGTCAATCAGCCCCACTTTTTCTTCAGTGGCCACATAGGCTACCCCGCCGTGAAAACTCGAAATAACACGCGTATAAATCGGTTCTAGTACAATTTGCCCGCTTGTATCAATAAAACCGTATCGCCTTTTACCCCCTTCTTCCGCAGCCTTGTAGCCGATAGGCGCGAGGCCCTCGGAGAAACCTGAAATTTCGTCCGCATCCACTGTGAAAGCCAGGTTTCCGTTCGGGTCAAGGTAGCCTTTGGCGCCGTTGTAGAATACCGGGGCCAGCCCCTCACTGTAATTGTGAATATTGCTTTTGCCAGAATCATATTCAAACACGGCGCGGCCTGTGCGGTCTATGCAATAGTGGGTTTCTTTACCCGCTTCCTCAAGATGCACAAACGCGCGATCATCGTGAAAAATACTGCTGCCCGAAACCTGAAAATCATAGCCCGTCATCAGCTCTCCCCTATGGTTTATATAGGCCCCATAAGGGAACTGCGCCGCCTCCTCATAGGTGATGTACCACCCCCGCTCATCCGGGAAATCATAATAGAGGCCATAATACCGCGGCTCGGTTACCCAACCGCCTGCTCTATCAATCACGCCCCACTTCCCTTCATAACACACCCAGGCGGTGTCATCCACAAAACTGTGCGCCATATCATACACGGCGGGAATGGCAAGTTCCCCCTGCAAATTGATAAAACCATATTTTGTCAAGTTATTTTCAGTTTTTACAGCCACCCAGGCAAGGCCGCTGTGAAAGAGGGGAGGGTCGCTTGCATAGGTATAACTGCCCATGTCCATGGCGTCGTGTTCAAACTGCGGCGTGATGATGATTGTGCCAGTTTTGTCCATATAGCCGTATTTTACCACCGGGTGGGGGTGTGCTGCAGCTCTGCTGAAGCACCTTTACCGCTTCTAGTGCAAGAACTAAGGGAGAAAACCATAAGTGGCAGTAGAAGCATGGAGATGCGTTTCGTAAGTCGCATGGTCTATCCTTTCGGTTGATGTGTTGCTTACGCTGTAACCGCCGGGTTTGTGCCTGCTGCCATTTTGGGGTGAATTTGACGAAACAGGCTATATTTTCTTCAGTATACCTCGTTTTTGTGTGGGAAACCAGCTATAATGATATTTGGTAAAATTTTTCTTTTTCTGTTAAATCCCTTATACTATATAAAATACTGGAAGAATAGGAAGGTAGATGCCCTATGGAGGATTTTTTTACTTTTAGCCTTACCAGCGACACATGGTCGCCCGCACACCCGGCCCTAGTAGAGGCCATAGCGGAGGCCAACCATGGCTTTGCCCCCGCCTATGGAGACGACCCCATGACCCAGCGTGCCAAAGAGGCCTTTTATGCACTTTTTGGGCGCGATATAGAGGTGTTTTTTGTGCTGAACGGCACGGGGGCCAACGTGGCGGCCCTCTCCGCCCTGGCGGGCAGGGGTTCAGGGGTGGTCTGCCATACCGGTGCCCATATCAACACGCACGAAACCGGCGCCCCCGAAAAACTGCTGGGGGTAAAATTGCTAACGGTTCATGCCCAAGGCGGCAAGTTGCTGCCGCGGGATGTGGAGGCCTGGGCCGCCCGGCAGGATTATTCTCACTGTGTTTCGCCCGACGTGGTTTCCCTCTCGCAAACCACCGAGTATGGAACGGTTTACACGCCTGAGGAGCTGCGGGCCCTGTGCGACGCCGCCCATAATAACAGGATGCTGGTGCATATGGATGGCGCGCGTTTTGGCAACGCCGTGGCGGCCCTGGGCTGTACGCCGGCGGCTATCAGCCGGGATGCCGGGGTGGACGTGCTGTGCTTTGGCGGAACAAAAAACGGTTTTGCGTTTGGTGAGGCCATTGTGTTTTTTAACACAGAACTGGCCCGGCGCTTTGCCTTTTTGCAAAAGCAGCATCTGCAACTGGCCAGCAAAACGCGTTTTGTATCGGCCCAGTTTGCCGCGGCGCTGGAAGGGGGGCTTTGGCTGGACATGGCGGCCGACGCCAACCGCATGGCCGCCCGCCTGCAGGCCGCTTTGCAGAGTCTGCCCGGCATCCAGTGGCTGTACCCAGTAGAATCGAACCAGCTGTTTTTGCAGGTGCCGGACGCCTGGCTGCCCAAGCTGGAACAGTGGGCCCACTGTGGGCGCGATGAAGAGGGCCTGCTGCGGTGGGTTACAGCCTGGAATACGACGCAGGAACAGGTAGACGCCTTTGCGGAACAGGTAAAAACACTGGCTTAAGCTGGAGGTATAAAGATAGGCTTTCAAAATGGGCAAGACGCCCTGGCCCAAGGCTGGCAAACAGGGTATAGCATTGCTTACCCTGTTTTGTGTAACCCCCGGCAATAGGGCGTCCCTGCTGCCATAGAGCCCCAAAATAAAAAGATAAGGCAAAGAGGAAAACATGACAGAGAAAGAAATTGCAGAGCTGCGCAGGCGCTTTAAACCCGATAAGGGCAATATTTCGGCCATCCGCGGCTGCTATGTGAACGAAAACCAGGAGATCCTTTCGGAATTTAGCCAGCCCCTGGCCCTGATGCCCGAGAGCGAGGCCGAAAAACTGCTGGCCATTTTGAAAAAGACCCTTTCGGGCACACTGGATAAAAACCTGCTAAACCTGGAGTTTAGCACCCGGCAGGTTGTGGAGGGCGAGGAACACAAGCTTTTAATGGCCCTGCGCCAATCCAAGCTGAACGATGAGGAGGCCGTGCAGGCCCTGTTCAGGCAGATTATCGCCTCGGTGAGGCTGGAGGAAAACTATCTGATTTTGCTGGCGCAAGACGCCTATGACGTACCCTACCGCGCAAAGGATGGCGAGGTATTGGAGGATGCCTCGACAGATATTTTCAGCTATTTTGTATGCTGCGTCTGCCCTGTTAAAATGACGAAACCCGCCTTGAGCTACCATGTGTACGACAATGCCTTTCAAAGCGCGGCCATCGACCGCATTGTTTCCCCGCCGGAGATGGGCTTTTTGTTCCCGGCTTTTGACGACCGCGCGGCCAATATTTATGGTGCGCTTTACTACACGCGCGATACCGCCGATAACCACGAGGACTTTGTACAGGCGGTGCTGCAATGTGAAGCGCCCAAACCCGCGGCCGTGCAAAAAGAATTGTTTAGTGACCTTTTGGGCGATACTCTGACGGAGGACTGCCGCTATGATGTGGTGCGCGCGGTGCATGGGCAGTTGCAAAACCTGATTGAGGTGCATAAGGAAAACAAAGAGGAAGAGCCGCTGCGGGTTACCAAGGGCGCCCTGCGGCAAATTTTGCAGGAAAACGGGGTGGGCGAAGTGAACGTTGCCGCCTTTGACGAAAATTTTGACCTTAGCTTTGGCGCGGACGCCGCCATCAGCCCCAAAAATATTGTGGATACAAAGCAGATTGCCGTAAAAACCCCGGATGTGACCATCAATGTGGCGGCGGGATGTGGCGATTTGGTAGAGACGCGTATTATAGACGGTGCAAAATATATTTTAATCCGCGCCGAAGACGGCGTAGAACTGAATGGCGTGGCCATTCAAATTCTTTGAGGGAAACCATTTTTACCCCTTACCTCATATCATCTGATAATGCCGTAAAAATGGGAGCGTCGTGTTTGTAAGCACCAGTTTTTTGAAAAAATGCTGTAAGCCGGGCTGCTAAAGGGGCCTTCCGGCAAAGCTGGGCGGTGTGGGGGTATTGTATAAAAAGGATGAAGCTATTAGCGGGTTTTATCGTGTTTGCCTTAATGCTGGGTGTGTAGCTGGCAGGGGCATTTGTGCAAGTGGCCAAACCGCCCAAGGCTTTCCCGGCGGTTTGGCCTCCCCTCTCTTTGGCACAGTCCTCGCCCTCTACGCCTCCTCGCAGCCGGCCGCCCCGCCTTCGTCCTCCGGCGCTTTGAAACTCACCAGTTATTCCGGTGCCGTGGCGCGGCGAAACCTGTTTGCTCCCCCTGCCCTGACTCTGGCCCAGTTTACCGGTGTGGAGCAAGATGAACCTTTGCTTATAGCCACGATGACAAACCCGCCGCTTGCCATTCAAAACCTGCCAAACGGGGAATACACACTACGGGTAAAACCCTATGATGAGGCGGGCAACCGAGGAACTCTGCAAAGCTAAAACTTTGCCATAGCGCCAAAACAGGAGCCTGATGGAAGCAGCCCGGAGACGCCACCGGCCTCGGGTAATTCCGAGATGCCTGTTTCGGGCGGTGGGGCAAGGCCCAGCGGCCCTGCCGTGCAAAGCCCTGTCACTGCGAATAGTGGTCAAGCGGTGGGGTGGCTGCTGTTTTCCCTGCAGTTTACGCCGGGTGTATTGGCGGCCATTTGGTTGCGGCGGGCGGCACAAAACCGCACAGAAGGAGCAGAGGGAATAGATGGTTTGAGCATATAGGTAAAAGAGGAAACGGCAGAGTACCTAATAATACAGGAGATACGAGAGGCTAGCTTGCCAAAAACCCCACCCCAGCCCGCAAGGAAAAACAGCGAGCTGGGGTGGGGCTTTTGGTGGCAACCTGGAAATATTTACAGCAAGAGACCTGGGGTGTTGTGTGGGATTGGATTTTAGTCCGCGCTCCCCGCATGGGGAGCGACCCGGCAGATGTTTTTCGACTACCAGGCCCAGCTGATTTCAATCCACGCTCCCCGCATGGGGAGCGACATAGGAGGAAACCACCATGATGATGAGCGAATTTAGCCCACTGCATCCTCTCCTCTCATTATACAATAACAGCATTCCCCGCGCTGGGTGTCAGCGCAAGGCCGGTCTCCTCGTCATAGGCCGCTTCATCCCGTAAAATATACAGGGCCTCGTCTATGGGCTCCACCATGCCAAGCTGGTACAGCTCTTTCAGGTGGTTTGGGTAGATGCTAACGCTGTAACGCCCCAGCTTGCGCAACAATTTCCAGTTGGGGCCTACCTGCAACAGGCGCTCTGCCAGTTCAGCAGCCTCGCCCTCTCTGGGAATCAGCACCGCCACTGTCTCGGTTTCAATCAGCCGAAAATCGGCGGCGATGTCCCTAAAAGGAAAGCTCCCTTCGCTGTTGTAGCCCTGCTCCAGCCGGGAGACAATCCCTTTTTGATCCAGCCCTTCCCCTTTTAGGCAGTATAATTCGGTAAAATAGCTGTGGATGGCCTGTGGCCCGCCTATATCGGGATGCTTTCGGGCCACCATATCCATCACGGCCGCCGGCTGCCTTTGGGTTGCAGGCATTTTGTAGTGGGCGTCTGGGGTGAACACGAACACCCGGCTCTCCCTGGCAGGGTGCTTCCCCTCGCGGTTACAGCGCCCCGCTGCCTGAATGACGGAATCCAGCCCGGCTTTTGCACGGAACACAGCCGGAAAATCCAAATCCACCCCCGCCTCCACCAAGCTGGTGGAGACCACCCGGCAGGGCAGGCCGTCCTTTAGCCGCTGGCGAATTTCGGCTAGCTTCCGGCTGCGGTGTACCGGGTACATCAGGGTGGAGAGGTGTACCCGCCCCTCCTCGGGCAAAAGCCGGTAAAGTGCCTGCGCCTGTTTGCGGGTGTTTACAATACACAGCACCTGCTCTAATGCGCAAAGCCGGGCGGCCAGCGCTTCGTCTGTAAGTTCCCCAATACTCTCTATTTCACAGCGTTTGAAAAAGGCATAGAGTTCCCTGTGATTTTCACAGATTTCTGCCGCCTGTACCTCCGGCGGGAAGAGCGGCGCCAGTGCGGGCTGGGTGGCGGTGCATAGCAGGGCGGTACAGCCATAGTTATGCACAAGTTCCGCTACCGCCCGCACACAGGCTTGCAGGTAGGGTACGGGCAGCATCTGGGCCTCATCGAACACCAGTACGCTATTGGCTATGTTATGCAGCTTCCGGCAGGCAGATGTACGGGCGGCAAAGAGGGATTCGAAAAATTGCACATTGGTTGTCACGATAATGGGCGCGTCCCAGTTTTCGGTAGAGAGGTATTTTTTGCTGTCCAGCTCGTCCTCGTTTTCATAGCTTACGTTCATGTGGTGCTCCAGCACATTTTCCGCGCCCACAATCCCTGCAAATACAGCCGCGTTTTGCTCTATGATGGAATTGTAGGGAATGACGTAGATGATGCGCCGCAATTCGTGTTCCTTTGCATGCGTAAGCGCATAAGAAAAAGAGGCGATGGTTTTGCCACCGCCGGTGGGTACGGTAAGGGTGTAAAGCCCTTTGGGCCCCCTGGCCTTTTGCAGGCAGGTGGCCAAAATTTCGCAGCGTTTTTGGTTTAGGCTGCCCCCGCGGCCATCAAACTTTACGATGTGTTGGTTAAGCCGTTCCAGCAGGGCGGGTATCGTTTCATAGCCGCCACGGGGAGGGCCGTTGGGGCGCATAAAGTTTTCCGTATCAAGAAAATCTGCGTCCACCAAGCAGGAATAGAGCATCCGTATCATAAAAGACACAGAAAACCCTTTTTGGCCCAAGAGGCGCAGAGGAGGCGCGGGGGCGGCCGCAAGCTGCACTTCCCCACGGTATGCCGAATAATCGTATAGATCTTGTCTTTTAAGCCGCCCTGCCAGGGTGGGCTCGTTACCCTGATCCAGCCGTGTACCACCGTTTGGCAGGCCGCCGTGGTGGCCCAGCACTGGGTAGGCCGCGCAGGAACCCATCAATTTGCCAATCTCCTGCCCACCCGCTGTGGCGTGGTCCACCTTTGGGCCGTTTGCCAGCAGGCGGCGCTGCGCGGCTTTGGAGTATTTGCCAATATCATGGCTTAGCCCCAGCTGGTAGCAGTACTTACCCGCGCCAAATGGCTCGCCAAACGCCTGGGCCCGTTCGGCCACACCCTGCAAATGCGCCAAAAGAGGCTGAATGGCGCCATCTTCTCTTGTATGCCCTGCAAACAACACCTCACCTCTCAACAATGAGATTTTTTGGGGGTTCCGCAAGAGGCGTCCCCTTGGGCGACAAGCCGCAGCACCGGCGTCCCAACCGGTAGGGAAGGCGCGACGCATAAGCGGCGCTCAGCGGGCAGATGAAGAACACGATTCTGCTTTACAAAATGTAGAGCGTTATACCGACCATGGTTTATCTTTTAACCTAGCCACATTATATCATACGAGCTGCCAGTGTGGCAGTTTTTTGTTTAGAATGGTTGGTATATGCTTTTGCTACCAGGCGGCTGGGGTGGTGAAGGCTCTTTTCTACGATAGCAGGCAAACATCTCTTACGTAACTGAAATTCGTGCGTTTGCGTTGTCAGGCTATAGAGGAAATGTCCGTTTTTTATAATAGAATACGCATTTTTTTAAATAGATCTTCATTTTATAAGCATCCAACCGATAGTATACACAAGGCCGGTGCGGACAGTTGGCTAGTTTTATTGTGAAAATTACGGCTGGATACAAATATCATTTATCATAAGGGAGTGTGAACACACATGCAAATCAACGGCGATTTGCCCTGGATGCAAAACTGGGCGCAGAATGCGGCGCAGAAAAAAGCCAATATGAGGATAAACCCATTGCTGGAACAGGTTCAAACTATTATGGAGCGCCAGAGTGACACCAAAGCATCGGATCCAATTTCAAAAGAGATGAAGGCCAAACTGGTTCAACTGGATAAGGAATCGAAAGTTGACCCGGCCGATAAGGCAATTCGCCGGGCGATGAAGGAACTGGCGGCTGTAGATCAGGACATGTATGGCGCTTTATTTAATGCCCGGCTTGAACTGAGGGATTTGACAGACAAGCAAGAGGCGTTTACGGGTATTTTAAATGGTACAGCGAACTATGGCAAAGCTGTGAACGATTGGTATATTGACTACGAAGATAGAGGCAGATTTAGTTTCACCGACTTTGACACCTATCTTGTAGAAAAGGGCTACCAGGGCGATGGGACCAAGCCAATGGATCTCTATAATCTGGAATGGACAACAGCCGAAAACTCTCTGGGTATGAACGTGGGGATGTTTAAAGGCCAGGTGCTGGTTAAGGAGCCGGGCGCAGCGATGGAGAAGGTGATCTATGAAGACCAGGTGCCTTTGTATGAACAATGGAAAGAGGAAAAGAAAGCCTTTGAAGTGGCAGCCTTAAAAGAATATGCGGCAGAGAAACTGCCGCAGGTTCAGAAAAGTATTGAGAATTTCCCGGATAAAATCAACCAGATTTTTATGGCCTATTCAGCCAAAAAAGCTGCCATTATTGCGAAGTTGCCCAAAGATGCCCTGAAAGATGAGTACCTGACCAACATGGAATCCATCAGTGGCCTTGCCAAAGAAATGCAAGACATCAAGCCTGGAGACGGGAAAGCGTTATTAAACCTGTTAAACCAGATGATGGAGAGGCAAGGGGAAAACACCGTGAGCCTTGGCGGCGTTGCGAACAACGGGTTTGAGCGCATTAAAAACGGGCGTTTGCCTTGGGATTATTATGCGTAAGGGATGAAGGTTAGACCGATTGAGGGTGAATCCCAAGATTTGTGTTTTCTCCAAATGAAGTAAAACAGAGCGAAATAT
>CAZKBM010000022.1:0-38450 GCA_964550985.1 uncultured Oscillospiraceae bacterium
CAAGTGGTAAGGCAGAGGTCTGCAAAACCTCCATTCGGCAGTTCAAATCTGCCCGACACCTCCAAAGAGCATCCGTTATGGATGCTCTTTTTCTGTATTTTTACCGGGAATTGTGGTATGGTTATTATGGTTTTATAAATAATGGCAAAGAAATTTTGATAGGTATTTGCCGTAAATAGTATTCATACAAATTTCATTTCATTACCCAAAAAATTATTTTAAATCTATAGTTTATTACAGTTTCTCAAAAGGTTGCGCAGCAAACTTTTGTTATTAGAGTTTCTCAAAAAGCTGTGCAGCAGGTTTTTGTAAGAAACTCTTATACAGAGTAGAAACTGTTATGCAGCGCCTGATTTTGTTCGTTTTTATGCGCTACAGTTTGTTAATATGTTGTAAAAAATGCTTTGTAATAATGGGGGAAAACCTTTTTGAAAGATAAACTAAAATCTATTTATATCTGCACCTCCTGTGGGGAAACTTCCCCCCGATGGCTTGGCCGCTGCCCGGCTTGCGGCGCCTGGAATACCATGGTGGAAGATGTGGTAAAAGAGGAGAAAACCAGTGATAGCCGCCGACAAAGGGGCAGGGGAGCCTCTGCTGTAAATATCATTGAGGCCCAGGCCCTGAGCGAAGTGGACATGAGCGAAGCCAAAAGCCGAATAAAAACCGGCATACAGGAGATGGACCGCGTTTTGGGCGGGGGGATTGTACTGGGAAGCGTTGTACTGCTTGGGGGTGAGCCTGGGGCGGGGAAATCCACCATGTTATTACAGATATGCGGCTGTGTGGCCCAGCATTTGGCCGTATTGTACGTAAGCGGGGAGGAATCAATACGGCAGATTAAGCTGCGGGCAAAACGCCTGAACAGCGGGGAAGAGGGTATCTCGGTTGCGGCCCAGTCCAACATCGATGATATCATCCAGTATATTGAAAACAACAGCCCCGGTTTTGCGGTTATCGATTCCATCCAAACCATGTTCGCGCCCGACCTAAGCGGTTCTGCCGGCAGTGTGTCTCAGGTAAAGGAATGCACAGCGCGGCTTTTAGAGGTGGCAAAACGGCTGGAAATACCCGTTTTTATCGTAGGCCATGTCAACAAAGATGGCGCCATTGCCGGCCCCAAGGTGCTGGAGCATATTGTGGATACCGTACTGTATTTCGAAGGGGACCGTACAAACCCATACCGCATTCTGCGCGCCGTAAAAAACCGTTATGGCTCCACCAATGAAATTGGCATGTTTGATATGACCGGCAAAGGCCTGCAACCCATTGGGAACCCCTCAGAGATGATGCTAGAGGGTAGGCCCCTTGGGGTAAGCGGCAACTGTGTCACCTGCGTGATGGAGGGCTCCCGCCCGTTGATGGCCGAAATACAGGCCATAGCCACCAAAACTGGTTTTGGCACACCGCGCAGGGCCACTTCCGGCGTGGATTTGGCCCGCATCAACCTTTTGCTGGCTGTCTTGGAAAAACGGGCCGGATTCTCGATGGGGAACCTTGACATTTATATCAATGTGGTGGGTGGGCTGGAAATTGACGAAACCGCCTGCGACCTCAGCATTTGCCTGGCCATCGTATCCAGCCTTTTGGACCGCCCGCTGCCCGACGACATGCTGGTGCTGGGTGAAGTGGGCCTTGGCGGGGAAATACGCAGCGTGGCAAATGTGGAGATGCGCCTGCACGAGGCCCAGCGGATTGGTTTTAAAACCGCCATTATACCACAGCATAACCTGCGTAGTTACCAGGCTGCCGCCAGCGATACCATGCGGCTGATTGGAGCCGCCAGCTTGCAAGAGGCTATTGGGAAGTTCTAGTAGTCCCCAAGACGAAACAATGACATGCAATGCGGCGTCTTATTCCGCTTATCATAAGGCAAGCTGCATGGTTGCGTGGGGCAATCATACCATAAATAATAAAGTATATATAGAGAATAGAAAGAGCTAATAAAGGGAAACTCAATTTCGCTAAATGATAATTTAGCGAAATACAATAGGGGGAGGTAAACCAAACCCATGAGCACTTATATAAAGCCCGGCCAGCATGGCCATAGCCAATACGAGGATTGCCCTCCCATCCTCATGGAGTTTTTGAATTATTCTGAATCCATTCAGGGGCTGTCACTGCGCACGGTGAATGCTTACTATATAGACATCCGTACCTTTTTTCGTTTTCTGGTTCAATATCGCGGTCTTGTGGCAAATGATGTGATATTTGAGGAAATTGACCTGAAACCGGTAGACCTAGAATTTGTTAAGAAAATCACAAAAGCGGAAATATATGAGTACACCTATTACCTTACCCGGGAGCGCAGCAATAATGCCACCACACGCGCCAGAAAGCTGAGCTGCCTAAAAGGTTTTTTCAAGTATTTAACCAGCAAAACCGGGCAGCTGGCTCAAAACCCCGCCGAAGATATTGAAATGCCCAAACGCAAAAAACAACTGCCCAAATACCTGAGCCTAAACGAAAGCCAGGAGCTCTTGAGCAGCATACAAAGCGATTTTTTTGAGCGTGACTATTGCATCATCACCCTGTTTTTAAACTGTGGTATGCGCCTTTCAGAACTGGTGGGCATCAACATCACCGATATAAAAAATGATACGATGCGCATTGTTGGTAAAGGCAATAAGGAACGCACGGTGTATTTAAACGAGGCCTGCCTGCAGGCCATAGAAAGCCTGTTACAACAGCTTAATAGCCTGCCGGGGCAAACTCGCAAAGACGATAAAGCCCTGTTTATCTCTAAAAAAACCGGCAGGCGGTTAACGGCCCGCCGGGTGCAGCAAATTGTAAACGAATGCCTGGCCGCTGCAGGGCTAAGCGGGCGGGGTTATTCGGTGCATAAATTGCGGCATACTGCGGCTACGCTGATGTATCAATATGGCCATGTGGATATGCTTGCCCTGAAAGAAATATTGGGGCATGTGGCCCTCTCTACCACCCAAATATATACCCATCTTGAATCCGCCCAACTCAAACAAGCGGCGGCCGCCTCTCCATTGGCGGGGTTTCAAGCCGAAGCTGCGAAAAAGCCCGATAAAATTGTTGAAAATCCCGTTGAAAATGTGGAAAACTTAGGAAACGAAGAGCAAACTTGATTTTAATTGGGTTAAGCTGCCTTTATAGAGTAGGATTGTAGGCGCATAAAAGCAGAATTTATGCGCCTAATTTTAAGGCTTTGAACAAGCAGTCTCTGTTTTTTTATATAACGATATATCATAATAAAAATACGTAAAGCTATAACGCTTTACGTATTTTTATTACGATAACATGTATAATGTATAAAATTGTGTTAGCGACCGCTCCATTCACGTATCGCTCTTCCCCAGTACACGCAGCGCTTGCAGGGTGATGGCGCACTCCAGTCTCATTTTCTCCAGTTCACAAGAGAGGTCATGCGGGCGCAGAATATCCCCCGCGTAGTTATGGTTGTTGGCGTTGCAACCGCCGCTGCAATAAAACTTAGCCCAGCAGTTTTGGCAAGCGGGCTTATTTAACAAATTGGCATTTGCAAACTGGCCGCGTAATCTGGTATTTGTTATACCGGTTTCAACCGTTCCCAGTAAAAACGCAGGGTTATCTACAAACTGGTGGCAGGGGTATAAATCCCCTTCGGGCGTTACGGCCAGGTATTCATTGCCGCTGCCGCAACCCTTTAAACGCTTTATGGCGCAGGGGCCATTCTCCAAGTCCATCATAAAGTGGAAAAAATTAAATTGTCGGCCCTCTGGCGCTCTGTCGGCCTGAACCATGGCCTTCAGTAAGCGTTGATAACTTTCGGCTATAGCAGGGAGGTCTTTTTTTCGAATGCTGTAGTCATCACTTTCAGGGCCCACTACGGGCTCCACAGAAATCTGCTCAAACCCCAGTTCACTCAGGTGCAGCACATCTTTGTCAAAATCCAAATTATCTCGGGTATAGGTGCCACGCAGATAATACTCCTCACTCCCCCGCTGCTTTACCAGTTTTTGAAATTTGGGTACAATCGCCTCATAGGAACCGCCGCCACTGGGTGTGGGGCGCATCCTGTCGTTCACCTCGCGTCTTCCATCGAGGGAAAGCACCACATTTCCCATCTCTCGGTTGATACTGTCAATCCGTTCCTCGTTTAACGCAAGGCCGTTTGTGGTGATGGTAAAACGGAAGTTTTTGTTGTTCCTTATTTCGATGCTACGCGCATAGGCAATGGTTTTTTCCACCACATCATAATTCAGCAAAGGCTCCCCGCCAAAAAAATCCACTTCCAAATTGCGGCGGGTTCCGCTTAAGCTCACCAGCAGGTCAATGGCTTTTTGGGCGGTCTCATAGGGCATCAACTCGCGTGGGCCGCCAAAATCGCCCGTTTGGGCAAAACAATAGCGGCAGCGCAGGTTACAGTCATGTGCAACATGCAGGCAGATGGCCTTTACCGGTGCCGGCCCCAAAGATGATGCAAATTCGCTGTAATCATCTGAGGAATACAACAGCCCCTGCTGTATAAGCCCAGCCATTTCCTCCCTAGTACACCCCAGTTCCCTTTGGCCCAGTGCGTCCAGTTTCTCTCTGGCCTCCTTTGGCAGGGTAGCGGTATCCAATGGTATCTCGCCGCCTTGTTGTAAATCCTCCTGGCTAAAATATTTCAGCAGCAAAAAAGCCGGCTCATCTAACAGGTGTACGCTGCCACTGCCCACATCCAAAGCAAAATAATATCCTAAATTTTCAAAAACATGTACCATACTGCTCCCTCAAATCCATGAAAAATCGAAATTACACAAATGACCCAATACAATAATAAACAAGAGGTGAATCAAATCCACCTCTTGTTCCCTTGATATTTGTAGTAGAAGAAAAATGAAACCTAGTCTTTCTTTTGGGCTTGCTCGCACTTTTGGTTTGCCACCGTGCAAGAGGTTTTACAAGCCGATTGGCAGGAGGTTTGGCATTCGCCACAACCGCCTTTACAGGCCGATTGCTTCAGGTTGGCTTGATTGATGGTTTTAATATGCTGCATACGAGTTTCCTTTCAGGCGTCCTATTCGGGCTTTATGTTGCTGCCCTCTTGAGACGATGTATCTTTTTTCTCTTTCTTCTCGGCCGCGTCGGTATCGCCCTCCAGGCTCAGCTTGCTAACCTCTTGAATGGCCCAGCGGCGAAAACGCATACGGGAACGGTCACCCGCTGTCTCTAATACAAAGGTATCATCCTTCACATTAACCACACGGCCCACAATACCGCCGATGGTGGTGACTTCGTCACCCACTTCGATGGAACTGCGCAGTTCCTGCTGTTTTTTCTCGCGTTTCTTTTGTGGTCGGATGATCATAAAATACATAACCACGCCGAATACCACCAGCAGAATAATAAATGAGTAATTGCTGTAGTCCATTCTTTTCCCCCTTGGTGTGAGTGAGTACTCTAAACATTATATCGTCTGGCACAAAAACTTGCAAGCCCTACTTACGCTAGCCTTGGGCTTTGGGTCTTCCCCTTTACCTATATTCGCCTGCCCAAGAGGCAAATATACCTTTTGTATAGTTCCTCAAACTGCCCACAATCCATTGCTGTGCGGACTTTTTCAAGCAATTTGTTGTAGAAATACAAATTGTGTAAAACGGCCAGCCGCATACCCAGCATTTCTTTGGCTTTTAACAAATGCCGCAGGTAGGCGCGCCGGTAACGTTGGCAAACCGGGCAGTCACATTCTTCATCCAGTGGGGCGGTGTCCTCGGCATATTTGGCGTTGTTTAAATTGATGATTCCCTGCCAGGTAAAAATATGGCCATGGCGGGCGTTACGGCTGGGCATTACGCAGTCAAATAAATCAACCCCCAGGCGTACGGCTTCCAAAATATTTACGGGTGTGCCCACCCCCATCAAATAGCGTATCTTATCTTTGGGCATCAGCGGTTCTATCTCCCGAATGATCTCATACATCACCTCGGCTTCTTCCCCAACAGCCAGCCCTCCAATCGCATAACCATCCAGCTCAAGTTCTGCAATCTCTTGCATGTGATTTCTGCGTAAATCTGAGTAGGTTCCGCCTTGGTTAATGCCAAATAACAATTGCTTTGGGTTAGTGGCAACTTGTTCATTTTTTAATTTGGTAAGTTCTTTTTTACACCGTCCCAACCAGCGTGTGGTTCGTGCACAGCTTTGCTGCACATAGTTATATTCAGCAGGGTTTGCAATACACTCGTCAAAGGCCATGGCGATGGTGGACCCCAAATTTGCCTGGATGCGCATACTTTCTTCGGGGCCCATAAAAATGCGTTTTCCATCAATATGGGATTGAAAAGTCACGCCCTCTTCTTGGATGTTGCGCAGCTGTGCCAGACTGAATACCTGAAACCCGCCTGAATCTGTTAGAATGGGGCCTTGCCAGCCCGTAAATGCGTGCAGCCCCCCCTGGCGGGCTATCAGCTCGTCACCGGGGCGCAGGTGCAGATGGTAGGTATTACAAAGCATTACCTGGGCTTTTACCTCTACCAAATCATGGGCCGAAACCCCGCCCTTGATGGCGGCCGCAGTGGCCACATTCATGAAGGCGGGGGTTTGCACCGTCCCATGTACGGTGCAAAATTCGCCCCGGCGGGCAGTGTTGTAAGTGTTGTGCAGCTTAAACATAAATTATCCCCAATAAAAACTGTTAAAATCATAATATGAGCATTGCATCCCCAAAACTATAGAACCGATATGTCTGTCGAACCGCCTCTTCATAGGCGGCCAAGGTGTTTTCTAAACCATGGAAGGCCGATACCAGCATAATCAGTGTGCTTTCGGGCAGGTGAAAATTCGTAAGCAGGCCATCAATGGCTTTAAAGCTGTAGCCGGGAGAGAGGAAGATATCCGTCTCGCCACTGGCGGCAACCACCTCTCCATACTTTTGGGCCACGGCCTCCAAGGTGCGGCAACTAGTGGTTCCAACGGCTACCACACGCTTCCCGTTGGCTTTTGTCCGCCGTATGGCGGCTGCCGCCTCTTCGCCAATACAGTACCACTCTGTGTGCATGGGGTGGTCCTCTATTTCTTCCTCTTTCACGGGGCGAAAGGTTCCCAAACCCACATGCAAGGTAAGCTGAGCGGTATTCACCCCGCGCAGGGCCAGTTTCTCAAAAAGCTCCTTGGTAAAATGCAGCCCGGCTGTGGGGGCCGCGGCGCTTCCTTGCTCCTTGGCGTAAACGGTTTGGTAGTCGCCTGGGCGGCTCTCCCTGCTTTGAATATAGGGTGGCAGAGGCATCTCCCCAAAAGCGTCCAGTTTTTCATACAGGGTTTTGGTGTCAAAATGAAACCGTACCCGTTTGCTTCCATCCGGCAGAGTGTCCAGTATTTCGGCATACAGGCTGCCATCTCCAAACTCCAGTGCATCTCCCCTGCGGATGCGCTTGCCTGGACGGGCCAGGCATTCCCACTCATCCTGGGCCCTTTCCCTCAGCAGCAAAAGCTCACAGAGACCGGTGTGCCCATGTTTGTGGCCCAGCAGGCGGGCGGGTATCACTTTTGTATTGTTCAGCACCAAAAGGTCGCCCTCGGCCAGCAGGCCGGGCAAATCGTAAAAATGGCGGTGAGAAAGCTGCTTTGTTCCCCGCTGCAAACAAAGCAGGCGGGAGGCGTCCCGAGGGCTCTGGGGGCACTGTGCAATCAGTTCTTCGGGCAGTTCGTACCAAAAATCTTTCTTCTTCATTCCATGGCCTTCCCGCACATTGACAAAGCGCCCAACTGGGTGCTATATTATGGTGAATACCGAATCAGGCTGTCGATGTGGTTTTTTGCTAAAAGCAGATACCATTATATTGCATGCTCCGCCGGTTTTCAAGCCGGCGGTTCTTAACTTACAATAGAGGAGTGGTGTAGAATGAAGGAAATTCGTGTTGCCGTTGTGGGGGCCAGCGGCATGGTGGGGCGCACTTTTTTACGGGTGCTGGAAGAATATAAGCTGCCGGTAAGCGAATATGTTCTGTTTTCTTCGGCACGTAGCGCAGGCAGTAAAGTGCCGTTTTTTGGCAAGGAATACACCCTGCAATTACTGGAAGAAAACAGCTTTGACAGTGGCTTTGATGTAGCCCTGTTTTCGGCGGGTGGGGGTGTTTCCAAACAATTTGCCCCCATTGCCGCGGCCAAGGGCTGCGTGGTGGTGGACAACAGTTCCCAGTGGCGTATGGAGCCGGATGTCCCGCTGGTGGTGCCCGAGGTAAACCCCGAGGCGCTGAAAAACCACAAAAATATTATTGCCAACCCCAACTGCTCCACCATACAGGCCATGTTGCCGCTGAAGGCCATTCTGGATGAGTGGGGGCTGAAACGGGTTGTCTACTCCACCTATCAGGCCGTTAGCGGTGCGGGGCTTGCCGGATATATGGATTTGGAAAATGGTGCAAAAGAATACCTGGCCGGCCAGCCACAAAAACCCCAGAAGTTCCCCCACCCCATCTTCTCCAACTGCCTACCACATATCGATGTTTTTTTGGAGAATGGTTACACAAAAGAAGAACAAAAAATGGTGAACGAGACCCATAAAATTTTGTGCGACGACAGCATTGGCGTTACCGCCACCACCGTGCGGGTGCCGGTTTTTGACGGCCACAGCGAATCCATCAATATCGAAACGCTAAAGCCCTTTGAAATTGAGGATGTAAAGAAAAAGCTGGCCGGTTTTTGCGCTGGCATGGTGTTGGTGGATGACCCCGCCAACAACCGCTACCCCCTTGCATTGGACGCCGCGGGCCGCAATGAGGTGTTTGTGGGCCGTGTCCGCCGCGATTTCAGCATTGCAAACGGGCTGAACCTTTGGTGTGTAGCCGATAATATCCGCAAAGGAGCCGCCACAAACACCATTCAAATTGCAAAATATATGCTGGAGCACGACATGCTATAAAAACGGCGTGCCGCGCGCCAAAAACCGGGAGGAAACACAGGTATGGCTAAAAAACAGTTGTTCAGTGGTTCGGGCGTCGCCATCGTCACCCCCATGTGCCCCGATGGCTCTGTAAACTATGCAACCTTTGAAAGGCACATAGAATTTTTGATTGCCGGGGGGAGCGACGCCATCATCGTTACCGGCACCACCGGCGAGGCCTCTGCATTAACCGACAAAGAACACCTGGATGTTATTGAATTTTGTGTTAAAACAGTCAATAAGCGGGTGCCTGTGATTGCCGGCACTGGCAGCAACGACACACAACATGGCATCCACCTCTCCAAAGAGGCCTCCATTCGGGGGGTAGATGGGCTTTTGCAGGTGACGCCCTACTACAACAAAACCAACCAAAGCGGCCTGGTAAAGCACTTTACCACCATTGTGGACGCCGTTGGCTTGCCCACCATCCTGTACAATGTTCCCTCCCGTACTGGCATGAGTATCAAACCCGAGACCTACCGCAAATTGGCCAACCACCCCCTGATTGTTGCCACAAAGGAAGCCAGTGGGGATATCTCCCACATCGCCAATGTGGCAGCTGTTTGTGGGGATGACTTGGCCCTGTACTCAGGAAATGACGACCAGATTGTACCCATCCTTTCACTGGGAGGCATTGGCGTCATCTCGGTGCTGGCCAATGTGCTGCCCCAGGATGTACACGATATCTGCCGCCTCTTTTTGGCGGGCCGTGTGCAGGAGAGTTTGGATCTACAACTGCAAACCCTGCCCCTCAACAATGCCCTGTTCTGTGATGTAAACCCCATCCCGGTAAAAGAGGCTTTGAACCTCATGGGCTATGAAGCCGGTATTTGCCGCCTGCCCTTGGGTGAAATGAGTGATGCAAGCAAGGCTTTGCTGAAAAAAGAGATGGAAAAAGCTGGAATTTTGGCTTAAAAGAAATAATACTTTTTGTACACAAACAATCGTCTTTGCATTAAACGCATAGGCGATTGTTTTTGTTTTAAAAAAAGAAATACCAAAGAATGATATTTACATAAAGTATATATTTTGATTGCTCTCCACTGTTCCTTTTGTAAAAAAACTAGTTAATTAGAATATTCACCTGATATTTTCTACCCAATGATAAGGCCTTATGGTATACTATATGTTAATAAAGCTTTGCTATCGGCATATTACTTTTAAGGGACGTGATGAACAGTGTGTAATATTGTAATTCAGGGGGCCTGTGGCCGCATGGGCAGGGCGCTGGCTGCATTGATTGCCCCCCGGCAGGACTGCCGTGTGGTGGCCGGGGTAGACAGTGCCGGTGGTGAGGGGCTGGGTTTTCCTCTATATAAACACCTAAAGGATGTAAAAGAACCTACAGATGTTGTTATTGATTTTTCCCTGCCACAGGCCACCCAGATTATGTTGGCAGTTTGCGCCGAAAAAAGTCTTCCCTGTGTGGTTTGTACCACAGGCTTAAGTGAAGAGATTAAACGGTCTATGCTGGAAACAGCCCAAAAAACCGCCGTTTTTTATAGCGCAAACATGTCTCTTGGGGTGAACTTGCTGCTGGAACTGGTGAAAAAAGCCCAAAAAACCCTTCCCGATTTTGATATAGAAATTGTGGAAAAGCACCACCACAACAAACTGGATGCCCCAAGCGGCACGGCCCTTGCCCTGGCCGATGCCATAAATGACGCCGCTGGCGGCCGTTACCATTATATTTATGACAGGCATGACCTGCGCGAAAAACGGGCTGCAGATGAAATAGGCATACATGCCGTGCGTGGGGGCAGCATTGTGGGCCAGCACGACGTGATTTTTGCCGGGCCTGATGAAGTAATTACCCTCTCCCATGGGGCGTATTCCCGGGAGGTATTTGCAAACGGCGCCATCTCAGCCGCACTCTTTTTGAAAGGGCGTAAACCCGGTATGTACAGCATGCGCGATGTGATAGCGGAGGGCATATGACACAGCAAAATCAGCAGCGCCCACACCCGCCACAGCATCAGGCAGCAAAAAATAACAAAAAAAAGAAACAGCATAAAATATTTGCGGTAACTGCTGTAATACTGCTGCTTTGCGTGGGGCTTTTGGGCTGGGCTCTGGCCTCTTCCATTCAAAAAGATGCCCAGCTGGATGTACTGGGAAGCGTTGCCATTCCCCTACCTGGTGAATCGGGGGGCAGCATCTCATCCCAGCAGGGCGCAAAACAGGCGGAAGCAGTTGAAAATACCGTTCGTTTTTCGGCAGTGGGAGACAATCTCATCCACAACGGCATTTATCTGCAGGCGGAAAAACGGGCGGGAGGCCAAGGCTACGATTTCAACTATGTCTATGAGAACGTCAAGCCGTTTTTTCAAAACTTTGATGTGAACTGGATAAACCAGGAGACGCTGGTGAGTTGGGACATCCCCCCCAGCACCTACCCCATGTTTTCCACCCCGGGCGAGCTTGGCGTGGCCGCCTATGACGCGGGCTGGCGGGTATTTGCCAACTCAAACAACCATAGCTATGACAAAGGGGCGGACGGCATTGCCGCCACCCGGCGTTTTTGGGCCGGTATGCCTGAGGACACCGTAACAACAGGTTTTTATACAAGCGATGAGGACGACAGCGGCATCTCTTTGCAGGAGGTAAATGGCATCACACTGGCCTATGTGGCTTTTACCGAATCCACCAATGGCATACCCACCCCGCAAAATGCGGAAGCGCATATCATTTACACCAGCGAAACCGAAAAGATGCAGCGGCTGGTGCAACGCGCCGATGAACTGGCCGACGCCGTTATTGTGTGCCTGCACTGGGGCACCGAAAACAGCCACGACATTCGTGACGACCAGCGTACCTTGGCATCCCAACTGGCCGATTGGGGCGCTGACGCCATCATTGGCACCCACCCGCATGTGATACAGGGTATAGAGTGGGCCACCGGCGCAGCCACCGGGAAAAGTATTCCCGTGGCTTATTCACTGGGAAATTTCCTCTCGGCACAAAGCCAGGCAAACCAGATGATTGGCCTTTGTTATACATTTGATATGAAACAGACGGTTGCCCCAGATGGCACAAAGGAACCGGTACGTATTGAAAACGTGAAGGTCTATCCGACCATCACACATTATGACGCTAATTTTTCCAATATTCGCAGTTATATGTATCAAGACTATACCCCAGAACTAGCGGCGGCGCACGGCGTACGCGAACGTTACCCCGGCTTCACGATGGAGTATATACAAAGCGTACTAAATGAGCACATCGCCCCTGAATATTTGGCGTTATGACATTCGATTATATTTTACAATATGTATATATTTATTTAATTGGGGATTTGGAGGAAATACTATGCATGGTGTAAGCAAAATTACTAGCACTGATGATATGATGCTGATTAGCCTTTCGGACGCGGATGTTGCCTTCATGGGCAAAACCCTGCGTGACCTTGCCGGGGCCGGTGTAGTGGTGGATATGATTAGCCAAAGCGCCCCCCTGGGTGGTAGCATCTGTTTTAGTTTTACTGCGCCCTACAGCTATTTTGACGCTGCCCTTAAGGCCATTGGGCCCGAAGGCGGCGTCAAAGGGCCGCGGCCCATGGTAAGCGGGGGATATGCAAAACTAAACCTGTTTGGTGAAGAGATGGTGGACAGTGTTGGGGTTGCATCACGGGCGCTAGATACCCTGCTGAAGGCGAAAATGGATATCTCCCTCATCACCACCTCTGATTTGGATATCTCTCTGCTGGTTCGCCAAGAGGACGCAGACGTGGCAACCGAAAAACTGAAACAGGTGTTTGAATTATAGGCAATGCGTTTTACATTTTATTGGTGTCAAAAAAACAAACAACCCGCGATAATATCGCGGGTTGTTTGTTTTTACAATTTATATATAATATTAACAATTGATAAGCCTTGTTGTGATGGTTCCCAGTTTACAAAGCCCGGCTAACTATAGCCCCCGCCTGCATATTTTCTGGGTTCGCCGAATCCCTGGGTTTGCCTACCCCAGCAAAGCCTTGTGGTATACTTTCTTGCCTTTTTTAAGAATCAGGCCGCTTTCCAGTTGTTCACGGCTGATACGGGCTGTTACTTCGGTGGCTTTTTCTTCATTCAGCAGCACGCCGCCTTGTTCCACCAACCGCCGGGCTTCTTTTTTGGAGGGGGCCAGCTTACAGGCCACCATCAGTTCCAAAAGGCCGATACTGCCTTCCTCTAGCTGTTCTGCCCCAATTTGGGTAGAGGGCATGTTGGCATCCTCTCCCCCGCCGGAAAACAATTTTTTTGCGGTCATTCTGGCTTTATCTGCATCCTCAGCACTATGTACCACAGTGGTCAGTTCATAGGCCAGGCGCTCTTTTGCGGCGTTGATAGAGGGGCCGTCATTCTCAACAACCGCTTCAATTTCTTCCAGCGGAATATCGGTGAGCAGGCGCATACAGTTTTTAACATCCCCATCATCAATATTGCGCCAGTACTGAAAGAACTCGTAGGGAGGGGTCTTTTCCGGGTCAAGCCACACGGCGCCTTTTTCGGTTTTCCCCATTTTTTTGCCTTCGCTGGTGGTAAGTAAAGTGAAGGTAAGGC
Source organism: uncultured Oscillospiraceae bacterium (assembly GCA_964550985.1). Lineage (GTDB taxonomy): Bacteria > Bacillota > Clostridia > Oscillospirales > Ruminococcaceae > JAAYCI01. The sequence continues at coordinate 13,417 of CAZKBM010000022.1, forward strand.
CGTAGGCTTCGGCGCTCGCCTTCCGGCGGATAAGGTCTACCCCACTGATGATGTTGGCCCATTGATCGTTGCCGCCAAACTGCATTTTACAGCCATAATTCTTATGCAGATGCAAAAAATCGTAGCTTTGCAGCAGCATGTAGTTGAACTCCATAAAGGTCAGCCCTCGCTCCATCCGGGCTTTAAATGCCTCGGTGGCCAGCATCTTATTCACCGAAAAACATACGCCGATGTCCCGTAAAAACTCCATATAGTTTAGGGAGAGCAGCCAATCGGCGTTGTTCACCATCTGGGCCTTCCCCTCGCCAAACTCCACAAATTTGCTCATCTGATGGCGAAAACACTCGGCGTTATGGTCTATTTGCTCGCGGGTCAGCATCTTGCGCATATCACTTTTGCCCGTGGGGTCGCCCACCAGGGTGGTGGCTCCCCCCAAAAGGGCTATGGGTTTGTGTCCGGCCTTTTGCAGGTGGCGCATCACCACCAACTGTAAAAAGTGGCCCACATGTAAACTGTCGGCCGTGGGGTCGAAACCAATGTAGAAGGTTATCGGCTCCTTCCCCAAAATTTCACGTATCGCCTCGGCATCTGTTGCCTGGGCCACCAGGCCCCTTTGTTCCAGGGTGGTAAAAACGTTGCTTGCCATTCTTCCTCTAACTCCTTGTTATCCTTCGTATTTTGTAAGTATTTATACATCAGTGCCCTGCTGCGGCCAGCATCTCCTCGGCATTGGCCTTGGCCGCCTCTGTCACCTTATCGCCCGAGACAATGCGTGCCAACTCCTCGATTCGGCCCTCTCGGTCAAGCTGCTTGATATTGGTATAGGTGCGCCCCTTGTCCACCCGTTTTTCAATATACAGATGCTCGCTTGCGTAGGCGGCAATTTGGGCCGAGTGGGTAACGCACAGCACCTGCCTGTCGCCGGCGGTATCTTTTAGCATACGGCCTATTTTACCGGCCGCCTGCCCGGATATGCCGGTGTCAATTTCGTCGTAAATTACCGTGGGCATGTCATCCCGTTGAGCCAGGGCGTTTTTTACCGCTAACATCACACGGGCAAGCTCCCCCCCTGAGGCAATTTTTGCCAGTGGTTTGGGCAGTTCACCCGGATTTGCCGAGAGTAAAAACTCTATTTCATCCTGCCCGCTGGGCCCAAGGGGCACCTTGGTTTGCCGCAGGGCCATGCGTACACCTGGCATGTTGAGGAAGGCAAGCGAGGTTTGAATTTCTGCATAAAAACGCTCAAAAGCCTTTTTACGGCTCTGGCTTAGTTCATCGGCCAGCTTTTGGGCCGCTGCAAATGTAGCGGCTTTTTGTTTTTCCAGCGCCTCTAGTTTTTCGGCAGACACCTCTATGCCCGCAAGCGCCAAAGCAGCCTTTTCCCCATAATCTATCACGGCCTCCACACTGGAGCCATACTTTTGTTTTAGGCGGTATAACTGGTCCAGCCGCGCCTCAATTTGATCCAGCGGCTCGCCCCCTTGGGAATAGGCCAAGAACTGGTGCTGCAGGTCTCGCTCCCATTCTCTTGCGGTGTAAAATGCCTCCCGCACGGCTTCCGCCACCTCTCCAAGTGGCTCAGCAATGGCGGCGGCGGCTTCCAATTCCTGTGCAGCCTGCCCCAGAAGGCTAATGGCCCCACCGCCCTCGTCATCGCCCGCCAGCGCCGCCTGGGCGGCGGCCAGTGCGTCCAGTAAGGCCTGGGCATTGCGCACAATATTTCGCCTCTCCAGCAGTTCCTCCTCTTCGCCGGCGCGAAGTTCCGCGTTGTCTATCTCCTCTAACTCATAGCGTAACAGTTCAATCTTTCGATTCTTTTCCCCTTCATTCATCGATACAGCGTCAATTTGTTTTTGTGTTTCCAGTAAGTAATTATACTTAATGTAATATTCCTGTAAAACCGCCCCGTGGCCTGCGTACAGGTCTAACAGTGGCAGGTGCTTTGCCTCGTTTGTCAAACTTTGGTTATCATGCTGGCCATGAATTTGGATGAGCTGCACACCCACTTCTTTTAACACAGCGGCTGTAGCGGGCGCGCCATTAATACGGCATTGGCTTTTGCCATCTGCCGAAATTTCGCGCTGCAAAATCAGTTGTTCGTCCTCCGGGTAGCCAAGTTCTTCCAGCTTGGCCCATAGCGCGGCGGATAAATTTTCAAAGCCGGCCCAAATACGTGCTTTTGCCGCACCACTGCGCACCAAATCTTTACTGGCGCGGTTGCCCAAAATGGCGTTGATGGAATCGATTAGGATGGATTTACCCGCGCCGGTTTCGCCGGTAAGCGCCGTAAAACCAGGCCCAAAAACGATATGGGCCTTTTCAATCACCGCCACATTTTCTATGGTGATCTCACTCAACATCCGTTTTCACCTTATATCCATTCTCTCAGTTTTCGGCACTTGGACGAATATATTCTTGTAAACGCTGGCAAAGTGCGGCCGCTTCCTTGGGGCTGGGCATCAAAACCATGAAAGTATTGTCGCCCGAAAGTGTTCCAACAACCTCGCCCCACTCACCGCTCTCCCTGTCAAACATCTCACAGGCGGCATTGGCCATGCCGGTAAGGCATTTTACCAAAATAATATTGCCTGATGTGGCGGCAGAAAGTACGGTTTCGGCAAAAATCATTTCAAAGCGGCGCTGGCCCTGGTTGTTTTTTAGCAAGGTATAATGAACGCTACCGTCTGGGGCAACAGCTTTACCAATCTGCATCTCCCGTATATCCCGTGAAATGGTGGCCTGGGTTACGGTAAAGCCTGCACTTTTTAATCGTTCTAACAAATCCATTTGAGTTTGTATCATATCATTTTGCACAAGTTGTACAATTGTAGCTTGTCTGGCCTCTTTTTGCTTATCACGTTCCCGCGCCATTGCCCCTATCCACCTTTCAACTTACTATCTATGGCCTGTAACTGGTTTGCATCCCCAAACTGAATCAGTGGCACCGTGTGCTTTGATTGATAGATGAAAGCCTCGGCCTGCGCGGGCAATTTTTGGCTGGGATGGCCGTCGTAACTAACCAGCACCTCTTCACTTTGCAAACCGCTTGAAACAACCCGCAAAACCCTGTCGCCCGCAAACACCATAGAGGGCATTTTTACAATATGCGCACAAATCTGTGTGGCAATAATACCCCCCATCCTGGCGTCCACAATGGGGCCGCCCGCACTCATGGAGTAAGCGGTTGAACCCGTGGGCGTTGCAAACACCACCCCATCTCCCCGAAAACTACTGATTTTGGTATCATCGCAGTAGATGTCCACGTTCATAATGCGTTCGGGTGCAGCCTTAAAAAAAGTGATGTCGTTGAGTGCAAGGCCGGTATTTTGGGTGCCTTCCACCTCAAAGGCCAGCACGGTTCGGTTTTCTACAATATATTGCCCTGTAACCAGGCGGCATAGTTTTCCCAGTTCATCCTGTTCCAGGGCGGTTAAATAACCCAGCCTGCCAAAATTCACCCCAAGTACCGGCTTATTTTTCACCATAGCTTGTGCAGCAGCCCGCAATATGGTACCGTCGCCCCCCAGTGTAACCACCATGTCGCATTCGTCCCAGGCGCGCTCTGAACATAAAAAACAGGCCCCTTTTGGGCCATCCTCTCGGAAGGCCGGGTCCAAAATAACATCCGCCCCGGCATGCAACAGCACCGAAGCCGCCTTTTCGGCAATGGAAAGCGCGTCTTTTTTTATGGGATTTGGCAACAATAACACTTTCATCATTTACTCCATATGCAGGCCCCGCCCCGCTTCATCGGCCATTTGCGCCGCCTGTGCAGGGCTTATAGCCGTGGGGGCTTCACATTTTTTCAGGTACAGTAAAAACTCAATGTTTCCCTCAGGCCCTTTTATGGGGGAATAACTGAGCCCAGCGGAAGCAAAATTTTGCTGGGAGGCATAGGTACTGGCGGCCAAAATGGTCTCGGCATGTACTGCAGGGTCGCGTACCACACCTTTTTTGCCAACCTTTTCCCGCCCTGCCTCAAATTGCGGTTTTACCAGGCATATTCCTTCCGCCCCCTCGGCAGTGAGGGTTGCTAGTACAGGAAAAACAAATTTTACTGAAATAAACGAGACATCTATAGTGAAAAAATCAATATTATCAGTAATTTCTTGGACATCAAGCTTGCGTATATTACAGCGCTCCATCACCACTACACGCTCATCGCTTCGCAAACTCCAGGCCAGTTGCCCATACCCCACATCCACGGCATACACTTTGCTGGCCCCATTTTGCAACATACAGTCAGTAAAGCCGCCCGTTGAAGCCCCCACATCCATACAAATTTTATCGCTGGGGCTGGTAGGAAATACCTGCAGGGCTTTTTCCAGTTTTAACCCGCCCCGGCTCACATAGGCAAGCGGCTTGCCTCGCAGCTCCACCTTTGCTTCGCTGGGTACAGCCTGGCCGGGTTTATCCACTTTTTCCCCGTTGATAAAAATAGCACCGGCCATAACCAGGGCCTTTGCCTTCTCGCGGCTGGAAGCCAAGTTCTGCTCAAACAGATACTGGTCTACCCGCATAGTGTCCCCTCCGCTTGCACCACACATTCGGCTAAGGAAGGGGCATCCAAGCCCAATGCCTCTCTCAGTTCCCCCACACTGGCATGGTCAACGCCGGTTTCGGGCACCGCTTTTTGTATATACCGTCCTCTATAGCCCGCCTCGTATAGTTTTGCAAGCAGATGCTCCCCAATGCCCCCCTGGCGAATCCCCTCTTCAGCAAACAGAATGGTTTTATAACTTTGCAAGCGCTTCACCAACTCTTGTGGTATGGGGTTTATCACAATCATTTGGAGGACATCAGCCAATATATTGTGTCTTTCCAGTATTTGTTCCGCCTTTAGCAGTTCCTCAGTTTCCGCACCATATCCCACCAGCAGCACGGTGGCCTCCGGGTGTTGTACCAAAAAATCAAAGGTTTCACCCGTACAGGCTTTTTGGGCCAGCAGAGAGGGTTCTTCCCCCCTGGGGTAACGGATAGCCCTTGGACCATTTTCCTCAAGCACCAGCCGCCCCAGCCAGTGCCGCAGTTCCGCATAATTTCCGGGCGAAACCAATAGCAAGCCCTGTTGCTGGCTCAGATAGGCGGCATCGTAAATTCCCTGATGTGTTTCACCGTCCCCCGGCACAAGGCCCGCACGGTCGATGGCAAAAATTACATTTGCGCTCCCCAGCATCACATCGTGAATAATCTGGTCATAGGAACGCTGTAAAAAGGTGGAATAAATAGCCACCACAGGCAGCATACCGCCACTTGCCAGGCCCGCTGCAAAGGTAACCGCATGGCTTTCCGCCATACCCACATCAAAAAAACGGCTTGGATAGGCTTTTTTCATATACTGTAGGCCCGTGCCATACTTCATAGCTGCCGTTATTGCACACAGTAAAGGCTGCCGGGCGGCCAGTTTTACCAGTTCCTCCCCAAACACGGTGGAAAACGAATCTTTTGGGGAGATATCCGGGTCGCGCACCTTCCTGGCATTAAAAGCCGAAACCCCATGAAAAGCACCGGGGTTTTGCTCTGCCGGGGTAAAACCCTTGCCCTTTTTGGTTTCAATGTGCAGCATCAGGGGTTTTGTGGCCTCACGCGCATTTTGCAAAAGGTCGCACAGTTCGGGCAGGTTGTGCCCATCCTGTGGCCCAATATAGAGGAACCCCATCTCCTCAAACATGGTGGTTTTATAGATGGTGCGTTTTAGGGCCGCCTTTGCAGATTGTATACTGCGGTGCACCCCCCTGCCAATAACAGGCGTATTATTCAGTACGCTTTTCACATCACTTTTGGCCTTGTAGTACTGCGGGCTTGCGCGCAGGCGTGTAAAATAATGGGCCAAAGCCCCCACATTTTTGGATATGGACATCGTGTTATCATTGATGATAACAATAAGATTATCTAGCCCCCCGGCGTTGTTAATCCCTTCATAGGCAAGCCCTCCGGTGAAGGCGCCGTCGCCGATAATGGCGACCACATGGCCGGGCTCCCCTTTTAATTTTTTGGCGCGGGCCAGCCCAATGGCGGCCGAAATGGAATTACTGGCATGTCCGGCGCGCAGTTTATCGTGTGGGCTTTCTGGCGGGGAGGGAAAGCCTGAAAGGCCATCCTTTTGGCGCAAGGTGGCAAATAATTCTTGCCTTCCCGTTAAAATTTTGTGCGTATAACATTGATGCCCCACATCAAAAACGAAGGCATCTTCCGGGCTTTTAAACACCTTGTGCAAAGCGAGTGTAAGTTCAACCACCCCTAAGTTCGAAGAGAGATGCCCCCCTGTTTTTGACACATTTTCTATAAGAAAATCACGTATTTCTTGTGCCAGTTGTTCCAGTTCTCCATTGTCCAGAAGCTTTAGATCTTCTGGGTTACGAATGCCATCAAGCAATTTCATTTCGTATCTACCTCTAAAAAACCGGGATCAGCAGGGCAATCAATATTCCGAGTAAAGCTCCGCTTACCACCTGTAAAGGGGTGTGCCCCACCATCTCTTTCAATGGCCTGCTGTTCCCCTTGTTTACCCCCTCTTCACGGAGGTCATCCACAATTTCATTAATTACTTTGGCCTGCTTACCCGTCTCCAGGCGCACGCCCATCGCATCATACATCACAATCATGGCAAGTACAAAACTCAGGGCAAATATTGGGTCGTCCAGCCCAAATTTACGGGCAGAACCAATAAATAAAGAGCACACCAGCGCTGAATGTGCACTGGGCATTCCCCCTGCGCCCACCAGGCGTTCAGCCGTAAAACGCCCATTTATAATAAAATCCACAATGGTTTTACAAACCTGTGCCGCACACCAGCTAATAATGGGCAACATCAGCAGGTAGTTGTTGAAAAACAAGGCCTTCAAACTTGCTTTCCTCCCATCAAAAAACGTTTCGTAAAATACCGAAATCAACGCTTACATTCGTTTTACATCAATGTACTCGCTTGGCCAAGGCACTGGCATATTCACATAAAAACCAAGCACGTTCGCCATAAATTTCTTGCAGGGCGTCCACTGCTTCCTGGGTTAAATGCTGTACCTCTTTTTTGGCGGCCTCTAGCCCGCAAAGGCTTACAAAAGTGGTTTTACCTTGTTCACGGTCGCTACCCACAGGTTTTCCAAGCACGCCGTCACTGGAGGTTACATCCAAAATATCATCTACGATTTGAAAAACAAGACCAACATTATTAGCATATTGATCCAAGTTTTGCAGATGATTAATTGCTTTATCTGTGGTGCAACAGCCCAATTTCACAGCCGCGTGAATCAGTGCACCCGTTTTGTGGCTATGCAGTTGCCGCAGGGCCGCCTCATCCGCTTCTTGTATCTCATAGCGCAGGTCCAGTTCCTGCCCGTAAATCATTCCCCGGCTGCCGGCGGCCTTTGCCAGCACCTGTACCGCATGGGCCCCCATTTGGGCGGGTATTGGCGGCTTACATAGGGCTTCGAAGGTTTGTATGGCAAGCATATCACCGGCCAAAAGCGCCTGCGCCTCCCCATACACCTTGTGGGCCGAGGGTTTGCCGCGGCGCAGGTCATCATCGTCCATACAGGGTAAATCATCATGGATTAAAGAAAAAGCATGAATCATTTCAATGGCGCCCGCAAAAATGGTGGCCACCTCCGCATGGCCATAAAGCAGTTCGCTAACGGCCAGCACCAATACCCCACGCACCCGTTTACCACCTGCTAGCAAGCTGTAGCGGGCGGCCTCGCTCACCTGGGAGCGAGGCTCGAAAAGCGCATCGGCCAATTGCTGTAAGCTATTGTTGCAGGTTTCTCTATACTGGGTCAGCTGCTCCTCAAATCGCATTTTCTTCATCTCCCAGCGCCATTATCTGCTGGTCTATCTCTTGAATCTCCAATTTTGCCTCATTCAAACGTTGCTGGCTCATTTGAATGATTTTGGCAGCTTTGGCATATTCTTTAATGGCTTCCTCAATACTGAGTTCCTCGGAGGACATGTTACTCAGGGTATCTTGCAATTCTTCCAACAGGTTTTCGATATTCTGGGCTTTTTTGCTCATTGGCCGGCTTCCTCCCCCTTGGGCAGTACTTTCGTAACGCTGGCGTGCACCGTGCCATCTTGTAAGCTTAAGCGCACTGCATCTCCCGGCTGTAAATCGGCCGTGCGGCCCACATAACGCCCCTGTTTTTGCACCAAGGCGTAGCCACGAGCCAGCACCCCATAGGGGTTCAGGCTTTCGCAAAGCTGCAGCAAGGCCTGCATCTTGCTTTGCGCCTTACAAAACTTTTGTAGCATCTGCTCTTTGGCAGCAAAGGCGCTTAGCGCCACCTGCTCTTCCGCCTGGGTGAGGCGCTTGGCTGTATACCGGAAAACCGGGCTATGCATCTGTGTATCCAAATTATTATAGCATATATCCAGCCTTTTATGTATATTCCTGGCCATATTCATGCATAAAATTTCTTTCTCCTGCAAATAGGCCCTTAGGTCTGGCACGGCCAGTTCTGCGGCAGCAGATGGCGTAGGGGCGCGCAGGTCGGCTACAAAATCCAATATGGTGAAATCTATCTCATGCCCAACGGCCGAAATAACCGGCGTACTGGCCGCAAAAACAACTCTTGCCAGCGCCTCATTGTTAAAAGCACCCAAATCTTCGGCTGAGCCGCCCCCCCGCGCTACTATGAGCAGGTCCGGCCCCATGGCGTCCAAGCAGCGCACCGCCCGCGCTATTTCAGCGGCGGCACCCAAGCCCTGCACCCGCACCGGTGCCAATTGCAGCCGGATGCTAGGATTGCGCCGCTGCATCACCTGCAATATATCCTGCAATGCCGCGCCTGTTTTTGAAGTGATAAGCCCTATGGTTTTGGGAAATGACGGAAGCGTTTTTTTGTGTTTTGGGTCAAACAGGCCCTCTTTTGCCAGTTTTTCTTTTAAGTCTTCAAAATCATTTTTTTGTTGGCCAGCCCCATCGGGGAAAAGTGCATCTACATATACCTGGTAAGCGCCATCTCGCTCATACAAACTCACCCGCCCACGGGCAAGCACCAATTGCCCATTTTCTGGCCCGAAGGAAAGACGTTCAGCCTCCCGGCGGAATAGTACAGCTTTCACACTGCTTTTGGAGTCAATAAGAGAGAAATAACAATGACCGGTTTTATAATTGCGGTTAAAATTACTTATTTCCCCACGTATTACAATATCATCTAAAAACTCATCGCTCTCCAGTAGGGAGCGCACATATTTATTCAGTGCCGAAACTTCCAGTACTACCGCCATAGTCCACCTCCTTTCCCGCAATCAGTGCCACCCCAACAGCATTGTCACTCGCATATTCCGGCGAGACAAAAAATACATCGTTTTCCTGTGCGCATAATTCGCTACGAATGACCGTGCTTGCCATCACACCGCCCGCGCACAAAACGGGTAGGGAGCCAAATATTTGACGCGCGGCGCGTATCATGCCAAGGGCGGTGTGTGCAACAGATAAAAGGCAGAACTTGGCCACATAGTCCGGGGCTTGCCCTTTGGCAAGCAGCGCTTCACACTGGTTTTGCAGCCCAGAAAGATGACAATCCAACCCTTTTAAGCTGGTTTTGGGCCTGATAGGTTCCTCACAAGCTTCGGCAAGGTGCGAAAGGGACGCCCCTGCGGGAAAATCAAACCCCAAGCTCACACCTAGCCTATCGATGGCCTGCCCTGCGTAAAGGTCCAAACTTCTACCCAAAAGCCGCAGGTTCTGATACCCTTGCGCCCATAACAGTTCGGTGGTGCCACCCGAAAAATGTAGCAATAGGTGTTCTTGTGCCTGCGGGGCCTCTGAGGCCCTGACCATTGTATGGTTGCTTTCCGATTTTTTCTCAGTATTCCCAAATGCCTTCCAGAAACCAGCGGCAAACAGCGCAGCGGCCACATGCCCTTGCTGGTGGCTGGTTTGGAACACGGGCACACCCGCCAAACTGCCGGCGGCCACCGCCGCCGAAAGCCCAGCCAAAAAACAGGGCATGTAAGAACCCGTGACAGGCCTTGGCTTAGCCGAAACACCCAAGGCCCCCACCCCTTGCAACGCACCCTCATCACGCAGTTCCGCCATAAGCTCCGGCAGGGTTTTTGTGTGCTGAAACACCGCTTCACTTTGGCGCAGCCCACATTGCCCCTGCGGAACCTGTAAAAAAACTTTTTTAGCGCAAACAACCTCCATGCGGCCTGTGTTTACCACCGCTACAGAGGTTGCATAGTTGCTGGTATCCATTCCTAAGGCGATCATTCTTTCCCGCCCTTATCCGTTTTCTTCAGGGGCTTTTTTCTGCGGAACGGGGTGTAATTCCCGCGAGATATTGCCCAGTATACCGTTGATGAACTGGTAGTCGCCCTCATCCCCATACTTTTTGGCCAGTTCTACCGCCTCGTTTATGGCAACGCTGTCCATATCCTCTTCACCATACAGCATTTCGGCCGTGGCAAGGCGTAAAAGCTGCAAACTTACCTTTGGCAGGCGCTCTATAGTCCAGCCTTTCAGTTTGGGAAATATCACCGCATCCAGTTCTGCCTGGTGATGCAGGCAATTTTGCAGCAGAGCCTCCATATAAGCATCCAGGCGATATTCCTCTTCTGGCGTCCAGTCATCCTTATGAACATCTGGCGCATCCCCACCCAAGGCAATAGAAAAAAGACGAATGAAAGCGTTTTCTCTGGCAATTCTTCTGGTTGGTTTCTCCATTTTCACCTAATCTTCCTTAGCCTGGGCAACACCAACAACCGTAACATTCACCCGCCCAACCGTTATGGTCGTCATGTTTTGAATGGTATCTTTTACGTTTTTTTGTACTTTTTCGCTTATTTCCGGCACCGAAACACCATAGGCCAAAACCAGTGACACATCCACATCGGCCACATCGTTGTTAATTGCAACCAAAATGGGCTTGGGCTGCTGTAAAACCCCTTTCAGGCCATTGGATATAGGGCTGGCCCCGCAGCGCACCTCAGCCACGCCCTCTATCTCCAGCGCCGCCAGACGGGCAATCTTTTCAATTGCCTCGCCCGAAATCTGTAAACTTCCCTCAATATTGTATGGATTTTTTGTCTCCATGGCTTTTTTCCTCCCATACTTTGCCCTATGCAGAACCCTTTACATAACAGGCCAATACTCTGCAAAATCAATACCTTGCCAGCGACCTTTAAGCAAGTTACAACGGGCCTATCAGCTTCTATAAGCAGTGTTTAGTATAGCATATTTTTTTGCCGAAGGCAAAAATGCCGATGTTTGCCCTGGCGCACAAGGCAGGCGGAATCACCCGCAAATTTTCTTTTCTTTATTATTGAGAATTTAAAGGGGGCGCATCTGCCTCTAAAACCTTTAACAAAAAGTCCTTTAGCTGGGCGGGGTCGGTTTCAGCCTGGCTTTGTTTTAGCCCTTGCTCCACAAAATACCCCAATAAACCATGTTTTCCACGCCGGAATTTTTCGGCCAATGAGGGGTTCTCTGCAATAAGCTTTCGGGCCAAGCACTCGGTTTTCTGCGTATCCTGGCTAAGCATCAGCCCTTTTTCCTCTGCAAGGCTGGCGGCATCACCACCATTTTCTACCATCACGGCCAAAAGCTGCTTCGCCGCATTGCCAGAGATGTGGTTTGCCTCCACCAGTGAGAGTAATTCTGCCAAATCGCAGGGCTGCAAGGGGCTATCTTGTAGGCTTAGCCCTGCACACCGCAAACACCGCACCAGGTCACCACATATCCAATTGGCAAGGTTTTCGGCTCGGCAAAGCTCACATGCGGCAGCCTTCTCAAAAAAATACGCCATTTCAGGTTTTTTCAAAATCCCTTCTATACACCGAGGTGGCAGGGCATATTCTTTTGCATACCGCAGCGCTTTTGCCCTTGGTAATTCGGGTAGTTTTTTTTGGATGTCCTCCACCCAGGCGCTTTGCAGTTGCAAGGGGGATAAATCGGGTTCAGGTTGGAAGCAATAAGTCCCTTCCCCAGCCTTTTCCCGCAGGGGGAAACTTAAACGCGCTGCATCATCCCAACGGCGGGTTTCCGGCTGGATGGCCACCCCCCTCTGTAAAAGTTCCATTTGCCGTTTTTCTTCAAACGTAACAGCACGCTCTATGGCCGAAAAACCGCTGATATTTTTCATTTCGCAGCGCTGACCCAGCTGTTTTTCGCCTCTTTTCCGCAGGGATATATTTACATCCGCGCGCAGGCTTCCTTCTTGTAGTTTGCCATCCGATATCCCCAAAAATAGCAAAATAGTGGCCATTTCCTCCATACAGGCGCGTGCCTGCCGGGCGCTGCTTAGCGTAGGGGCGGTAATCACCTCTACCAGTGGCACCCCGCTGCGGTTATAGTCCACCAATAAGCTACCGTCCGGCTGGCGGCTCAGTTTTCCCGCGTCCTCTTCCAGTTGAATCCGCTGTATTTCGGCCCTGCACTCCTCTTCCCCTACCCGAAAAGGCAAAGCCCCATCTTGGCAGATCGGCGTACTATATTGGGTGATTTGGTAGCCTTTGGGCAGGTCTGGGTAGTTATAGTGCTTGCGGTCAAAACTGGATGAGAGATTGACGGTACACCCCAGCGCATACCCCAGCCGCAGGGCGTAAGTAAGGGCTTGCCGGTTTAAAACAGGCCCCGGCGCACCGGGTTTACCCAGGCACACGGGGCAACATAGGGTGTTTGGAGGGGCGCCAAACCGATTTTGGCAAGGGCAAAACAATTTGTACTCTGTGCACAGCTCCGCATGAATTTCCAGCCCAATATTTGTCTCCCACCCTGTGTTCAAAGCTAAGCCCCCCCCTTTTTTAATCCCAAATTTTTACTCTGGGAACATTATTTTTTTGTACGTTTTTTGCGAATTATAAAGAATTTATACAAAAAACCATTTCCGCACTTTATCCCTTTCTTCCGGGGAAAGGCCCACTTTTCCTTGCCGAGTTTTCCCTGTTTTCCCCTGTGTCTTTACTAAAAATGCCCGATAAATCCCTGATACCAACCACAAAATATTTACCTTAGCCTTGTAAAAGGGCTAAAAAAGCAGATTCATCTAACACGGCTACCCCAAGCTGCTCGGCCTTTGCCAGTTTTGAACCGGCTGCCTCACCGGCCACTACATAGCTGGTTTTTTTGCTTACCGAGCCTGTGGCCTTGCCGCCATGGCTGGTAACCAAAGCTTCGGCTTCCTGCCGGGAAAGGGTGGGTAGAGTACCCGTAATCACGATGGTTTTCCCCTCTAGGGTTGCGGCCTTTTGGCTTTTCTCATGCCGCATATTCACACCGGCCTCCTCCAGGCGGCGCAAAAGGTCGGCCGTACCGGCACGTCTAAAAAAGTTGACTACACTTTTTGCCATCACATCGCCAAATCCGTCAATTTCCACAATTTCTTCTTCTGTGGCATTGGCCAAAGCACTCATCTGCATAAAGCGCTCGGCCAGCAGTTCTGCAGCCTTATCCCCTATATTGCGGATGCCAAGGCCAAATATCAGCTTGGAAAGGTCATTTTGTTTGGAGCGTTCAATAGCCCGCATCAAATTTCCCGCGGCTTTTTCTTTAAATTTATCCAATGTCAGCAAATTATCTTCCGTTAAACGGTAAATTTCGGCCACATTGTGTATCAGCCCGCAGCCAACCAACTGGGCGCATACCGCCTCGCCAAGCCCCTCAATATCCATGGCGCCCCGGCTGGCAAAATGAATGATATTCCGCAGCGCCTGGGCCGGGCATTCAGGGTTTAAGCAGCGCAGGGGCACTTCATCGGGCAGGCGCACCACGGCCTCGCCGCAAGAGGGGCACACTTTGGGCATAAGAAAGGGCGGCTGGCTGTGCCTGTGTTTTGCAACCGCCACAACTTCCGGGATGATATCCCCGGCCTTGCGCACCACAATTTCATCACCGATGCACAGTTCAAGCTCATCCATGTAATCTTGGTTGTGCAGGATAGCCCGCCCCACAGTGCTGCCCGAAAGTAAGACAGGGGTAAAAACGGCTGTGGGGGTTAAAACACCGGTACGCCCCACAGAAATATCCACGCCCAGCAGTTCGGTGGTTTTTTCTTCGGGAGGGTACTTAAATGCAATGGCCCATCTTGGATATTTGCTGGTGCTTCCCAGCGCTTCTCGCTGCGTAAAGCTATCTACCTTTACTACAGAACCATCGATATCAAATGAAAAATTATTTCGCATCTCACCAATGGTGTGAATTTCATTCAGCAGGGCATCCACGTTCTGAAACAGGGCATAACGCGGGCTAACGGGAAACCCCAGTGCCGCCAGATAGTCTAAACTCTGTTTGTGGCTATCCAGTGTTTTCCCCTCAATCTGTTGTACATTAAACACAAAAAGCGAAAGTCCCCGCCTTTTGGTAATCTCGGGGTTTTTCTGCCTCAGGCTGCCTGCGGCCGCATTCCTTGGGTTTTTGGGTAGAGGCTTTTCCTCACTGCGGTTTTTTTCCACCAAATCATAAAACGCCTCTTTGGGCATATACACCTCACCACGCACTTCTAAAAATGAGGGGGCGTTCTGCAAGTGCTTGGGTATATCTGCAATAGTACGCAAATTTTCGGTAACATCTTCCCCCACCAAGCCATCGCCACGGGTGCTTCCACGCACAAAAACGCCGTCGCGATACTCTAAACTTACCGAAAGGCCATCTATTTTGGCCTCCACAACATACTGCGCATCCGGAAAAACCGCCTTGACACGGCGGTCAAACTCCCGAATTTCCTCCTCATTAAATGCATCTTGCAGGCTTTCCATTCGCACGGCATGGCTCACTTTTGCAAAGCGGCCCGAAGGGGTGCCCAGCACCCTTTGGGTAGGGGAATCCGGGCTGGAAAGTGCAGGAAAGTTTTCTTCCAGTTCTTTTAACTCTCGCATCATCGCGTCATATTCATAATCAGAAATTTCCGGCGCGTCATCATCGTAATAGCGCCGGGCATTTTCGGTTATGCTGGCGCGTAGCGCCAAAACCCGTTTTTGGGCAGATTCTAAATCCATAGCAGCCTCCAACCAAGTAGTAAAAAGGTTTCGTTCCAGGGCAAAACATTACAAAAATCAGGTCATACTAATCTTATATAGAAATGATGAACCCATTTCTATGGAGAGCGGCAACAAAGTGACATTGCCGCGCGTCTCATGCAAAAATTCTGTCATCGCGAAGCATCCCCTTGCGGGAAAAATAGAACCCCATTTTTGACGAATTTTAGGATAAACTCCCCCAAAAAGGCATTGCCGCCTGTTCCGTTCCGCCCATAAAATTATACCATAAAACCCACAAAAAAACTGCCCACCACAGCGGGGGCAGCCCAAAATAAACCAATATGAACCGTTTTTTTAAACCGAAAGCGTAGAGTTAATATCCAAAAGAGAGAGATCCAGCGTCTTTTTCATCGAGAGAGCTTCTTCAATGTCATAATCCACCAAATCATCGGCACGCTGGCCAATTACGCGGTCGGCAATCCCTTTGGAGAGCAATTCCACAGCGTGGTAGCCAAAGCGTGTGGCGGCCACACGGTCACGCACAGTGGGCGAGCCGCCGCGCTGCACATGCCCCAGCACGGTGGGCCGTGCCTCAATGCCGGATTTTTCTTCAATTTCCTTTGCCAGTTTATCTGCGCTAGCCGCGCCTTCAGCCACTATGATGATGAAGTGTTTTTTGCCCATTTTTTTGGTAAACTTCATCTTTGCAATAATTTCTTTATCCACATCCACGGGTTTTTCGGGCACAATGGTAACCAAGGCGCCAACCGCCAGGCCAATATTGGCGGCAATATAACCCGCCCTATGCCCCATCACCTCCACAACACTGCAGCGGTCATGGCTCAGGGTGGTATCCCGCAGCTTATCTACCATCTCTAGCACGGTATTCATGGCGGTGTCAAACCCAATGGTGTAATCGGTACAGGCAATATCATTATCAATGGTGCCGGGGATGCAAACACAGGGCACCTCCTGGGCCGAGAGGTCCTTTGCGCCACGGAAGGAACCATCGCCGCCAATTACCACCATGGCCTGGATGTTATGTTTACGGCAGTTGGCAGCCGCGGTTTGCTGGCCCTGCAAGGTTAAAAATTCCGGGCTGCGGGCCGTATACAATACCGTGCCCCCGCGGTGGATAATCTCCGACACGCTGCGGATATGCATCTCTTCAATATCATCTTCCAGCAGGCCGTTGTAGCCGTGGTGTACCCCAAAAACTTTCATGTTTTTGGCAAGGGCCGAACGTACCACCGCGCGAATGGCCGCATTCATACCCGGGGCATCGCCCCCACTGGTCAACACACCAATTCTTTTAATTTCCATCTCAGCCATCCTGGCATCCCTCCATATTCGCTTGTTTCTATCTATCTTACACAAATGGCCGCCTTTGTACAAGAGTATGCAGTTAAATTTTACGTTTCTTTATTGAACCGCCACATTCTCCTCCCCCAAAACACGTTTTAATTCCGCCAACAAGGTTTTATTATTTAGCGTCCACATGTTACTTGGTGCTTTCACCATCTGCCCGGTATCGGTAAAACGAATGTACACCGGCCAGTTCCCCTCAAAAATTTGAAAAAGGTTTTCCGCCAGGTGAAATTCCTTGCTCTCCCGCGAGGGAACCTTGATATAGAGTTTTGTCTCATTTGTGGCTTTGGCCTCAGTCTCGGCCCGTAACTTCCCCGCCGTTCCCCCATCTGCCGATAGCACGGCATCCACCAATATTTTGGGTTCTTCCTCCTCTTTTACCGAGATACGCCCCTGCAAAATAACCGGGCTGTTCTCTTTCACCAGTTCATTTGCCTCCATAAGCACCTTGGGAAAAATCAGCGCTTCCAGGCTACCCGTCAAATCCTCAATAGAAATAAATGCCATCATATCATTGCTTTTTGTTGTATGGTACTTTACGTTTACAATAATGCAAACCAAAATTACCTTCTGATTATCCAAACCTTCATTTTCGTCTGTAAGCAGTTTTTGAATAGTGGTGCTGCCAAACTGACGAATGACCTCTCGGTAGTTCTCCAGTGGGTGGCCCGAGAGAAAAAGCCCGCTCACCTCTTTTTCCTGTTGTAGCAAAAGGTCTTTTGTGTACTCTTCACAATCGGGCATACGGTAAACCCCGGCCTCTTTGCGGGCTTCTCCACTTTCGAACAGGCTTATTTGCCCCGCCAGATTTTTCTTGCGGTCATTTTCTACACTTTTTAAAATACCTTCTATCGAAAGCATCATAGAGCGTCTGTTCTTCTCAATCGAATCAAACGCGCCGCTTTTGATGAAACTTTCAATCGCCCGTTTGTTCACCTCGGCCCCGCTCCCCCCCAGGCGGCGGCAAAAATCATACAGTGAAAGGTAAGGGCCATTTTCTGTTCTGTCCTTCACCACGGTTTCAATAAGGTGCCGCCCCACATTTTTTAGGGCCAGCAAACCATACCGAATTTGCCCGCCCTCCACTGTAAAGCCAGAAAGACTGTCATTAATATTCGGCGGTAATACATGTATACCCATCCGCTCACTCTCGGATATATAGCCAATGACTTTACCGGTAAAATCCAGCACACTGGTCATCAGTGCCGCCATAAACTCCTTTGGGTAATGGCATTTCAGGTAGGCGGTTTGGTAGGCCACCATCGCATAGGCCGCCGCATGAGACTTGTTGAACGCATAGGAGGCAAAGCTGCTCATATCGTCAAAAATTTGGTTTGCCACCTGGGCCGAAATTCCGTTTGCCACACAGCCGGGGCAACGGTTTTCCTCCTTGTCACTGCCGCTGATAAACACCGAACGCTGCTGTTCCATCACGTCATGCTTTTTTTTGCTCATAGCCCGCCGAACTAGGTCGGCCTGCCCATAAGAAAAACCCGCCAGTTCACGGAATATCTGCATCACCTGCTCCTGGTATACAATGCAGCCATAGGTTACGTCCAGTATGGGGGCCAGCTTTGGGGTGCTGTAGCGCACCAGTTCCGGCTTGTGGCGGTTGCGGATATAGCTGGGGATAGAATCCATTGGGCCTGGCCGATACAGGGAAATAAGAGCAATAATATCCTCAATATTACGTGGTTTAAGGCCAATCAGCGTCTGCTTCATCCCGCCGGATTCCAACTGGAACACCCCGTCCGTCTCCCCGGAAGAGAGCAGTTCATATACGGCGGGGTCATCCAGGGGCACTTCTTCCACAGAAAACGCGGGGTTCTGCCGGCGTACCATCTTTTCCGCGTCATCTATTACGGTCAGGGTGCGCAGACCCAAAAAATCCATCTTCAGCAGGCCCAATTCCTCAATGGTGTTCATGGGGAACTGGGTTACAATTGCGCCTTCATTTGTGGAGAGCGGCACATACTCACAGGCCGCTTTGGGGGTGATAACCACCCCGGCGGCATGGGTGGAGGCATGGCGGGGCATACCCTCTATTTTGCGCGCAATATCAATAAGTTCCTTCACCTGGGGGTCGTTATCGCAGGCCTCGGCCAGGGGTTTAGATACCAGCAGCGCCCGCTCCAGGGTCATTTTTAGTTCCATGGGCACAAGCTTTGCCACGGTATCCACCTTTTGGTAGGGGATATCCAGCACCCGGCCCACATCCCGTATGGCGGCGCGGGCCGCCATGGTGCCAAAGGTGATGATTTGAGCAACGTGATCCTCTCCATATTTGCGGATGACGTAGTCAATCACTTCGCCCCGGCGCTCATAGCAAAAATCAATGTCAAAGTCCGGCATGGAGATGCGTTCCGGGTTTAAAAAGCGTTCAAACAGCAGTTGATAGCGGATGGGGTCCACCCCGGTGATGCCGACGCAATAGGCCGCTATGCTGCCCGCGCCACTGCCGCGCCCTGGGCCCACGGGAATGCCCTTCTCCCTGGCGTAGCGGATAAAATCGGCCACGATGAGGTAATAGTTTGTGTAGCCCATTCCGCTGATGACCGATATCTCATACTCCAGCCGCTTTCGGGTTTCGGGCGGGGGGGTATCCCCGTAATAGCGCCTAAAGCCCTCTTCACACAGACTGCGGAAGTAGCTTTCGTTATCCTGCCCACCGGGGGCTTCAAACGCGGGCAATTTGGTTACACCAAATTCGTAGGCAAAGTTGCAAGCCTCGGCAATTTTCAGGGTGTTCTCGCAGGCTTCGGGCCAGGCGGAGAAAAGTTCATACATCTCATCGCCGCTTTTAACGTAGAACTCGTCGGTTTCAAACTCTAGTTTATCCTCATCGTTCACGGTTTTTTGGGTTTGAATACACACCAGAATCCCCTGCATGGTGGAATCTTCCCGGCGCAGATAGTGGGCGTCATTTGTGGCCACCAGAGGTATCCCACTCTCTTTGGAAAGGCGAACTAGTTCTGGCAGAACGGTGCGCTGATCAGCCAGGCCATGGTCCTGTATCTCAATATAATAGTTGCCAGCCCCAAACAGGTTTTGGAACCAAAGCGCACTCTGCATGGCTTCCTCATAGCGGCCGCTCAGCAGTTTTTGGGGTATTTCCCCCGCAAGGCAGGCAGAAAGGCAGATGAGGCCATCGTGGTATTTTTCCAAAAGCTCTTTATCAATGCGCGGCTTTGTATAAAACCCTTCGGTAAAACCGGCCGATACCATCTTGATTAAATTTTGATACCCCGTGGCATTTTTGCAAAGCAGCACAAGATGGTTGTTCCCATCCATATGGCTTACTTTGTCGTGCCGGGTACGGTTGGCCACGTACACCTCGCAGCCGATGATGGGCTTTATGCCTTTTTTCTTCGCGGCCTTGTAAAAATCCACACAGCCAAACATCACCCCATGGTCGGTTATGGCCACAGCCGTTTGCCCCAGTTCGGCCACACGGTCAAATAAGGGGGCAATGCGGCAGGCGCCGTCCAGCAGGCTGTACTCGGTATGCAGATGCAGATGGACAAAGGGGGGCATGTTTTTACCTCATTTGGCCTTGTGGTATTCCCGCCGTTTGGCTTCGTTTTTGCAGCTCCTCGGCCTTTTCCCGCAGTTTGCGCAGCCGGTGGCTCAGGCCGGATTTGGATAAGGGACCTTTGGCGCAGGCCACCAGTTCCGAAAGGGAGAGATCCGGGTTTTTGCGGCGCAGTGCCGCCACCTCCTGCAGCGGCGCCGGCAGGCTGGCCAGCGCCCCGCTACTCTCTAAATACTGAATCGCCTCCAATGTTTCCCGGTTGGCCTGCACAATTTTATCAATGTTGGCCGTCTCGCAGTTTGTAACCCGGTTGGCGCGGTTGCGGAAATCCTTGTACACCTTGAGTTGCATAATTTCCAGGGCGGCACCGGGCGCGCCCATCGTGGTAAGCAGGTCCTCAATCGATTCACTGGATTTAAAGTATAACACATTAGAGCCCTTGCGCACCGCGCGGCCAGGGGTAAAATCATGCTGACGCAAAAGGGCTTCAAAATCTTGCGAAAGGCGAAAACGTGGGGTTAAAAACTCCAGGCTATACCCCTTTTGGGGGTCAACCGCCGTGCCTGCGGCCAAAAAAGCCGCGGCGGTAAAAGCTGCAAAACATTCATCGCACAAAAACAGGTCGCCGTGTATTCGCAGGGCGGTTTCCTCACCCGTATGGCCAAACAGCGCCAGCACCTTTTCGGCCTCAAATGGGTCTTTCAC
The DNA here is from genome assembly GCA_964550985.1 of uncultured Oscillospiraceae bacterium. GTDB lineage: Bacteria > Bacillota > Clostridia > Oscillospirales > Ruminococcaceae > JAAYCI01. The sequence continues at coordinate 33,935 of CAZKBM010000022.1, forward strand.
GGCAAACTCGTAGCTGCCCGCGTCCTCACCGCGCACATACACTTTTCCCTCTACCCCGGCGGCGGAAAAAGCCGCTTTGGCCCACTGGGCCACAAGGGCGCGCTCGGTATGCAGCACCACGCCTTTTGTATCAAAATACTTGGAAAAACAGGCCACCCCATAGGCTGCCGCTGTAAAACAGCAGGGCCGCCGAAGCTGCCGTTCGCTAATTTCTTTTTTCACCTGCCCTGCAAAACTCACCCTACCGGGCCTCCACCACGCGAATTTCTTTTTCTAGCCTGTAGCCGGTTTGGGCCTCTACCCTGCTGCACACCTCGTCTGCCAAGGTAAGCACATCGGCGCAGCTGGCACCGCCCAGGTTTACAATAAAGCCACAGTGCTTTTCACTGATAGCGGCATTGCCCACCCGGTAGCCGCGTAGGCCGCACTCATCAATCAGGGCCCCCGCAAAAGCCCCCGGCGGGCGTTTAAACGCACTGCCCGCACTGGGCCATTCAAGAGGTTGCTTTTCTTCCCTTTTACGCAAATTTTCTTTCATATCTGCGTATATATCGTCACCTTGGGCGGGCTGTAAGCAAAAGGTGGCGCTTACAATTACCCAGGGCCGCGTTTGAAAAACAGATTGCCGGTAGCCCAGCCCCAGTTCCCCGGCAGGCAGGCGGCGTTCCTGCAAATTTTCGTCTAAAAAAAGTACACTTTCTAAAACCCCTGCTATCTCGCCTCCATAGGCGCCGGCGTTCATGAATATGGCGCCTCCCACCCCACCGGGTATACCATAGGCAAAAGCAAGGCCGGCAAGGCTTTTTTGCTGGGCAAACTCACATAATGTATGCAGGTTTACCCCCGCACCGGCATGAATTTTCCCCTCTGCTCCTACCTCCAGTTGCTCAAAAAGTCCGCCCTTTGGGCATATCACCAGCCCCGGGTAGCCGTCGTCGGGGAAAATCACATTGCTTCCCCTGCCCAGCAGGGTGTATGGCAGCCGCAGGTCTTTTGCCAGTTGCAGCACTGCCCGCAACTGGCAAATATTGCCGGGTGTACAAAAAAAAGCGGCCGGGCCGCCTATTTGGAAGCTTGTGTGGCATTTCAGCGGTTCCTCTTTACAATAGGCAATACCGGCTATTTGCAGGGCCTCTTCGGCCTTTCTGCACCTAGTCTCCTCCATTCGGGTTGCCGCCCTCCCCTTTTGTGCTTTTGGCTATCCATTCAGCCACACTTCGCCCGTGCAACACCAGTTCCGCCTGCAACTGCGGCAGGGTATGGTTTACCACCAAGGCCGGGGGAAATTCCAGCTCTTCCAATAGTGCTAAGGCCCAGCCATGGTTTCCCAAATTGTAGGTGGAGTGTGCGTCGGAATTAACCGCCACCTTGCAACCATATTTTTTGCAGCAGACCATCAGGTCTTTGAGGTTCTCCTCGTTGCCGGTACGCACACGGGGGGAACTGGCATTCAGTTCCACAACCTTGTTGTTCTCTTTAAAAACCGGCACCACTTGTTCGTAGTTGTATTTCCAGCGCCCTTCCTCCGAATGGCCTATCATATCTATGTATGGGTTTTTCGCCACATTCAGCCAAAGCCGGGTGGCCTCTTCCTCATTTAAGGGGCGGATGCACTTGCTGTGCAGCGAGGCAACCACCCAGTCCAGTTCAGCCAGCAGTTGCTGCTCCATATCCACCTGGCCGTCCGGGTCCATCACATTTACTTCAATGCCCTTTAAAAGAATAAAACCATCGTCTAACAGGTTTGGCAAGGATTTTAGGTTATTAAAGTACCATTCGTGTGGAGAATCGGGCATGGAAACGGCATGGTCGGTGATGGCAAGGGCTTTCAGGCCCTGTTTACGCGCGGCGTCCACCATCTCGTTCAAGGTGGAAAACGCATGGCTGCAGGCCAAGGTATGGCTGTGCAGGTCGGCCTCTATATACATGTTGAATTTGTACCTTTCCTTTTAAATGTTCCCAAATGCATTAAATATTTACAATGTAGCCTGCACCCCATCAGGGATGTCGTTTGTAAGGCCAAGTTGATTGAGCAGTTCATAGGCGGCATTGTAACCCATGGCTTTTTGGCGGTTGTTCAGCGCCGCAATCTCTACAATTACAGCAAGGTTCCGCCCTGGCATCACGGGTATCACCGTCAATGGCACCTTCAGGCCCAATATTTCCATGGTGTTATTTTCAAGGCCGGTGCGGCTGTAGTTTTTGTGCTTGTCCCAGGGTTCAAGTTCCACAACTAGGTCGATATTCTCGGTTTTTTTCACGGCGCCCGCGCCAAAAATACGCCCCACATTGATGATACCCACGCCGCGCAGTTCAATGAAATGGCGGATATTCTCGGGCGCCTGACCGTAGATGGTACGGTTGGATACCCGGCGAAGTTCCACTGCGTCATCGGCTATCAGGCGGTGGCCGCGTTTTAGCAACTCCACGGCCGTTTCACTTTTTCCAACACCCGATTCTCCCAAAATCAAAACGCCTTCGCCATACACCTCCACCAGTACACCGTGGCGGGTTACACGGGGGGCAAGTTCCACACTTAGTAGCGAGAGCACGCCGTTCATAAACGCCGTGGTGGATTCTTCCGACTGAATCAACGGCACACTGTATTTTTCGGCAAATTCCAGCATCTCGGGCATGGGCTCTAGCCCACGGGTGAGCACCACGGCGGGCGGTTTTGCTTTAAACAAGGCGTGCAGCCGCACATAGCGCATTTCCTTTGTACGTCCGGCCAGGTAGCCCATCTCGGCATTGCCCAAAATCTGTATCCGGTTTGTCTCAAAAAATTCTTCATAACCCGTAAGCAAAAAACCCGGCCGGTTTACTTCCGGCGCGGTAATCATAATTTCTTCCACAGGGTTTGGCGCATACACCACCTGCATTTTAAGCTGCTTTACAATTTTGGCAAGCGACACTTCATAGTCTGGCATTTTGGGCTCCTTTGCCAAGTTCTAGCGCAAAATAGCGCAGTATTAAGGGCTTTGCACTGGGGCCATAACTCTAACATACAATTATAATATAAGGCGTGGTTTTTGGCAATGCCAGCCCCTGCCAATTTAGAGGGCATGGCCATATAAAGGGCGCATCCACTTGCAAATTTTGTAAATGACTGCGAAAGATTTTGGGAATACAGATAAAAAACCAATAGAAAAAAACGGCGGATGAACCGGCTCACCCACTCGTTTTGCCCTAGCCCAGAGAGAGACCCATGCGTTTTGCCACACTGATGAGGTCGCAATCCTCTGTAACCAATTTTGTCTTACCCGCAACTTCCGCCAAGGGGTTACTTACCACAAGGTTGTTGCGCATAGCCACGGTGACACCATACTGGTCATTTTCCACCAGTTGGGCCGCGTAGGTGCCAAACTGGGTGGCCAGCACACGGTCGTAGGCCGAGGGGGTGCCCCCGCGCTGAATATGGCCCGGCACGGCAAGGCGGGTTTCAAAACCTGTCATACGCTCTATATCGCGGCAGATGCGCTCAGACGCAGTTGTGTGTCCGGCTTCCCGGCGTTTTTCCATCCACTCTTTTCGTTTCATTCGGCTTTCTTCTATATCGTAGCAGCCCTCTGCCACGGCCAAAATGGAAAAGCTTTTACCCGATACATTGCGCTTTTGAATGGCATCCACAATATGGTCCATACTATAAGGCAGTTCGGGTATCAAAATAATATCGGCCCCGCCGGCAATGCCGCTGTATAGCGTTAGCCAGCCGCTTTTGTTGCCCATAATTTCAATGACCATAACACGGTGGTGGCTGGAGGCCGTTGTGTGGATGCGGTCAATCACTTCGGTTGCAATGTCTACGGCCGTATGAAAACCAAAGGTGACATCGGTACCCCATATGTCGTTATCTATGGTTTTGGGCAGACCGATGATGTTCATGCCCTCTTCACTTAACAGGTAGGCTGTTTTGTGGGTTCCGTTTCCGCCCAGGCACAACAGGGCGTCCAGCCCAATTTTGGCATAGTGTTTTTTCATACTTGCCACTTTATCCACGCCATCATCCCCCACCACCTGCATCATTTTAAAAGGGGTTCGGGCCGTGCCCAAAATGGTGCCGCCACGGGTGAGGAGGTTTGAAAAATCACTGTCCTCCATCTCCATATAATCGCCACGAATTAAACCGGAGAATCCGTTGCGAATACCTACAATTTCCACGCTGCTTTCCATACGCTGGTACAAAGCTTTTGCCACCCCACGAATGGTTGCGTTCAGGCCCGGGCAGTCGCCACCGGCGGTAAGTATTCCCACGCGTTTTTTCATAATAACCCCTCCTTGGCTTATATCGTTCTTTTTATTTCTCAACTGTATCGTATTCCCTCTCGCCCGCTTTGTCAACACGAAACCATGCACCTCACTAAAGGGTTTGCCCTACCCGAAAAAGAAAACACCGAATGCAAACTTCAACAGCCCGCACTGCTTGACAAGCATCATCAAAGAAGATATAATAATTCTGCACTTGCGCTGCGGAATTGTGTAATGGTAGCACGACAGACTCTGACTCTGTTTGTCTGGG
>CAZKBM010000023.1:0-37391 GCA_964550985.1 uncultured Oscillospiraceae bacterium
CTGCACCGTTTCTGCCTGCGTTCGCTATATCTATGTTTTGTTAATCTGCCCTAACTAATTTTTGCAAAAAAACGTCGCGTAAACAGCAGGGCCCAAAGCAGGGCCGCCAAAATGCCCAGCGGCAAACTGGGCCAATAGGGTTTGCCCAGCGCCAACTCCCCCAGCCAAAAACTGGGCAGTACCCCGCCAATATACCGCAAGGGGCCGGGGATAAACCAGGCCGGCAGCAGCCCCAGCAGGCTAAGCCCGGCCAGCTTGGAAACCGCCATCCCCTCCACCCGGTTGGCCGCCAGCGCCACCACCAACATGGCTGTGGCTAGGGCGGCCAAAGCGGCAAGCAATGCGCAGGCAAGCAGCCGGGGCAAAGGCGTGTGGGAAAGCCCGAACAGCGTTATTGCCAATATGCCACACAAAAAGCCCCATAAGATGGGGAAAGCGATGCGGGCCGCCAAATACCGTATATGGCCCGCAGGGGTAATATAGTAATACCCGCAGATGCCCGCGTCACACTCTTCCAAAAGCAAAAAGGCGCTGCAAACGGCCATCATCAGGGGGCCAAGGGCAAGCATCAGGGCGTCTGCCAGGGGATACCAAACGCCGGGCGAAAAAGCCGCCTGCCCGGCCAAAAGGCCGCTTAAAAATACCAGCATAAGCCGTATGGCCAGCGCCGTAAGTAGGGGGGCTGGCAGCAAAACCAGCAGTATTGCGTCCCGCAAAATGGCCTGCATACCTATGCCGAAAACTCGCAGGGTATTACGCATTTTGCTCTCCCCCTTCCGGGCGAATTTCCCGGCGCACAGCTTTTACCGCCAGCCATACAAACAAAAGGCACCAGGCGGCAAGCCCCAAAAATGGCAGGGGCGCCGCGGCCTTTGCCGGGTGCAGGGCGCCTAAAATGAGCCGGATGGAAAGGGCGCCGGGCAAAAGCTCCAGCGGGGGGCAGTGCAGCGGAAAAAGCGCCAAGGCCGCCGGGGCCAAAAGCACAATGGCCGGAGGTGTGGCACACAGCAGATAGGCGTTGACAGATTTGGCAAAAACGGCCAAAACCAAACCCAGAGACGTAAATAAAGCAGAGGAGAGAAAAATGGCCCCCAGCAAGCGGGCATAGTTTACACAAAGGCCTGAAAAACCGGCGATGAAACCCGCCGAAAGGGTGGATAAAGCCCCCAGGGAAACCACCTTTGCCAGCACATACTCGGCGCAGCTTTGGGGTGTAATGCCAAAGTAGCCGTGCAGGTTTTCCTCCTTTTCCAGCATCCAAATACCCCCGATGAAAAAATAGCCCAGAACGGCGGGGTCGCTTAGCAGCACAAAGCCCGCTACCAGGCCGCGTACCTCTACGCCGGGTATCAGCCGCAGCGCTACACTATACAAAACCGTGAGCAGGGCGTAGATGAGGTAAAACCCATAGCGGAACTGGTAGCGGACGTCATTTTTTACAGCCCGTAGCCACCTCATTGCAGCCGCCTGCCGGTAAGCGCAATAAAAACATCCTCTAAGCTGGGTTCTTTTGAATGGATGCTTTGAACCCGGTTTTCCTTTAAGGCGGCTAAAAAAGCGGCGTCTCGGCCAAGTTCTTGCAGCAAAAGGCTGCGCCGCTCTTCGCTTCCATTCGCAAGCTTCGCGGTGTAAAGTACCTCGGCTGGCTGCCCATTACTGGTAAGGGCAGCCGGAGTATCCATCGCCCGTATCTCCCCATCTACCACAAAGGCCACCCGGCTGCAAAGTTCCTGTGCGTCGTGCATGTTGTGGGTGGTTAGTATTACGGTTTTCCCAGCGCTTTGCACTTCTTTTACCATGTCTTTCAGCAGGCGGGCGTTAGCTGGGTCCAGCCCGCTGGTGGGCTCGTCTAAAAACAGCAGTTCAGGGTTATGCAGCAGGCAGCGTATAAACCCAAGGCGGGTCTTCATCCCCTTGGAAAACTGGTTTACCCGTTTGTCGGCATCCTCCAGCAGGCCAAACTGTTTTAGCAAAGGCTCCATGGGCAGGGGCTTTTTTTGGTATAAAGAGGAAAAATACCGCAGGTTTTCCCGCGCGGTAAATTTGCCATAGAAGTTTGGAAATTCAAAGTCCACCCCAATACGCTCGTAATAGCTGCTTCTATTCTGCATGGCCCCGGGCCCCAGCACCTCGGCATAACCCCGGTAGCCCGCCAGGGTGCCTGTAAGTATTTTTTGCAGGGTGCTTTTGCCTGCGCCCGAAGGGCCCAAAAAACCAAAAACCTCGCCTTTGTGCACCCGGAAACTGATGTTTTTTAAGGTGTCGGCCCGGTTTTTGGGGTAGCGGTAAAATAGCTGCTCCACCCGTATCATCTCTCCTCCTCCACCAGCTCGTTCACAAGGCCGTTTATCATCAGCTGCGTCACCTCGGCAGCCAGTTCCTTTTTGGCGCCAGCCAGGTTTACCAGCGCCCCATACAAAGCCTGAAAGGCTGCCGCCACAACGGGCGCGGGCTTTGTAAACCGCACCCCGTGCCGGGTGAACAGGGCCAGAGCCTGCGCGTCCTCGTCCAGGTGGCTGTGCAGTGTGGTGTTTGGCAGTTTGCGCATCAAAAGTTCCAGGGTGGCGCTGTCTGTGCGGGCAATCAGGGGGTAGTTTTGCATCAGCTTTATCACCTGGTTTATGCCCAAAGCCACCAGTTTTTTGGGCGGTAAATCCGCATGTTGTTTAAGGCTCTTTTCAAGCCGCCGCCAAATATCCTGCTGGCATTCGGCCAAAATGCCAAAGTACAGTTCCTCTTTGCTGCTGTAGAACGCATAAAAGGAGCCCTTTGAAATTTGGGCGGCCCTTGCAATCTCCTCAATGGTCACTTTTTTCAGGCCCCCTGCGCAAAAAAGGTCCTCCCCCTTTGTGCGCAGGGTTTTTTGTATGGCCTCTCGCTCTTGCTCTGTAAATTTAGGCATGGCGTACCCCTCCAGGCGGAGAAAACTACTTTCCCGGTTTTATATGACCATATTAATAATTCGGTCATATAAATACTACAACTGCAGCCCCCAATTGTCAATACCCATATGCTTTTACAAGGTGCTGTGCACTGGCGTTATAAATAAATAAAGCCCCTTTACCGGCGTAAACCGGCAGAGGGGGCAACATTACAGAGATGCTTGAAAAACGGTTTGCCAAACCACTGGCCTTGGCTGTGATAGTGGCTTACATTGGCTTGTGTGCGGGGTAATACTATACGCTTTTGTATCAGCGAGCCGATAAAGCCGCCCAGTATGGCGCCTAGGGCCATGGCGGGTAACATGGTGTCGAAAGTTATAAATTTGCCAGGCGGATATCGGTATAATTGTGCCGGGTAAGGCGTTTTTGAATGGAAAATGTCATCACCTTTGTATTGATGTATTCGATGGTGTACACCAGGGGCTGCTGCTTTACACTGTACACCACAGATTCAAGGTATAGCAGCGGCGTGCCCTCCTCCACCTGCATATCGGCGGCAATGTCCCCTTCGGCCAGGCAGGTGTCCACATGGGAAATGGAGGTGTCCAGCAGTTCATCGCAGTATTTTTGTACAAAGAAAAAGGTGCTTTTTTGGATGAGAGGGATATCGATGTTGTCCCTGTCGTAATATCGCTCGGCGATATAGTCGTTCACGCACATAACGGGCCTGCCGTTTGCGCGCAATACCTTTTGAATTTGATAAACCTTCTCCCCTTCTTCCAGCCCCAGGCCCTTGCGCACCGAGGGGGCCTGTTCTTGCAGCACCCGCAACTTTTTAATATCGCAGCTTGGCTCAAAGCCGGATTTACGTATCATGTCCTCATAAAAATTATCGATGTCCAGCCGGGCCGTGTGCTCTAAAATATGGCGGTTTATCACCGTGCCCACCCCGCGTCGGCGGCTCACGTAGCCCTTGGTCTCCATCTCGCCCAGCACATCGCGCACGGTAACACGGCTTACCCCAAGCTGCCGGGCAATCGTGGCCTCGGCGGGCAGGCGGCGGGCGGTGCATTGCTGTATCAAATCCATCACCTTGATAAAGGTTTCGTTATATACTTCGTTCGTGTGTCGGTACATGGCTTCCACCCCACTTTTTTGCAGGCGTATTTCAGTTAGGCAAACAGGGCCTGCGGCTGTGTTTGCTCGCTCTGGCATCATGGTAGCATTTTTGGGGGCAATTGTCTATTTTAAAATGTCAATAGCATAAAATGAGTAATACTTATTTATAAAAATAGGTCTTATTTATTTTGCTTGCTTCTTCAAAGTGATTCTTGAAAAGAGGAGGTGCAAAAAAATAATATTAAGTACTATTCAATAATTTTTTGAATAAAAAAGCTTGTGTTTTGGGTATTAATCCGTTATTATGGGAGCCACAAGAGGGTGTTATACCCGAAATTTGTAGAATGTTACCCAAAACCCGAACGGCAAACCAAAGGAGGATAAAATGAAAAAGCAACATATCTTACATTTATTGGTACTACTAATATGTTTTGCCATGCTTGTGGCCTGCGGCGGTAATGCGGGCTCCGGCTCTGCTGGCGGCACTGCTGCGGGGGCTTCGGCTTCGGCCCCGGCCGCATCCTCGAAAGAGGCTGCTTCCACCGAGGGCGGAAGCCTTGCGGGGGAGAGCGGAATGCGCGTGGGCGGCCTGCTGGACGGCTCCATCAACGATATGGGCTGGTGCGCTTCGGCCTACAAGGGCCTGCAGGCCATTGAGGCGCTGGGAAATGAGATGTCCCATAAGGAGAACATCCCCTTATCCGATATGGAAGAGAGCGCCATGGCCTATGCCGATGATGGCTACAACGTAATTTTTGGCCACGGCAACTATTTTTTGGACCCCATCAAGGTTGTGGCCCCCAATTATCCCGACACCCAATTCTTTGTTTTTAACGGCGAAGCTTCGGCCGATAACTACACCAGCATGCAGTGTTCAGACGACCAGCAGGGCTATTTGCAGGGTTATATTGCGGGCAAACTGAGCAAAACCGGTAAGGTTGGTTTTGTGGGCGGTATGGAGATTGGCCCCGTGGTACGGGCGTCCAAGGCGTTTGAGGTGGGGGCAAAGGCGGCAAACCCCGATATAGAGGTGGTTTCCACCATGATAGGCAGCTTTGATGATTCGGCAAAGGCGAAGGAGACCACCATCGCTTTTGCGGGAAGCGGCATTGACGTGGTGGCCGCCTTTGCCGATATGGCCAGCCTGGGCGTGTGTGAAGGCGCTACCGAGCAGGGCATTCTGTGCGTGGCAAACGGTGCGGGTTACATGGATATGGCCCCCGACGCCGTGGTGGTGGAGGTGGAAAAGGATACCTCCAAAGCCTATCTGGCCGCCTGGGACCTGTATGGAAGCGGAACGATTGAAAAAGGAAAGGTATATACCTTTGGCGCGGCTGAAGGGGTGATTCAGGTGGGGGAATGGAACAGCGCCATTCAGGTGGACGACGCGGTAAAAACCGATGTTGCGAATGTGTACCAGCAGTTGGTGGACGGTGAAATTGATGTGATGAGTTTGATTTCGTAAAGAGCACCAAACAAAAATAGAGCCAAACAAACACAGGGGGAAGAGAGATGGACGAAACTTATACAGCGCTGTGCGAGGCCATACGGGACGGCGAGGAGGAGGATGCCCTGCTGGCCGCGCAGGCCCTGCTGGATGGCGGCACAGGTCCGCTGGAAATTTTTACCGACGGTATTGAGCCCACCCTGAACGCTATGGGGGAGGAATTTGCCGCACTGAAAATTTTTTTGCCGGACCTTGTGATGGCCGGGGACGTGGTGAAGGCCCTGCAAAACAAGCTGGAACCCATAATGGAAGCGCAGCAGATAAGCGGCAGGCGTAAAGGCCTGGTGGTGATTGCCACCGTATTTGGCGATATCCACGACATTGGGAAAAACATGGTTTCGCTGATGATGCAAGTCAGCGGGTATGAGGTGGCCGACCTTGGGGTGAACATCCCCCCGGTGGAAATTGCAAAAAAGGCCGAGGAGACGGGGGCCGACCTCGTCTGCCTTTCAGGGCTGATGCTGCCCTCGCTGCCCTACATGAAGGAAACCATTGACCTTGTGCGGGGCAACGCACGGCTGGCGGGCGTAAAGCTGATGGTGGGCGGCGGCCCCTTAACCCAGCAATGGGCCGATGCCCACGGGGCGGACGGCTATTCAGACGATGCAGTAAGTGCGGTGGCCCTGGCCGACCGGCTGATGGCCCAAAAGGCGCAAAGGGTGTAAACGCCCTCTTGCCTGTATAACAGAAAGGGAACCCATATGAACCAGAGAGCGAGAATATTTGACGTGGTTCGGCGCAGTATTGAAGGCCCCGTGCTGGCCGAGCAAGATTTTGACATGGGGCATGTGTATAAAAACCTGAAAAAAATCTGCAAAAAATATGAAATACAGCATACGGGCGAGGGGTTCATCAATTTTGATGATGACCTGGCCGACCGGGTTTGGAACGCGGCCATGGAGTTTTTGGGCCTGTGCGGCGTGTATTCCAAGGATACCGGGCGGCTGATTGAGCACTCGGAAAAAGAGCTGCGGGAACTCATCCGCCTCTCCCCCTCCTCGGCCACCTACGGCGAGGGGCGCGACGCCGTGCTGGAGGTGGCCCGCACCGCCGATGACCCCCGCCCCTGCGTCAGCTTGGGGGGCTCCGTCAATATTCCGTGCCCCAACGAGTATTTTGTGCCCATTATGCTAAGCTATATGCAGGAGCCACGGGTGGATATACACTGCCCCGTAACGAATGTAGAGACCATCAACGGCATGGAACTGCGCACCCGCAGCCCTTTGGAGATTTTTGCAAGCTGGGAAGAGGTGGAACTCTTCCGCCATGTGGCCAAAATGGCCGGGCGGCCGGGCATCTGCTATAACGGGGTGGGCATCAGCGTCTCGGATATTGGGCAGATTGCCGCCGGGCACCTGATGCGCCCCACCGACAGCCACTGCGTGGGCATCATCTCAGAGCTGAAAACCGATAACTCCATTTTGAATAAGATTGCCCAAATTGCCCTGCTGGATGGGCTTTGCACCCCTTACGCAAACCCCATATACGGGGGGCTGGGCGGCGGCTTGGTTACCCAGATGGTGCTGCTGTGCGCCGAGATGATTGCCCTGAGCGTTGTGTTTATGGGCACTACGGTGGGCACCACGCCCACCCACCCCGTATGGTTCTGTTCCACCACCAAAGAGCTTTTGCAGATGACCAGCGTCGCCTTCCAGGCCATCTCGCGCAATTGTAGCATCCTTACCCGGCTTACCCACACCATGGTGGGCGGCCCCGCAACCAAAACTTTTTTGTACGAGATTATCGCCTCCTGCCTGGTGGCCACAAAAAGCGGCTTGGCCCGTTTGCAGGGGCCGCGCGGTGCAACCGGGGCCGTTTTTGGGGCCTGTTCGGGCCTGGAGGCGCGTTTCCAGGGCGAGGTGCTACATGCGGCGGTGAAAATTGGCAGGGAGAAAGCCGAGGAAATTGTACAAAAGGCCTACGCAAAATATGCGGACGACCTGGATAAAAAACCCTACGGAAAACCCTTCTGGGAGGTGTATGACCTGAAAACCATACAGCCCACCGCCGAATGGCAGGGTATGTATGAAGAGGTAAAAGGGGAGGCCATTGCCTGGGGTTTGCCCTTGGACGAAGTATAAAAACAGATGTAGTTTTACTAAAGGGCGCCTGCACCCCTTGAAAAATGCCGCTTTACAGTGAGGAGAGTACCGCTATGGAAATACAAGAGACAGCCCCCCGTTTTGCTTTTTTTACCGAGGAAAAGGACCGAGAATTTTTGCGTGAGGCCATGCGGGAGGGCGAGAAAGCACGCAGCGGGGGAGATAACCCCTTTGGCGCCATTTTGGTGGATGACGAGGGCAATATTTTGCTGCGGCAGGGCAACTGCGAGCGAACCCAGCACGACCGTACCGCCCACGCCGAAGCCGTGCTGGCGCGCCGGGCCTCGCAAACCTATGAGCCGGAATTTCTTTGGAACTGCACCCTGTACACAGGCTTTGAACCCTGCGCTATGTGCACGGGGGCCGCGTACTGGGCCAACATTGGGCGCATTGTGTATGCCGTTAGCGAGGCCGACCTTTTGGAGGAGACCGGCGCGAACGAGATAAACCCCACCTTTAACCTGAATTGCCGCGCCGTTTTAAGCCACGGGCAGAAAGAAGTGGTGGTGCGCGGCCCGTTTTTAGACCTAAAAGCCGAGGCCGAGGCCACCCAGGCCGGCTTTTGGGAGTAGTGCCCTACACGAGGTGGCTTAGCGCAAAAGGGAAGGGGGAATTTGATGAAGGCATCAAAGGGCCAAAACAGAGCTTGGCAAATTTTTAAAACCCTGTATTTTCCCATGGTTGCCATTTTGTTGGCGCTGGTGATTGGAGCCCTTGTGATTGCCGCCCTGGGCTTTGATTGGGTGAAGGCTTACGAGAGCCTGCTGCTTGGCTCTTTGGGCTCTAAAAACGCCATTGCCGAATCCGTTGTCAAGGCCGTGCCCCTAATCCTGACGGGCCTCTCGTTTGCCATTGGCAGCCGCTGCGGGCTTATCAACCTGGGGGCCGAGGGCCAGGTGTATATGGGCGGCCTGTTTGCCAGCTTTGTGGGCATACATTTTGCGGGGCTGCCCGTGGCAGTACACCTGCCCCTTACCCTTTTGGCGGGGGCGCTGGGCGGCGGGCTTTGGGGGCTTTTGTGCGGGGCCTTAAAACAAAAATTTGGCGCGTCTGAACTCATTACGGGCATCATGCTCAACTATATTGCCATCCAACTCATCAGCTTTTTTGTCACCGGCCCCATGAAGGAGGAGGGGGCCGCCTTTCCCCAAAGCGCCGAGATTGCAAAAAGCGCCCAGCTGGGGCGGATACTGCCCGGCACCCGGCTGCACGCGGGGATACTTGTGGCCTTGCTGTGCATAGCCTTTTACTACGTTTTTCTTTGGAAAACCACCAAGGGCTACGAGATACGCCTGGTGGGGCTAAACCCAGGCGCGGCAGCTTACGCGGGCATTCGCACAGGGCGCAACGCGCTTTGGGCCATGTTTTTGGCCGGGGGCTTTGCGGGGCTGGCCGGCACCAGTGAAATTATTGGGGTGCAGCTGCGCCTTTTCCAAAATTTTTCGCCGGGTTACGGCTTTGACGGCATTGCCGTGGCGCTTTTGGGCGGCAACAACCCTGTGGGCATTCTGCTTTCGGGGCTTCTGTTCGGGCTGCTTCGCAGCGGCTCCAACAAGATGCAGATGTCGGCCAAGGTGCCGGTGTCCATTGTGCTTATTTTGCAGGCCTGCATCATCTTATTTGTGGTGGGCCGCGAGATGTTCAACATCTTTAAGCGGCTAAATGCCAAAAAGGCCTTGGCCCAGCTAGAGGGAGGTATGGCCCCATGATAGAGGGAATTGTGAGCTTCCTGGAGTCCGACATCCGCACAGCCACCCCCATCCTCATCTGTGCTTTGGGTCTTGTGTTCAGCGCCAAAAGCGGCGTTGTGAATATTGGGGCCGAAGGCATGATGCTAACCGGCGCGCTTTTGGGCGTTGTGGGCAGTTATTTTACCGGCAGCGTTTGGGGGGGCCTGGGGCTTGCCATGCTTGGGGGGCTAGCACTTGCGGCTGTTTTTGCCTACCTCACCATCACCGTAAGGGCCGACCAAACCGTGGTGGGCACCGCCATAAACACCCTGGGGCTGGGGCTTACCACAACCCTATTCCGGGTGATTTTTGGTATGAACACCTCCCCGCCCAAAATCGATTCCTTTAAAGCGATGCCCATACCTCTGCTCAGTAAAATACCCATTATTGGGCCTGCGCTGTTTAACCAAAGCCTGCCTTTTTACATTGTATTATTGCTGGTGCCTCTGGCCGGGTTTGTGATGTTTAAAACCAACCTGGGCCTTACCATACGCGGTGTGGGCGAAAACCCAAAGGTATGCAGCACTGTGGGTATTCCCGTTTTGCGGGTGCGCTGGGGAACGGTGCTTTTCAGCGGCCTATTAGCCGGGTTTGCAGGGTGCTTTCTCTCGCTGGGCACGCTTAGCTTTTTTACCGAGGATATGGTGGCCGGGCGAGGGTTTATGGCAGTGGCCGCCGTGGTGTTTGGCAACTACAAACCGCTGGGGGTGCTGGGGGCCGCACTGCTGTTTGGCGCGGGCGATGCCATTATGTACCGCTTGCAGGCCACCGGCACGGCCATACCCTACCAGTTTTTGCTTATGCTGCCCTATGTGCTTACCATTTTGGCCCTGTGCGGCTTTGTGGGCAAATCGCAGGTTCCGGCGGCTTCGGGCCAGCCGTACAGCAAAGAATAGGGGGGCACTGCTATGGCGCTGCTGGAGATGCGGAATATCACAAAACTCTTTCCCGGCGTGGTGGCGAACGACCGGGTGAACCTGCTGGTGGAAGAGGGGGAGACGCACGCCCTGCTTGGGGAAAACGGGGCCGGGAAATCCACACTGATGAACATTCTGTATGGGATGTACCCGCCCTCTTCGGGGGAGGTGCTTTTGCGGGGCAAACCGGTGCATATCCGCAGCGCGCGGCATGCTATTGAACTTGGCATAGGCATGGTGCACCAGCATTTTATGCTGATACCCGCCCTGACCGTGGCCGAAAATATGGTGCTGGGGATGAACAAAAGTAAGGTGCTGAACCTGGAAAAAGCCGCCGAAGAGGTAAAAAGGCTGGCGGCGGCCTACCATATGGAAATTGACCCCCACCTGCCGGTGTGGCAGTTGAGCGTGGGCCAGCAGCAGCGGGTGGAGATTATAAAGGCCCTGTACCGCGGGGCCGACCTTTTGATACTGGACGAGCCCACGGCAGTGCTTACCCCGGGGGAGGTGGGTGAGCTGTTTGGCATGATACGCCGTCTTACAGACGAAGGGCACACGGTTATCTTCATCAGCCATAAACTGGCCGAGGTGATGGAAATTTGTACCCGCTGCACCGTGCTGCGGCAGGGTAAACTGGCCGCCACGGTAAGCACCTGCGATATTGCAGATAAGGAGGAACTGGCAAGGCTGATGGTGGGCCATGAGGTAAAGCTTGCCACCAGCAGGCCCCCCGCCCAGCTTGGCGACACTGTTTTGCGTGTAGAAAATTTGGACGCGCTGGGAAACCAGGGCCTGCCCGCCCTGCGGCAGGTGAATTTTAGCCTGCGGGCAGGGGAAATACTGGGTGTGGCCGGGGTGGACGGCAACGGCCAAAGTGAACTGGTAGAGTGCCTGACAGGGCACAGGAAGATTGAGGCGGGAGAGGTACAGATTGGCGGGGTACAAACCACCTGCCTGCGCCCGCGGCAGATACTGGAGAAAGGGGTTTCCCATATCCCTGAGGACAGGCATAAAATGGGCATGGCCGCCGAAATGAGCGTAAAAGAAAACCTGATTATGATGGCCTATTATAAAGAGCCTTACGCAAAACACGGGTTTTTACACTGGAACTGGATAACCCGCCACAGCGAGGAGCTTTGCAAAGAGTACGGCGTTAAAACCCCCAGTGTGGAGGAAAAGGCCGGGCTGTTAAGCGGCGGCAACCAGCAAAAATTTGTGGTGGGCAGGGAGATTGAACGCAAACCCCGGCTTTTGGTGGCCATGCACCCCGCCCGTGGGCTGGATATAGGGGCCACCAAATATATACAGCAGAGGATTATGGAAGAGCGCAGCCGCGGCGCGGCGGTGCTGCTTATCTCCACCGAGCTGGACGAAATACTGGAGATGAGCGACCGGATACTGGTGATGTATGAGGGCAGGGTGATGGCGATACTGGAAGCGGAGACGGCCAGCCGCCAGGAAATTGGCCTGTTAATGGCGGGCGGCGGGGGAAACCCCACGAAGGCGGGCCTACGGGGTGATTAGCCGGGCTGGTTTTGAAAAAGTAGGATGCGCAGTGAGAGACAAAAGAAAAAGCCGGTGGCCGCCTGTTCGCTGTTTCCCCAAGGGGAGAAAGCAAACGGGCGGCCACCGGCTTTTACGAGAAGAGAGAGAAGTTTGGCTTTTATCACATACCCCAAATGGCGCATGCAGCCCTTTATGCGCCGCACAGGTGGCAGGCTGCCAAATGGTCGGGGAAGATTTCCCGCATGGGGGGCTCCTCGGTGCGGCAGCGCGGGGTAACATAGGGGCAGCGGGTGTGGAAGCGGCAGCCAGGCGGGGTGTTTACGGGGCTTGGAATCTCCCCAGTGGAAATTACCTTATCAGGCCGCAAGGCTTTTTCGGCTTCCAGCACAACGGGTATGGAGGAGAGCAGCATTTGGGTGTAGGGGTGCTGGGGTTTTAAAAAAAAGTCCCGGGCTGGGGCCATTTCCACAATGCGGCCCAGGTACATAATGGCAATGCGGCTGGCTATGTTGCGCATCAGGCTCATATCGTGGGTGATGAACAGGTAGGACATGTTCAGGCTTTTTTGCAGCTCCATCAAAGTGTTGATAATTTTGGCCTGGATGGATACATCCAGCGAGGAGGTGGGCTCATCCAACACCATAAGGGAGGGGTTTGTAGAGAGTGCCCGCGCGATGGCCACCAGTTGCCGCTCCCCCCCACCCAGGGCCCGCGGGTGCTTATATAGCATGTCGACGGGAAGGCCCACCATCTCCAGCAGTTGCCCTGCACGGGGGGCAATTTCGTTTTGTGGCACAATGTGGTGCACCTTTAGCGGGGTGCTTAAAATACTTCCTACGCTGCGCTGGGGGTTTAAGGAGGTGCCGGGATCCTGAAAAACAATTTGAATATCCCGCTTTAACTGTTGGCTGCGTTTTTTGGCGGGCATGGAGATATCTTGCTCCATAAACTGAATGCTGCCCCCGCTGACGGCGTGCATGCCCATTACCATATAAGCCGTGGTGCTTTTGCCCGAACCACTCTCGCCCACCAAACCCACAACCTCATTGGGCCGAATGGTGAAATCGATGCCGTCTACGGCTTTTACAAAGCGGTTTTTCACCTTGGTGGGAAAGTATTTTTTTAGGCCGCACACTCGCAGTATATCTGTTGTATTACCGATGTTTTCAGGCATTGTTCCCGCCCCCTTTGCTGTATAGATGGCAGGCCACATAGTGGCCGCTGCCCACGGGCATAAGTGGGGGTTTGCAGTTTTCACACGGGGCAATGGCCCTGTGGCACCTTGGGAAAAAGCGGCAGCCCTTTGGCGGGCACACATAATTTGGCAGGTGCCCCGCTATGCCGGCCATAAGGCCCTCGCCTGTCAGCTTTGGAATGGAATCCAGCAAACCGCAGGTATAGGGATGGTGGGCGGTTTCAAAAATGCATTCAGTGGGGGCTGTTTCCACAATGGTGCCCGCATACATCACGTAAATGCGGTCGGTCATCTCACGCGCAACCCCAAGCGAGTGGGTGATGAGGATGAGTGAGGTGCCTTTTTGCTGTGTTAAAGTGTGGATGAGACGCAACACCTGGTCTTGTATCGTCACATCCAAATTGGTGGTGGGCTCGTCCGCAATCATCAGGCGGCTGGCCGTGGCTAGGGCCATGGCAATGCACACCCGTTGGCGCATCCCGCCCGAAAGCTGGAAGGGGTAGTTTTCCAAAATGCGTTCGGGGTCGGGCATCGAGCAATCTTTTAGGGCCTGTATGGCCTTTTCCTCAATGGCTTGTTTGTCTCGCGGGTTTACCATGCCCGAGTAACGTATGACGTCGCGTATCTGCTGGCCCACCGTAAACACGGGGTTTAAGGCGGCGGTGGGATCCTGAAAAATCATCGAGAGTTTTTGTCCGCGCATTTCGGCAAGGGCCTTGTCTCTCATGGCAAAAACACTCTCGCCCTCAAAGCATACCTCGCCCCCCGCCTGGATGGCCTGCGGGGCCAAAACACGCAGAATGGATTTTACCGTTGTGGTTTTGCCGCAGCCGCTCTCGCCCACAAGGCCCACCTTTTCGCCGGGGAAAACTTGCAGGTTCACCCCATCCAACACCTTGGAAACCCCGCTGAACACCTTGTAGTGGATTTGCAAATTTCGGATGTCTAAAAGCGGGGATGTTTGGGTAGTTTGCTTTAACGGTTCCATCTTATACCTCCCCACTGCTCAGCATGTCGCCAATGCCATCGCCCAGCAGGTTAAAGGCCAGCACAATAAACATGATGGCAAGGGCGGGGAACACCGTTAACCACCACATGCCCGGCAAAAACTTGTAGCCGTCGGCTATCATGGTGCCAAGGGCAGGGGCGGGGGGTTGCTCGCCCAGGCCTACAAAGCTTAGGGCCGCGCCCATTAAAATAACAATGCCCATATCCAGGGTGATTTTGGTTAAAATGGTGGATAGGCAGTTGGGCAGTATTTCGCGCAGTAAAATATGCGCCCGTGAAGTGCCAATTAACTCGGCAGACTGGACATAGTATTCGTGCCGTACCGAAGAGGCCGCCCCATATACAAGCCTTGCATACCAGGCCCACCAGGAGAAGGTTATGGCCATCATGGAGTTTGTAAGGTTTGGCTCCAGCATGGCCGAAACCGCAAGCGCCAGAACAAGCGAGGGCAGGGAGAGGAAGATATCCACCACGCGCATGATGATGGTGGAGACAAAATGGTCTTTGTAGTAGCCCGCAATTAGGCCCATGAGGATGCCGATGGGCGCGGCTACCGCCAAAACCCCAATACCCATAATCAGCGCGCCGCGGAAGGAGAAAATGATGCGGCTTAAAACGTCCCGGCCATATTGGTCGGTACCAAACAAAAACGCTTTACAGGGGGCCAGGTTGGCGTTGGCAAAATCGGTGTAGGGGCCGGCGTGCAAGGGGTAGGGTGCAATTTGCTTTTGAAAGATGGCCACGAGCAAAATAAGCACCACGGCGCAAAGCCCCACCACGGAAATTTTATTGCGAGAGAATTTATACCACTTGCGTTTTACGCCCTCGCGGCGGGCGGCCCATTTTTCGGCACGTAGCTGTTCGGGGCTTTTTACTACAGTTGTCTCCGGGTTCATTTGCTGCCACCCCCTTGCAGGCGTATTCTGGGGTCCAGGTATGCGGCGATGATATCCACAGCAATGTTTACCACCAAAAAGGTAATTCCAATGATGAGCACCACGGCCACAATGGCGTTTAAATCTTTACTAAGAATGGCATTGATGCCATATTTTGAAATACCCGGAAAGTTAAAGATGACCTCCACCAAAAAGGCGTTGCCAAGCATGGCGGCTATATCCAGCGCAATGATAGAGACGGTGGGCGTGGCAGAAGGCCGCAGCACATAACGCATAATCACCCGCCGCATGGGGATGCCCGCGGCAATTTCAGAACCGACAAAATCCTTGCCCATATTTTCCATCATACTGGTGCGGGTGATGCGCGCGGCCTGGGCTATGCCGGTAAGGGCCAGTGCGGTGCCCGGCATGATGAGGTGCTTAAAACTGTCCCAAAAGGCATCCGGCCTGCCGGAGAGTGTGCTATCTAAAAGCAAAAACCCCGTGTAGTTATTGGGCCGTATTACGTCAATGCGGCCTATGGCGGGCAGGATGGGCCACACCAGCGCAAAAAACAGCATGAACAAAATGGCCCAAACAAACGAGGGAGTGGCAATGCCCAAATACGAACTGACGCGAACCGTATTATCCACCGCTCTGCCCGAATACCGCGCCGAAAGCATGCCCAGTGAGATGCCCAGCACAATTTCCAAAACGGCCGCAAAACCAATCAGCTCTAGGGTGGCCGGTAAAAATTCGCGGATATCCTCTGCCACCGGCCGGCGAGACTGGGTAGAGGTGCCAAAGTCACCTTGCAGGGCGCCCTCTATCCAGTACAGGTACTGCATGGGCAAGGGTTCATTCAGGTGGTTTTCCTGCCGATATTGCTCCAGTGCTTCGCTGGTTGCGCGGGGGCCCAGCGCCATAACGGCGGGGTCGCCCGGTATCACGCGGGCAATTACAAAAATAAGGATGGAAAGCCCGAATAGAACAAATAGGGACCAGCCCAGGCGTTTTGCGATAAAAACGGCGATATTTTTCATATTTTTATGTCCCCGCTTTCCGGCATTTTGCCGATAGCGCGGCCCCCGGCGCGGGCAAAACCACCCGGGGGCCTGTGGTACGCTTAATTAGTGCGGTTTTTTAACGGGAGGTTTGGTAAATGTTGCGTAGAAACTGTTATGCAGCGCATATATTTTGTAAGGTTTTTAGGCGCTGCAATACGGCTAATTTGTTTTAAACTGCATGGTGCGCAGATAGATAGAGCGGCCCATAATGGGCGCGTTTATCTCCCCCGCCTGGGCGGCCTCGGCTTCGGGCCAAACCAAATAGCCTGATTGGTAGGCGCGCATTTCGGGCCATTCCAGCACCCAGATAGAGGGGCATATCTCCACCAAATCCTTTTGGATATCCTGGTACATCTGCATCCGCTTATCCGTGTCCATCTCGGCCAGCGAAGCCTCGATTGCCGCGTCAATGGCGGGGTCTTGTAGCCATTCAAACTGGGTAAAAGTGCCCGATGTGGCCGAGTGGTAGCGTAGGTTTAATACCGAGCCAGCCTCGCCGTAGCTGTCGCTTGGGTACATAATGGTAAGGTGGCTGGTGGTCTCCACCCCGGCGGAGTTTGCTATAAGGGTGGAGAAGGGCTCCTTGCTAATGTTTACGGTAATGCCAACCTCGGCACAGGCCGCCTGCAACAAAAGGCAAAGCTTTTCTTCGTCGGGCACGTCGGCACTCCACGAAATGGTGAGAGGGTAATTGGCCAGTTCGTTTGCATATTTGGATTGCGCCAACTCCTCCTTTGCCTTTTCGAGGTTGTAGCTGTACTGGAAGAGGCTGTCGTCGTGCCCTTTGTAAGAGGCCGAAACCGGCCCCACAGCCTGTTTGGTATCTGGGTAAATGCTGCTGGTGGCTGTGTCATAATCAAACAGATAGGCTAGTGCCTTACGGAAGTGGATGTCATCGGTTGGGGCCTTTTGGGTGTTCATTTCAATGTTAATAAGGGCCCCGGTGTACATGGTGGTTACGGTAACGCCGTCAATGGCCTCCAGTGCCTGTAAGTTTTCAACCGCCTGCCACTCGTCGGTAATTTCCAGTTCCTTGCGGCTCATCAGGGTGCGAATGGTGGCGGGGTCGTTCACGGCCATGGCCTTAAACTGCTCGGGCGGGTTTTCGCCAAAACCCAGCCAGTAATCCTCAAAACGCTGGGCCAGCATGTGTTCTTCCATCTGCATCTCGGTCATATAATAGGGGCCACTGCCGGCGTCGTGGGTAAGCAGGTAATTTTTGCCGTAGTCGCCAAACTCACCATAGGGGCCGTCGGCCAAGTTTTCCATAATCAAATCTTTGTTTACAACAGCCATGCGCACCAGCGAGGCAACAAACGGCCCAAAGGTTTGTTTCATCTTAAATTCAACGGTGCTTTCGTCAAGGGCGGTGGCCTCTTGCACATAGGGGGTATACAGGTAGGCAAAACCTTCGCCAATGGCCAGCATACGGTTCATGCTAAAGGCAACATCCTCGGCGTTCAGTTCACTTCCGTCGTGAAATTTAATTCCTTTGCGTATTTTAAAAGTGTAACTTAGGCCGTCGTCGGCCGCCGTCCATTCCTCGGCCACATGGGGTACAATATTGCCGTCAATTTCGGCAAAGACAAGGGCGTCGTAAAGGTTAAAATGTACCGCGGCCTCAATGGCGTTGCTGCCAACGCCGGGGTCAGATTGCAGGGGAAAGCTTGCGCACACCCGTACCATGCGTTCGCTTTCTTTGTCGGGGCCGCCTGGGGTAGCCCCGCCCGAAGCATTGGCGGGCGTGCCCCCGCAAGCGGTGAATAAAACCAAGCTGAGCAGCAGTACGGCGGCAAGCGCCAGCGCGTAAATTCGGCCAGATTTTCTCTCTTTCATATCTTTACCTCCCGTTGCTTCTTCGTCTGTTCCAAGGCTCCTCGTGTTGTTGCAGCATCACTCTGCAAGTTCGGCGCGTATCCCTTCAAATCCCTCTTTCCAAATGCGGTTGCCCACCATTTCCAGCACGGCTTCGTCCTCTTTGCGCACCCGGCCAAAAATATTTACCCTTACAGGCGTGCCCCTGAATTGCAAAGTTTCGGCGCCGTAGTAAAAGCTGAGCGTTTCGGCCCCGGGTGAGCCGGGTAGCCCGCGTGCAGGTTCTTCCCAATTGCGCCAATAGGCCACGTCAAATTTTTCTGCCCTGTCTCTTTGGTTTTCGGCAGGGGGTAGGGCGGGGGTTTCAACGGCAAAGCATACCTCCCGCCCGCAGTAGCGTGAATGGGTAAGCTTGCTTTCCCAGGGCAACATTTGTAAAATGCATTTTTCGGTTTCGGGCGCGCTTCCGCAAAGGTCTACGGTAATGCATCCGCCCTTTTCAAATAGTAGCCGAATACTAGGCATCGGCCTTACCTCCTTGGGGCGAATATCAGTCGAACACCTTGGAAGTGCTGACATAGACCATTTTCACAAGCTTATTTGTATGGTTGGCCCAGTTATGGGGAATGCGTGAGGGAATATGCAGGCTATCCCCGGGGCCCAGGTCATAGCTTTTGTTTTCCAAAAGGAAGGTAAGGATACCTTCCAGTACAAAACCAAACTCCTCCCCCTCGTGCGGGTAGGGCAATACGTTCTCTCTTTTTTGCCCCGGTAAAACCGTAACCAGTACGGGTTCCATGGTTTTGGGGAAGGCGCTTTCTTCACCGTGCAGGCACTGGTAAACATAGTGGGACTGTGACAGGCGGAAAACGGGTAGGTCATAGCCGCGTACCACCCTTTGGTTTGTGCCATGGGCCTCCTGCATCAAATCTTCTTTTTGTACGCCCAGGGCCTTTGCAATGCTGTTTAGTGCAGTAAGAGAGATAGAGGTGAGGTCGCGCTCAATTAGGGAGAGATAACTCACCGACAGGTTGGCCTTTTCCCCAAGTTCCCGCAGGGTAAGGCTCTGCTGACTGCGTAATTGTTTTATGCGTTTTCCCGGTTGTATTTCCATAGGTTTCTCCCAAATGGTTGCCCTTATTCATCTGTATTTGGCTTAGTTTATTTTTTAGCTTTGTGTGCGCAGGGCGGCGGTGGCGGCGCGGTCGGCCTTGCCGGTGGCGCCTATTACCACGCCATAAGCGCTTTTGGCGTGCTCAGGGCTTACGTAACCGGCCTGAACGTCCCACTCTACGGCTTCAATGTCCCGCTCAAAGGGTTCGCCGTAGCCGCCGCCCCCGCCGCTCATGATGTCCACCACCCAGCCCTTGCCAATAGGGTAGTTATTCAGCTTGGTCTTCTTGCTTACGGGTATGCCCTGCTCGTTGTAAATGATGGTGGAGGGGCCAAGTGCCTCTTTGCCGCCCAAAACCCCCCAGGCGGGCATTTTTGTGCGTTCAAACCAAAGGTATACGCGGGTTTGCTCCGATAATGGGCGGTAAGTGCGTATAACCCCAAGGCCCCCTCTGTGTTTGCCGGGGCCTTCGCTGTCGGGCCGGATGGCGTATCGGTCTACCAAAATGGGGAGGTGCTTTTCCAGTATCTCCACAGGGAAATTTTTAAAATCGCCGTTGGCCACATTCACAAGGCAGTCCTGCCCGTCGCCCCCGGCATGTCCGCCCCAACCGCCCACAGTGGGTTCGTCGTGGGCGTACAACTCCCCTGTTTCGGGGTGGATGCCCGCCAGGTAGCAAACCATGGAATCTCCATAGTGGGCCCCGGCCACCAGCTGGGGGGCTGCCTCGGCTAGGCAACGGATAATCAGGTCAATCATCAGCCCCAGGTGAGAGAAATACCACGAACAGGCGGCGGGCTGGGTGGCGCTGAATATGCTGGCCTTGGGTATAGTGAGGTGAAGCCCTTTAAACGACCCCCCGGTTACGGGTGACGCGGGCAAAACCAGCATTTTATAGGCTACCCGGCAGGCCGAGATGGCCTGTGCCAAGCCGCAGTTTGTGCTACCGGGTACCATGGGGTTCGAGCCGGTGAGGTCGATGTCCATGCCGCCCTCGCCATCAAGGCTCAGTTTCACTTTTACCAGTACATTTTTATCCTCGAATCCGTCGTTATCCAGGTAGCCCTCGGCGGTGTACACACCGGCGGGAATGCCCCGCAATACCTCATGTTCCAGATCGGCGGTCTGTTTAAAAATATCCTGGGTGGCAAGGCGTATGGTCTCGGTGCCAAAGCGTTCAATTAAGCTGTGCAGGCGTTTTTCACCCGTACGGCAGGCCGCGATTTGCCCGTTTAAATCGCCCTTGGCGTTGCTGGGGAAACGACTGTTCATACAAATGGTGTCAATCAGGTCGCTACGGGGCTGGGTGCGGTCGATAATTTTTAGCGGCCCAAGGCGCAGCCCTTCCTGGAAAACATTGGTGGAATCCATCGGGGCGAGTGGGTCTTTGGAGCCCACATCCAGCCAGTGTGCCCGGTTTGCTGAATAGCCCACTAGCTCTCCTTTATAAAAAATGGGAGCGAACACAGTCATATCATTCAAGTGGGTGCCTGAGATATAGCAGTCATTTAGGATAAATACGTCGCCTTCCTGCAATTTTTCAGCCCCGCCATAATAAGTAATAGCGTAGCGGATGCTCTCTTCTAAGTTGCCCAAAAACAGGGGCACCCCTGTGCTTTGGCCCAAGGCCTCCAGGTTTTCATTAAACAGGCCCACCGCGCAGTCTTTCATCTCGTAGATGATGGGGGTGTACGAGCTGCGGAAGAGGCTTTCGCACATCTCTTCGGCGGCCGATAAAAAGGCGTTGCGAATAATCTCTGTAGTGATGGGGTTGCTGGCCGTTTTTTTGGTGCTCATACAGTATCCCTCCTATCTCTGTTTACGGATTAGCAGGTTGCGGTAGTCATCCACCGTAACCTTCCAAGCGGGGGGTACCACCGTGGTGGCGGTCAGTTCCTCTACAATGGCGGGCCCCTCAAAGCTTTGGCCGCAAAGTAAATCTTTGCGCGCATAAATTTTTGTTTCATGCGGCTTGCCAAAGAAGATGGCCTGCTGGCTTTTTAGGGGAAGCGGCGGCTGGCTGCCCCGCTGGCCGGATTTCTTCTTGGGTATTTTTTCCAGCCTGCCCAAGCCCACAAGGCGCAGGTTCACAATTTCCACTTCGCCACTTGGGTTGTTGTGGCCATAAATCTGCCCGTGCAGGTTGTGGAAGGTTTCTTTCAGTGTTTCAATTGCTTGTTTGTTCACTTCGCCGCCCGCCAGGTTTACCCGCACGGTATATTCCTGCCCCAGGTAGCGCATGTCGGCACTGCGCACAAATTCGGCTTGTTGCCTGCTGATGTGTTGCCGCTCCAGCAGAGCCATGGCCTCGGCGGTCATCTCATCAAACTGGGCTTGCACATCGCTGGGTTGCACCTTGCCAAGGCTGCACTGCATGGTTCGGCTTAAATCCTGCCGGATGTCGGACTGCAGCATTCCCCAGGCTGAGAAGATGCCTGGCATCTCGGGCACCAGCACGTTTTCAATATCCAGTTCATCGGCCGTGGTACAGGCCTGCATAGGGCCGGCGCCGCCAAATGCCACCAACACAAAAGCGCGCGGGTCAATGCCTTTGCGTATGGTAAGTTGGCGAATGGCGTCGGCCATCTTGGCGTCTGCAATGGCGCAAATACCCTCGGCAGCCTCGTTCACGCTCATGCCAAGGGGGGTGGCAATACTGGCAACGGCTTTTATGGCGGCTTCCTTATCCAGCCGCATGCCACCGCCCAAAAAACCATCCGGCACAAGACGCCCCAGCGCGGTGTTGGCATCGGTGATGGTAGGCTGTGTACCGCCACGGCTGTAACAGGCGGGGCCGGGGTCGGCCCCTGCGCTTTGGGGGCCTACACGCAGGCCGCCGGCCTCTATCCAGGCAATGCTGCCGCCCCCTGCGCCTATGGTGTAAATGTTCACCATGGGTACCAAAATGGGGAATCCCTCCAGGTGCACCTCAGAGGAGATATCCGGTTTGCCGTCTACCACCAGGCTTACGTCATAACTTGTGCCGCCCATGTCCACGCCAATGAGGTTTGGATAGCCAAGCAGTTCTGAGAGGGCTTGGTTGCCAACGGCCCCTCCAACCGGGCCGGACATCAGGGTTTGAATAGGCACAGATTTTGCGATTTCAGCCGTGATGACACCACCGCCGCTTTGCATTACATGCACTTGCTTTTGGAAGTTTTTTTCGGCCATGCGCCGCTCTAAGTTTTCCAGATACTTTTGTACAATGGGCGCGATGTAAGCGTTGATAACGGTGGTACTGGTACGCTCGTACTCGCGCCACTCGCGCGCGGTGCGGTGCGAAAGGGAAACCGAGTACCCGGGCAGGTATTTCGCCAGTAGTTTTTCGGTCTCCAGTTCGTGCGCCGGGTTTTGGTAGCCGTTTATCAGGCATACAGCCACCGAGGTGTAGTCCCCCTGGCGGATGCTTTCGGCCGCCTTGGCCAAGCTTTCCTCGTTCACTTTGCGCAGTGGCTGGCCGTTTGCCAGCATCCGCTCATCCACCTCAAATACATCCATGCGGGCCAATAGAGGCTGGGGCTTTTTAAACTGCAAGTCATACATGCGCGGGCGGTTTCCCCGTGCAATTTCATATACATCGCGAAAGCCCTGTGTGGCTAAAAGGGCAACTTTTTCGCCCTTGCGCTCCAAAAAGGCGTTTAAGCCGCTGGTTGTGCCATGCACAAAAAAATCAATATCATCGTAATCCTGTATCTGGGCGTTGATACCGGTAATCACGGCGTCCGAGCGGTCGTGCGGGGTGGTTAGGGTTTTGCCCTCCAAGTACTCGCCGGTTTGGATGTTGTAAAATACAAGGTCTGTAAAAGTTCCGCCAATGTCGGCCGATACCCGGTACTTTTTTTTCTCCATACTCCAAATCCTCCACAATACGTATAGTTGGCGGTTTTATGGCTAGATACCAAGACGCTGCTAAGCAGGTAAAATGCGTGGGGTGTTTACCGAGAGAAGGCGCACCACCTGTGAGGTTAGGTTTAGCCATTCATGCGGGGAAGATGCCTGATAATGCATGCTGTCGCCGGGCATCAGGGTGCATTCGTCGGCGTCTATCAGCACGGTTAAAACCCCTTCCAACACATAGATAAACTCTTCCCCCTGGTGGGGTTTTGGGTAGGAATCCTCTCGCCGCTGCTGGGGAAGCAAGGTAACCAGCATGGGCTCCAAAGTGCACTCTGTTAACTGGTTGCCCAGTTGATAATGAAGAATGTGGGGGTTTTGCGTGTCCACCAGGCTTACGTCATAACTGCGTAGAATGTATCCCTCGTGCTGGGCGGGGGCTTCCAAAAAGTAACTGAGCTGGGTGCCAAGGGCTTTTGCCACGCGCTCTAGCGAATGCATCGAGATAGAACCGATGCCCCGCTCAAACTGGGAGAGATGGCTGACAGACAGGTCTGTCAGTTCGCTCAGATCTTTCAGGGTCATGTTGCGTAAAACACGCATCTCTTTTATTTTTTCGCCTGTGTTTGTTTGCATGTTGCCACCTCGCCAATTAAAGCATCTTACTAAAAATTCATAATTAATGAAAATTATTAAAATATACTTTCTGCTTTTCATTATAAAAAGTCAAACAGATTTGTCAACATATTTCTACAAAAAATTATTAAAATTAAATAAATTTGGCAATTATATATAAAATTTACTTAAATATTTGCCAGTAGTGCTAAAATGGAATGAGAAGAAAAGCTGCAAGAAAACGCAGGCAGTAAATTAAAATAAAAGCACTAATTATGAATTTATTTAGTTTCTGGTTTTTTAGCCTTTTGGCTGCGGCCACCTGCTGGTTTAAAAAATGAATACAATCAGGCGCCAGTGGCAAAGGCAATTTTACTGCCACATTTAATGCCGCTTGCCGTTTGTGCGCAGCTGGTGGTACAATGTCTTTAATGTAAGGCCTGAAATACAATAAGGCCCTTGAGGCCATCAAAAGGGCCGCCCACAAAGCGGCCCTTTTGAAAGGCCGACCCAGCCCACAAATATGATGGGGGAAAACGCCTGGGTAAAAAGGGATAGGGGCGCTGGAAAAAATGAGACACCCAAGAGCCGCCCTGCCCCCCAAAGGGGAGAGGGAGCAGACCTTTCGCCGGTTTTACCGGGAACTTTGCCACCTGATAGGCCTGCAAGAGCCAGAGGGAAAAACGGGCGCGCCCCTGCCCAGCCCCGCCCGGCCTGGCGGCCTTGCCATGCAGGCTTTTGCCCTTTGCCGCAGCCGGGCAAAACTGGGGGAAGAAAACGCAGCGGCGCGGGGCTATTCCCTGGTTGTGCTATGGGTGCTGCGCCTGCTGTTTTTAAAGTTGCTCGAGGCATCTTTGCCCGGTGCGGGCCGGAACCGCAGCACTGAAGGGGGCCTGGTTTTGATGGGCTGGCCCATCGCCTCTTTTGCCGATATACAGCGCCTGTTTTTTGAAAATGTATTGGCAGGCCCCGGCCCCTGGCCCGAAAACGAGGGGGCGGGGCAGGGTATGGACGCGCCGCTTTTTGAAAAACAGGCGGCTGAGCAAGACGGCTGCGAAATGGCCGCTATAGAAAACCTGCCCATCAAAAAGATGAAGGGCTCGGTGCTGGGGGCAAAAGCCCCCGAAACCCTGCCTTTGCTGGAGTATCTGCTGCTTTTTTTAAACGCCTACTGCTTTAAGCGGCCCGCTTATAGCGTGGCGTGCGGCGAAGATGAATACCCCGGCGGAAGGCTGGATGCTACGGTACTAAGCCGAACCTTTGAAAAACTGAACGCCCACAAAAGCGCCGCGTTTTACACCCCGCCCCCCCTTGCCGAGTACATGGCCAAAGAGGCTTTGGAACTTGCTGTGTTGCGCAAGGCTAACGAAGCCCTGGGCTGGGATTGCGGCAGTTTTGCCGTATTAAAAGAAGAAATACTTAGGGCGGATGTAAGCTGCCGCAAACGGCTGGGCGAGGCGCTGGAAACCCTGCGCATATGCGACCCCGCCGCGGGGACGGGCCATTTTTTGGTGGCCGCGCTGCGGCATCTTTTGGCCCTGAAGCTGGAACTGGGACTGTTATTATTATACGGCGCAGATATTCTGCTGCCCGCAACAGAAGCTATTTTGGAAGGGGGCATTTTGCCTGCGCAAAGCCCCTTGGCCCAGGGCCAAGGGGCAGGGGAAACCGGCATGGAGGCAGAGACGCTGCAAAAAACCCTATTTCATGAGGGGTGCAAGCTGGCCAAAAATTGCCTGTATGGGGCGGAGCTAAACCCAGAGGCCGCTTGGGTTTGTAAGCTAAGCCTTTGGGGAGAGCTGCTCCCCTACCTTTCCTGGGAGGCCGGCCGGATGGCCGCATTGCCAAAGCTTTGCAGAAATATCCAAAAAGGCAATGCGCTGCTTTTTAGTACGCCCTTTGAAGCGGGGCGGAAGGTGAACCAAGCGGAGCGGGGCGCACACCACCCAAACGGTGTGGAGTGGGCCCATGTTTTTTCCGAATTGCTGAGTGAGGAGGGGGTTTTTCTTGGTTTTGACTGCGTTTTGGGCAATCCGCCCTATGTTCAGTTACAATCGATGCAAAATGAAGTTGCAGATTTAGAGGATATGGCCTACCATACGTTCTCGCACAGTGGCAACTTGTATTTTTTGTTTTTTGAACTGGGCTGCCATCTGCTTGCAAAACGGGGCGTATTGAGTTTTGTCACTTCCAACCAGTGGCTGCGCGCTGGGTACGGCCAGCCGCTGCGCAGTTTTTTGGCAAGGGATACAAATCCGCTCTCCCTGGTGGATTTTACCGGCCAAAAGCTATTTTGCGAAGCGGCGGTTAGTGTTTGTGTTTTAACCTTGGAGAAGGGGCCCAACCGGGGCCACACAAAAGCTTGCACGGTGAAAGAGGACCGCCTAGATTATTTGAGTATATAATTTCGGCGCTTTTTCCCTCGAGCCGCACAAGTTCTTCTCTCTTCGCGTTTGAAATAATAAAAGCATTGTTGTAACCGGTGAGAACCCCCCGGCCTATGGTAACGCCCCACTCTTTCAATGGCGTGCCCGCGGCCTCTATTTTACATAGGATGCCCGCTTTTACAGGCGAATGCGCCCCCCACGTTCCCTTTGCATCCAAAGCCTTGGTCGCGTGGTTTTGCCTAACATAATGGCTCCTTATTCACCATCACTAGCAAAGGGAGCAATGCGTTATGAATTACGGATATATCCGCGTAAGTAGCGACAAACAAACCGTAGAAAACCAGCGCTTTGAGATTACCAATTTTATGCGCAACAACCAGTTGGAGATTGACGGCTGGATTGAAGAAACCATCAGCGGCACAAAAAGTTACGACAAACGGGAACTGGGGAAGCTGCTGAAAAAGGTAAAAAAAGATGATTTGATTATCTGCGCCGAACTTTCGCGCCTGGGGCGCAACCTGTTTATGATTATGGAAATTTTAAACCTTTGCATGACGAAGGAGTGCAAAGTTTGGACCATTAAGGACAATTACCGTCTGGGGGAGGATATCCAGAGCAAGGTGCTGGCTTTTGCCTTTGGCCTTTCGGCCGAAATTGAGCGCAACCTGATTAGCCAAAGAACAAAAGAGGCCCTGGCCCGAAGGCGTGCCGAAGGGGCCGTGCTGGGACGGCCCCTGGGCAGCCAGTCAAAAAAGGTGAAACTTACAGGCTATGAGGAGGCCATTCGCGCCCTGCGGGAGAAAAACGTATCCAAATGCGAAATTGGCCGTATTTTTGGGGTGCACCGTATGACGGTGGACACCTTTATCAGGCGCAACAACCTGGAAAAAGACGGGGAGGCCCCGGTCTGTGCGTTTTAAAAAACGGATTGTATTAGCGCCGAAAAATGCCCTGCCAAAAGCGCAGGGGCAAAACCGCCGGTTCTGCACTTTACCGCCAAAATGTGCAGCGGTGTTTATATGACGGCTGCTCACGCAGATGAAAGTGATTTTTTGCCAAAACCCCCGCCGGCTTTTTTGCCGGCGGGGGTTTTGATGTGTTGTGATAGCGTAAAATGGCGTGTGATGCCATATGACGACGCCAATGAGCGAGGCGTGCAAGCATATGTGGCAACCTTGAAGCGCTGAGGTGGCATTTTCACCTGTGCGAAACAAAGGGCCATTCAAAAGCCAAATTGGAGAATTTTTGCAAGAAAAATCCCCTATATAACCTAAGAGGCAAATTTTCACGTACAAGAATTTTCGTTCTAATTTGTGAATATTGCCAATTGACGGAACCCTCACTCGCGAGCAATACTGAACTCACGCAAATTGTAACCTTGCAAAAAGGGCCAGTAATGGCATTTCCTTCTTTGTATATCTGGTGGTATACAGGTTTATTTTTGCTGCCCAAAAACGGAAAAAACCAACCATCCGGAACAAACAATGTTATGCATTCGCCTAATTTTTTAAGTGGCAAAAACACAAAAGCGAAAGTGGCAAAATATTATTTAGAACTAAAAAATTGTTTGTTTTTGCCAGCCGATGAGAAGCTGCTACGCCAATGACAAAGCTGTAAGGGAGGAACAGCCGAAATAGAAAAAGTTTGCAAAGCAAAACAGGAGGAGAAACTATGAAACAGTTTATGAAAAAATTGTCCGCTTTGGGTCTTTCTCTGGCGCTGGCCGCTGTTACTTTTGCAGCCTGTGGCGGTGGCGGTGGCGTACAGGGCGGCGCCGCGGGTGCACCTGCATCCGGTTCGGGCGGGGCTGCCACCTCGGGTGCAGCTGCTACGGGTGACGGCGCGGTTGTTTCTGGCACCACCCTGCGTATGGGTATTTCCGGCACGCCGGATCTTGACCCCGCCATCGCCTCTACAAACTCCAGCACCACAGCGGTGGCAAGCCTTTACGATGGGCTGGTTTTCCCTGCGGCCGACGGCAGTGTAGAGCCCCGGCTGGCCGAGAGCTGGGAGGTCTCTGATGACGGGCTGACCTACACCTTTAAGCTGAAACAGGGCGTTAAATTCCACGATGGCAGTGAGATGAAAGCGAATGACGTCAAGTTTTCGATGGATCGTGTAATCGCCATCGGCGAGGGCTATGCCTACCTGTACGCCGGTATTGTGGACAATGTGGAAGTGCTGGGGGATTATGAGGTGGCCTTCCACCTGACCAAACCCTATGGGCCCTTTGTAAGCAGCCTGGTTCGCTTTTTTGTACTGAGTGAGGCCATGGTAAGCGCCAATTTTGACGCGGCCGGCCCCTATGGCGAAAACGGCGACTATGGCAAAACCTGGCTGGTGACCCATGACGCTGGTACCGGCGCCTATAAAGCTACCGAACTGGTGCAGCAGGATTATTTCCACGCCGAAAAGTTTGACGATTGGTTTATGGGTTGGACGGGGCGCGAAAATGCACCCACAGCCTTCCGCCAGCTGGCGGTGCCCGAACCCGCCACCGTGCGCACCATGATGAACAACCGCGAGATGGAAATGACCGATATGTGGCAGAGCAGTGAAAACCTGGCGGCCATGGAACAATTTGAGGGCGTTACCATCGCAAAATACTCCACCTTCCTTGAGCAAAACATGTACATGAACACCAAAAAGGCCCCCATGGATGACATCAACTTCCGCAAAGGCGTGGCCTGCCTGTTTGACTACGACAGCATCATAAAAGATATCTTTGTGGATTCTGAAAAGGCCCAGGGCCCTGTGGCCGCGGGCGTGACGGGCTCGGTGGCCACAAACGTGATGAAATACGATGTGGAGAAGGCCAAAGAGTATTTTGCGCAGTCGAAATATGCCGATCAGCTTGGGGATTACCCGCTGGAGATGCTGGTGAACTCCGACGTGGCCGACCTCGAAAAAGTGGCCCTTTTGTTCCAGGCTGCCGCTGCGGAGGTGGGCATCACGGTGGAAATCAGCAAGGCTCCCTGGGTCTCGATTATCGACCGCGTGGCCACCGAAGAGAGTACCCCGCACATGCTCTCCATCAACTCCGCCCCGGCTTTTAATGAGGCGGGCATCTACCTGGAAACCCGCTACAGCACCAAAACCATGGGCACCTGGGAAAACTGCGAGTGGCTGAATAATGCCGAACTGGATAGCATGATTGCAGAGTCGCTGGGCACGGTGGATGAAAAAGAGCGCCTTGCCGAATATGGAAATATCCAAAATTACATCGTGGATGAACTGTACCCAACCGCCTACCTGTGTGACCTCACCGAGCGCATTGCATACCAATCCTCCTACGTAAGTTGGCCGTTTGTGGAGGAGTACAAGGGCGACGGCGTACCCAGCACCCTAATTGGCTTTAGTCAAATCGTGGCCGACATAAGCATCTTCCCTGACCGCAAGTAAACCCGAGTTTGGGCGCGCCGCAGCACAGGGGTTTTACCCCCAAAAGCAGCGCTGCCTCAGTAATAATAGCGTGCAAGGGTGGTACGGCGCAATGGGTAATGGCCTGCGGCTGCGCCACCCTTGTTCTCATACTCTCTAAAAAGTTGTTTGCCGGCTTTTGCAAACTGCCAGGCAATTACAAAGTTACCAGTGTTTATTTTTGGGTGTAAAATTGTGCTTATTTTGCCATAAAAATGGCCAAACCACCGCCGGGGCCGGGCTTTGTGCAGGCAAAGCCACAGGCTTTGGCAGGGCGTTCGCCTAGGGAGGCTTACGATTGAATGATTAGATTTATCACAAAAAGGTTGCTTCTTGGCGTTTTGGTGCTACTGGGAACCTCCATCCTCATCTTTATTATTGCCCGTGTTGTACCCGGAGATGTGGCCACCATAGCGCTGGGGGCCCGCGCCACTGACGCGGCCAAAGAGACCCTGCGGCAGGAACTCTACCTGAACGACCCCCTGTCGGTGCAGTATATCAAATGGCTGGGTGACGCCATACAGGGGAACTTTGGCAACTCGTTTATCACAAAAAGGCCGGTGGCCACCGATGTTCAGCAGTTTTTCCCCGCCACGCTGGAACTGATTTTGCTTTCGGGCGTTTTGATTGTGGCGGGCACCTTTGGCCTGGGGCTATTGGCGGGCCGCTACAAAAACACCTGGGTGGATGGCCTCATCCGCATCCTCTCCTATGTGGGTATTGCACTGCCGGCGTTTGTGGTGGGCATTCTGCTCATTTTGCTGTTTGGGTATGAGTTTCCCATCATACCCGTGCTGGGGCGGCTTAGCCCAGGGCTTGCGCCGCCCCCCCACATAACCGGCCTGTACGTTGTAGACGGCCTGCTAAGCGGGAACCTTTTGGTGGCCGGTAACGCCTTTATCCACCTTTTGCTGCCCGCTTTTGCCCTGGCGCTGGGCCCCATTGTACAGGACGCCCGCGTGCTGCGCTCTTCCCTTGTGGATAACTCCAGCAAGGAGTATATGGCGGTATCCACCAGTTATGGTTTGCCGGGTGGATTGTTAAGCCGCCGCTACCTGTTAAAGCCCTCCGCCACTTCGGCTATCACCGTGATGGGGCTAGATTTTTCGGCCCTGCTGGGGCAGGCCTTTTTGGTGGAACAAATCTTCAACTGGCCGGGGCTTTCGCGCTATGGCATCAACGCCATGCTGAATAAGGATTTAAACGCCATCTGCGCCGTGGTACTCATCATCGGCATCATCTACTTCTTTATCAATTTGCTGGTAGATTTGATTGTGGCTGGGCTGGACCCGAGAATGCGGATTGGGAGGGCGACATAATGGAAAATGGAAATCTCTCGGGCGCTACAGCCGTGAAAAAACGGGGCCTCTTCTCCCCCTCTACCAAGGAAAACTGGCGCATTTACCGCTACAAATTTACCCGTAACAAACTTTCGGTGGTGGGGCTTATCCTGGTGGGGCTCTCTATCTTTTTTGCTATATTTGCGCTGGTAATAGTGCCCTACCCCAAGCACATTGGCGCCTTTGTGGATTATGCAAACGCCAGCCAGCCCCCCAGTGCCCAGCACTGGTTTGGCACCGATAATATGGGCCGCGACGTGTTTTCCCGGGTGATCTACTGTTTCCGTGGGGCGCTGGTAATGAGCATAGTGGTTCTGGCCATCTCGGTGCCTGTAGGCACCCTGCTGGGCCTTATTGCGGGCTACCACCACGGCACCTGGATTGATACGCTCATCATGCGTATCACCGATGTGTTCCTCTCGGTTCCGGCGCTTATTTTGGCCCTGTGCATCGCCTCTATTTTAAAGCCGAATATGATGAACTCCATGCTGGCGGTTACCATAATGTGGTGGCCATGGTACACAAGGCTTGTGTACGGGCAGGCCAGCAGTATATCGCGCGAATACTTTGTGCGCAACGCCGAACTGGTGGGCGCCAGCAAGATGCACATTATGATGCGCGAAATACTGCCAAACTGCCTTTCGCCCATCACCACAAAAATGGCGCTGGATGTGGGCTGGGTTATCCTGATGGGGGCATCCCTCAGCTTTGTGGGCCTGGGCGAGCAGCCCCCCACCCCTGCCTTTGGGCAGATGATATCGGATGGTTCAAAATACATGCCGGACCTGTGGTGGATGACCATCTTCCCGGCGCTGGGGGTTGTGTTCATGATTTTGGGCTTCAACTTCCTTGGCGATGGCATACGGGATATGTTCGACAAAGGGGGGCATTAGTATGGCCGAAGCCAGCAGGAAAGAAACCAGTGTGAAGCTGGAAAATTTTTCGGTGTCGTACAAAACCTACCGCGGCAGCGCCAAGGTTGTGGATAGAATTAACCTGGAGGTGGGAAAAGGCGAGAAAGTGGGGCTGGTGGGGGAGAGCGGCTGCGGAAAAACCACCACCATGAAGATGATTCTGCGCGTTTTAGACGCGGGCATCATTGAGGTGCCAAAAGGTGGCAAAATCATCTTCCAGGGGCAAAATGTGCTGGAGATGGGAAAAGACGAGCTGATGAAGCTGCGCCGCCAAAAGGTGTCCATGATCTCCCAAAGCCCCATGTCCGCCTTAAACCCGGTACTCACCATAGGCACCCAGCTGCGAGACATTGTAAAATATTCGGGCCTTCTCAAAAACCCCAGCAAGGCGCAGCTGAATGAAATTGCGCGCGAGGCCATTACCAGCGTGATGCTAAGCGACCCCGACCGCATCTTGGAGAGCTATCCCCACCAGCTTTCGGGCGGGATGCGCCAGCGCATCTGTATAGCCTCCTCGCTGGTAACGCCGCGGGACCTTTTGATAGCGGACGAGCCCTGCACGGCGCTGGATGTGACCATACAGGACCAGATTCACCGGATGCTGCGGGAGCTGGTGGAGGAAAAAGGCCGCAGCCTGATTATGATTACCCATTCGCTTGGGGTGGCGCGGGAACTGGTGGACCGCATCTATATCATGTATGGCGGCACCATTGTGGAGTGCTGCTACACCGAGGATTTGTTCCGCAATGCCTCGCATCCCTATGCAAAGGGCCTGATGGAATGTGTGCCACGCCTGTACGGGGGCGGCCTTTCCACCGGTATTTACGGCTATATCCCCGACTATGTGAACCCGCCCAAGGGCTGCCGTTTTCAGCCGCGTTGCCCCCATGCCATGGAGGTGTGCCGCGATAAAAAACCCGTTCTGACAGAAATTGAAAACGGGCACAAGGTGGCCTGCTTTTTGTACGGTGATAAGGCGCGGGACGAAGCGGCCGAGGAGAGGGGGGAAGTGCAGTGAGTGAAGGGCAGGATTTAATACAGATTAAAAACCTGAAACAATACTTTCCCGTGGGCAAAAACCTGTTTGTGCGCGCCGTAGATGGCGTAAATTTCAACATCAAACAGGGGGAAGTGCTGGGCCTTGTGGGCGAGAGCGGCTCGGGCAAAAGCACCATTGCCTATACCCTGATGGGCATGTACCAGCAGACCGATGGTGAGATTGTTTTTGGCGGCAAAACCATCACCAAAAAGCAAAAAGGGCGCAGTAAAGAGTTTTACCGGGACGCGCAAATCGTCTTTCAAGACCCCGGCTCCTCGCTGAACCCCCACCAGGATGTAAAGCAGATTTTAAGCCTGCCGCTAAAGGTGCACAAAATTGTGCCCAACAACGAAATTGAGGACAAAATTTTAGAACTGCTGGAACTGGTGGAATTGCCGCCGGAGTTTCTGTACAAAACCCCGAACTCCATAGGCGGCGGGGAGAGGCAGCTTGTCTCCATAGCGCGGGCCCTTTGTTCCAACCCCAAGTTTATTATATTGGATGAGCCCACCTCCTCGCTGGATGTATCCATCCAGGCCAAAATTTTAAACATGTTGATGAAGCTTTACAAGGATAACAACCTCACCTACCTGTTTATCACCCACGATATGGGCGTGATGCGCAATGTATCCACCCGCATTGCCATTATGTACCTGGGTAAAATTTGCGAAATTGCCCCCACCAAAACCTTTTATGAGAACCCACAGCATCCCTATACCCAAATGCTGCTCTCGGCCATCCCGGTTATCAGCCCAGAAGAGGAGGCCATGAAGCCAAAGCGTATACGCAGCGAGGGCGAAATCCCTTCGCCCGTCAACCTGCCCAGTGGCTGCAGCTTCCACACGCGTTGCCCCTTTAAAACCGAGCGCTGCCTGGTGGAGGACCCCGTTGTGACCGAACTGGAACCGGGGCATGAGGTGCGCTGCCACCTGTTTACCTAAACACCCAATTTACCGTGTACAAGGCCAAACAAAATATATTTTTTACGGAGGTGCTTCTAGCTATGTTTGACTACGAACTGCTGAACGCGACCCTAAAACTGCTGCGGGATATGTTCCAATTGCAGCCGGGCGAATCCATTGCCATCACCGGAGATACCGAGAGCGATGACCGCATGATGGAGGCCACGGCCCAGGCCGCGGTGATTTTGGGCGCAAAACCCCTGGTATTAAAAACCGCCGCTGCCCGTGGCTGTGGCAAGGCCGCGGATATCGACTTCCCCAGTAAGGCCCTCATTGCGGCCATCAAGGGCTGTGACGCCTGGGTGGAGTACAACGCGAAGTACATCTTTTACTCGGCCACTTACGATGCCATTATGGCCGACCCCAACAACCGCCCGCGCTACATGAACCAAAACGATGTGAACGCCGCGCAGTTCATCCGCAATATTGGCCGCACCGATAACATTTTGCTGAACAAATTTATTGTGGCCATGGAAAAAGCCACCAAAGAGGCGAAACACATCCGCGTTACCAGCGAAGCCGGCATGGACATTGAGTTTGACAACGAGCCAGGACGAGAATTTTTGACTGCCGACGGCTTTGTGCGCAAGGGCGAAATTAAGATGTTCCCCGGCCAGATCGCCTGGGCTCCCCGGTTTGAAACCATCAACGGCACCATCGTGGTGGATGCCTCCATCAGCCCGCCGCTGGGCCTCATCCGCGAGCCCATCATCTTTAAAATTGAAAAGGGCGTCACCACCTCCATCACCGGCGGCACCGAAGCCAAACAGATGGAAACCTGGCTGCGTTCCTTTAACGACCCGCAGATGTTTAAAATTGCCCACCTCTCCTACGGGTTTGGCCCCAATGCCGAACTGCACGGCTATGTGGTGGAGGATGAACGCATCTGGGGCTGCATTGAATGGGGCTGGGGCAACGTTGGGGGCATCCTCACCTCGGATATTCCGAATGAGGTGGGCATTCCCGGCGCCAGCCACACAGACGGCATGTGCCTGAACGCCAGCGTTTGGCTGGACGGCGTGCAGGCCCTGGATAAAGGGGTTGTGGTTGGCCCTACCCCCGAAATTGCGCAGCTTGCGCGCGATTTGGGCAAGTAATGCCAGCGCTGTAAAAACGCCAAAAACAGCCCCGGCGGGCCTTATAAAAGAAAGGGTTATGTATGACAAACGAAACCGAACTGCTAAAGCTGCTGGCCCAGCGCAGCGGCGAGATGGCGGAGGATTTGATAGAGATAAGCCGCATTCCCGCCGTAAACCCCCGGATGAACGGAAAAGGGGAATTTGAGCGTGCGCAGTGGCTGCGCCAAAGGCTGGAAAAAGCCGGGCTGCATTGCCAAAGCGTAGACGTGCCCGATGAGGCTGTGCCCCAAACGCTGCGCCCAAACCTGTATGTGCGTTTTGAGGGGGCCAAAAACACGGCAAAAACCCTGTGGCTGATTGCCCACCTGGACACCGTGGACACCGGCGATTTGGCCCTTTGGAACACAGACCCCTTTGCCCCCGTTTTACGGGATGGCAAGATTTACGGCCTGGGCTGCGAGGACAACACGCAGGCCGTGATTGTATGCCTGCATCTGGCCCTGCTGATGCAGAAAAACCAAATTCAGCCGGACTGCAACGTGGCCTTTTTGTTTGTTAGCGATGAGGAGACCGGCAGCCGCTATGGCCTGCACGCGCTGATTGAAAAAGGGCTTTTTGGCAAAGAAGACGAGGCGCTGGTGCCCGACGGGGGCAGCCCCGACGGCAGCTTTGTAGAGATTGCCGAAAAATCTCAGGTTTGGCTGCGTGTTAGCGTACAGGGCAAACAGGGCCATGCGGCCATGCCGCACCTGGGCGTGAACGCCTGTTCGGCCGGGATGCACCTGGGGGTGGAGATAGAGGACAGCCTGAAAAAAGAGTTTGACTATGAGGACCCTCTGTTTAATCCTCCACTTTCCACCTTTGAACTCACCCAAAAATTTGCCAATGTCTCCAGCCCCAATGTGCTGCCTGGGCAGGATGTGTTTACCCTGGATATGCGCATTTTACCACGCTATACCGTGGATGACGTGATGCGGCGGATAGAGGAGATAATAGCCAGGTACGAAAAAGAGCGGCCGGGCATAAAGGTGCAAACCGAATTTGTAACCAGGGTGGACGCACCGCCCCCAACCCCGGCGGATGCGCCCGTGGTGCAAAACCTGATGGCCGCACTGGAAAAACAGGGGATACCCGCCCACTGCGGCGGCATTGGCGGGGGCACCTGCGCCGCCATTCTGCGGGCCCAAAACATCCCGGCTGTGGTGTGGAGCCATGTGGATGACATGTGCCACCAGCCCAACGAGTACGCCGTCTGCGAAAATATGGTAAAAGACGCGCAGGTTTTCCTTTCCACCATCCTAAAATACTAACAGAATACAAAATTGGCAGGAGGATACCAAACATGTATGAATATGAACTGACGAATGCCTGTTATAAGCTGCTGAACGATATGTTCCAGTTGCAGCCGGGCGAAACGATTGCCATTACCGGAGATACCGAGAGCGACGACCGTATGCTGGAGGCCACGGCCCAGGCCGCCGTGGCGCTGGGCGCAAAACCCCTGGTGATGAAGATTGCGGCGGCCCGTGGCTGCGGTAAGGCAGGCGATATCGACTTCCCCCAAAAAGCTTTGATAGATGGCATCAAGGCCTGTGACGCCTGGCTAGAATTTAATGCGAAGTATATCTTCTACTCGGCCACCTACGACGCCATTATGGCCGACCCCAACAACCGCCCGCGCTACATGAACCAAAACGATGTGAACGCCGCACAGTTTGTGCGCAATATTGGCCGCACCGATAATGTTTTGCTGAATAAATTTATTGTGGCCATGGAAAAAGTTTCGCGGGAGGGCAGGCACTTCCATATTACCAGCGAAGCCGGCATGGACATTGAGTTTGACAACGAGCCTGGCCGCGCCTTCGTCACTGCCGATGGCTTTGTGCGCAAGGGCGAAATTAAGATGTTCCCCGGCCAAATTTCCTGGGCGCCCAACTTTGAAAGCATCAACGGCACCATTGTGGTGGATGCCTCCATCAGCCCCCCGCTGGGCCTCATCCGCGAGCCCATCACCTTTAAAATTGAAAAGGGCGTCACCACCTCCATCACCGGCGGCACCGAGGCGCGGCAGATGGAAAAATGGCTGGGTGATTTTAACGACCCGCTGATGTTTAAAATTGCCCACCTCTCCTACGGATTTGGCCCCAATGCCGAACTGCACGGCTATGTGGTGGAGGATGAGCGCATCTGGGGCTGCATCGAGTGGGGCTGGGGCAATGTTGGGGGCATCCTCACCTCGGATATACCGAATGGGGTAGGGATTCCCGGCGCCAGCCATACCGATGGCATGTGCCTAAACGCCAGCGTTTGGATAGATGGCGTGCAGGTACTGGATAAGGGGGTTGTGGTTGGCCCCACCCCCGAAATTGTGCAGCTTGCGCGCGATTTGGGCAAGTAAACCGGATGGATTGGATGCGGTGTTTTTGAACGGACGTTCTTTTGAAAAAAAGAGGTGCTTTGTATGCCCGGCATAAAAATCCTGTATATCGACCCCGTGGGTGAAAAACCCCTGGTAAAGGCCGAGATGCTGCGGCACCTGAACCGATACAGGGCCCCAAATTCACCCGAAGTTGTATACACCTGCCTGCCTGGGGCCCCCTTGGCTCTGGAGTACTACAGTTACCTTTCTGCGGTTGGCCCTGCGCTTTTACAGGCGGTAAAGCAGGCCGAGGCGGATGGGTACGACGCGGCGATAATAGGCTGCTTTTGTGACCCCCACCTGGAGGCCGCCAAAGAGACTTGCAACCGCATGGTGGTGGTGGGTGTGATGGAGGCTTCGGTAAATCTGGCCGCGTTTTTGGCCCCGCGCTTTTCCATTGTGGCGGCAGGGCAAAAATCGATACCCTGTTTTTGGAGTAACCTGCAAAGATATGGCCTCACAGGGCGGCTGGCCTCCTTCCGCTATCTCAATTTGCAGGTGGAAGAACTTTTGGCCCAGCCCGAAACCACCTACAAACGGCAGGA
>CAZKBM010000024.1:0-7405 GCA_964550985.1 uncultured Oscillospiraceae bacterium
TTGAATGTCCTTGGTAAGGACGAGGTCACCAGTTCGAATCTGGTTAGCAGCTCCACCCAAAAGCAAAAAAGCGGTTTGCCTAAGGCAGCCCGCTTTTTTGTTTTACAAGCAATACTGTGGCCTCTTACATATAGTATACAATTTATGTAATATCGGGCGCTACCGTTTGTTCCTATGCTGCAAAACATCCTGTGTGGCAAAATTACTTTTGAAGTGTTGTGCCGGTCAAGGTTTGTGCATGGGCGTTTTGCAAGGTAAAATACGTATACGCATAATAAATTGCATTTGTATCAGGGAAAGGTCAAAAAAACACCATATAAAAGTTCACATGGGAACCCGTTTTTAACCCCCTAAACACACAAAAAGAGGACAGTCTCTATCAAGATTTTTGAATTACACATACAATTAACATATTAAAGTAATAAAATAAGAAACAGATAAAAACCACACTACAAACGCCGGGTGCTTGGCCCTGTGGTTCGGTCAAAAGTTTATAAAAACGGATAAATAATCAAAAAAACCCTTATTTACGTATAGTATTTTATATTCAGCGCTTGAATGAGCTGTGTAACAGTAGCCAAATTTTCAAAACAGGGCAAGTTCGGTCAAAATTCGGTCAAATATTCCAAAACGGCTTGTCAAGTGGCAAATACCTGTGATATTGTAATATCAGACTAATAGTAGGCGTACCAGAGGGCCGCGTTGGCAAGCTGGGCGAAACCGTAATGAATTGTAGAATTTTGATGTAATTGGGGGATGAACGATGAAAAAGAAAACATGGAAAACTTGGCTGGCGCTGCTGGTGACCGTAACTTTGGTCTTCGGCTTTGCGCTGCAGGCTGCCGCGGGCAGTGGCAGTCCTGAGGAAGCGGCCCTGCAACAGGCCCAGCTTACCGACGGCCAGCCAACAGAAGGCGCCGGGGCTCCCCCGGTAAATACGGAAGGTGCCACGGCGCCTCCCACAAACACGGATGCGGCTGCCGTGCCTCCTGCAAACACCGAAGGCGCCGCGGCGCCCCCGGCAAACACGGATGCGGCCGCCCTGCCTCCTGCAAACACAGAGGCTGCGGGAGGTTCTTCATCCAGCAGTGGCGAAGCGCCCGCGGGCGCACAGGCAAAAACTGCGGGCCTGGGCGCAGTACAAACCCCGGCTGCCCCTGCCGACGGGCTGGATAATGCCCCGTATACCCCTGTGATCTTAATGGTGAACGGCGCACAGTATGGCAATGTTATTTCGGTGCCCACAGGGCAAGCCGTTCCGGGCCCTCCGTCCTTAGTGGAAGATACGTCGATAGAAAACTATAAAAACTTCATCGGCTGGTTTACCGACCCCGAGACCACTATACCTTACAATAATGAACCCATTACCCAGCAAACAACCTTGTATGCCGGTTTTAGCACAAGTGATAACCTGAGCATTGTTTTTGAAAACGGCAACGGCGGTGTTTTGAAGAATTACACCCTGCCGCCGAACGAGCTTGTCTATCTGCCCGAGGGTTTGGAAGGCCCCCTTGCGCCGGAAAAAGGCAAATTCCTTTATTGGGCTTTAAAAGATGACAACGAGCAAAAAGAATACAAATTTGATGATACTGCCATAGCCACCACCGACCTGACCTTTGTGCCGGTGTACTCGGCTATATTCAATGTGTACTTTATTTCAGAAGGCACCCCCATTGACCCCATTGAGGTGCTGAAAGACAAGACGGCGACCCCGCCCAGTGTGAACCCTGAGCGTGTTGGTTATACCTTTGAGTATTGGGCCACCAAAGAGGGCGATACCTACACCGAGTTTAACTTTGCCGAAACCCCAATAGTGGCAAACCTTACCCTGTATGCTGTGTGGACCCCCGAAGTGGTGGGTTACCAGGTGGTATACTGGATGGAAGATGCCAACACCGGCAAGGCAAACGAGGACTTGGTTTGGCCCAATGACTATACCAGCTTTAGCGTGGCCACGGTAGAAAAGGCCAACGGCCTGCCCGCTGGCACCAAGGTGGGCGCGCAAGATGGAACCGAGTATGCAAACATCAGCGGGGCGCCCGGCGCCCCTGCCGACCCCACCCTGCAATACTTTGAATACCAAAAAACCCAGCCCACCGAAATAGCGGGCAGCGGCACGGGTGTGGTAAATGTTTTGTACAACCGCATTACCTACACCATGAAATTTACCTTTGCGGGCAAGTATGACGGAAGCGGCGGCACCAACTCACAAACTTACCTAGGCTATGATGGTGGTTATGCAGAGTTGACTTGGGCGGATTCTTCCAAAGCCCCCATCCGTCTGGAGTACAGCGAATCCAAAACACAACCCCATATGGATCCCAGTGTCATTTCCT
Source organism: uncultured Oscillospiraceae bacterium (assembly GCA_964550985.1). GTDB lineage: Bacteria > Bacillota > Clostridia > Oscillospirales > Ruminococcaceae > JAAYCI01. The sequence goes on from CAZKBM010000024.1 coordinate 2,337, forward strand.
ATTTTTTCCAGGCGAAGTATCAGCAGGATATTACCGGCCTGTGGCCGCAGTTTGGGGGCAACGCCTTCCTCAGTGTGTACATCCTTAAGAATTTTAATGACCCAAGCCCCACGCGTGTAGACTTTACCCCCTATGCCTGGAGTTCCGAAGGTGTGCAGCGCATGGAAGGGAATAGCGGCGCTGTTGTAAACGGCGTTCGCAACACCTTAAGCGGAGATATCATCCCCAAAAGTGGCAAAGAAATAAAATGGGAGGCCAAATATTCGAGCCGCCCCACCCGCCAAGTAATTCATTTTTACACCGAAGCCCTGCCGGAGCAAAGTGGCCAAGCGGCCATGAGTGGCTTGGATGTAAATGGCGCCGCGGGCGTGAATGGCCGCAGCTATGTGCTGGACGAGAGCCGTACCGAAAATAACCTGATTGATGGAAGTTACGTCTATGACATACTACCTGGGTTTGTAGCGGCCGGCAAAAAGAGTGAGACGAAAACAGATGAGGCAGGCGAATATAGGCTGGACAGCGTATATTACAACCGCGAGCATCTGAACCTGAGTTTTGATGCCGCTGGAGGCAAACCTGCCCCCACACAGGAAAAAGATATCCTACACGAAACCCCCTTGGCATCCTTTGAGCCTACCGCCGAAATGACCCGTGGAAACGATATCTTCCAGGGCTGGTACTATGACTCCGACTTCAAACATCCGGTAGATTGGGAGAAAGATCTGGCCCTCTACAGCAAAAACGGAACCGGCAACAATATCACTCTGTTTGCCAAGTGGAGCAGTGGCCAGCACACCCTGCGCTTTTACGACGGCAAGGCCAATGTTGGGCAGGAAGAGACAGGCCTGCTTTGGCAGCAACGGGCAGAGAATAACAAAAGTGCTGCAAAAGAAGATATCTATATAAAAGGCAGCGACGGCCAAGATTACCTGCTGGAAATGAACGCCAAGGTGCCGGGTTTTGGCACTTTCAAGGGCTGGTACTGGGCCTCTGGCAACAATGAACACCTGTATAACTATGAATGGCCCATTAACCAAAAATATGATTTCTACGCCAAGTGGGAAGCTGCCCTGTACACCCTTACCTATGAGGCTGGCGGCGCAGACAAGGGTACGGTGCCCACAGATGGCAAAACCTATGCGGTGAATACCACCGCAGTGGTACAGCCCAATGGCGACCTTGCCAAAGACGGTATGGTGTTTGCCGGTTGGAAAGATAAAAACGGCAAACTGTATTATGGAAACAGCCGTATCACCATGCTGGAGGATACGGTACTTACCGCCCAGTTTGTGGAAAAAGCCGCCAGCTACACCGTAACCTATGAGCCCGGCTTTGAGGGCGGACCGGCCCCTGTGGTGGAAACCTACCCCAAAACTTATCTGGAGGTGCAGGTGGCCGCGGCCGACCTGTTTGCCCGCGAAAAGCATGATTTCGCCGGTTGGCAGGTAAAAGGCGGCACTGAGACTTACGCGCCGGGTGCTGTGTATGGTCAAGCTGCCAATATTACCCTGGTGGCCCAGTGGAAAGCACAAAGCCACACCGTAAAATTTGAAGCCGGCGCAAACGGCAAACTTTTGGGCGATGCCGCCACCCACAGCTTCACCGTGCCAGATGGCACCCTTTGGAAGGATGCCGGCATTACCGAGCCCAAAACCCAGGCCGACGAGGGTTTCTACTTTGCCGGTTGGGAGCCTGCCCTGCTGGGCGCTGGCGATGCAATTGACAAAGACTACACCTTTGTAGCCAAATTTGAAAAGAAAACCGACCTGACCGTAACCGCCCTTAGCGCCAGCCGCGACTATAATGGCGAGCCCCTTACCGCCCAGGGCTTTACCGATGAGAGTAAAACAGGCCTGAAAGCAAACGACGAAATCCGCGTGACGATGACTGGCACAAGTACCCTTACCAACGTGTCGGAGTCTCCCAAAGACAACGTGTTTGCCAAAGTGGAAGTTTGGCGCGGCCAGCAAAACGTGACAAATGAGTACAATATTAAAACAGTGAACGGCAAGTTGGAATTAAGCACCGTCTTACTGGAAATTACGGTTGGCGAAGAAACAAAAACCTATGGTGAACCTGACCCCACCACATACCCCCTAAGCTTTAAGGGCCTTGCAGAGAAAGATAAAGCGGCCTTTGCAAACGCCACCTTTACCCGTTTTGAAACGGGCGAAGATGTGAAAGAAGGCGGTTATGGGGTGATGGTGAACCTGCCCCAGCAGATTTTGGACGAAGACAACTATGTAACAAGAGGCGATAGATCCGGCAAACTAATCATTACCCCGCTGGCCGTAACGGTTACACCAAAGGCGGATAGTGACATCAAACGCGGTGACGAACTGCCTGGCTTTAGTTATGAAATTGGCAGTACCTTAATTCCTGGCGATAACCTGAACCTTACCGTCAATGGGTATGAAGTGCCGGGTTATGAGAAAGACAAACCTGTCTCCGGCGATTTGGAGATACGCTTTGCCAACGGTACTAAAGCGGATAACCAGAACTATACCGTAAACTTTGGAACAGGTATCCTTACAGTAAACCCCGCCTGGAACGTGCAGTATAACGCAAACGGCGGCAATACAAACAGCGTACCTACCGATGCGAACTACTATGCCCCAGCCGAACCCGTAACCGTAGATAAAAACACAGTTCCCACCCGCGATGGTTTCATCTTCCTGGGCTGGGATGAGAGCGACACCGCTGCTACACCCGCGTTCCCCAAAGGCGAGGATAAGACCTTCTCAATGCCGAACCTTGCCAGCGGTGGTAACAACAACGACGATGCGGTAAAACCGCTGTACGCCGTGTGGCAACTGGATGCAAGCCAATTTAGCCTGAACTCCATCAGCAAAATTTACAACGGCGTGGCCGAAGAAGTGAAGCTGAATCAAAACCTGCCCGCAGGCGCCAGCGTGGAATACAGCTACGTTGATGCAAGCGGAGCCACCCAAAAAAGCGCTACTCCGTTCAGCTTTACCAACGTAAGCCGTGACCCGGCAGATGAAAAAAATATTCTAACCCTGAACGTAACCGCCACCATCACCGTAGGCGGTGCACCCGCCAGCGCACCCATTACCGGCACCGTTTACATTGCCCCTCGCGCCTTGGCCATCTCTATGCCAAACGCAGATAGCAAAACCTACACGGCAGCACAGCAGGAGGGCTTCACCACACGGTATACCGATATCACCGCCGCAAAACTGGGCACAGATGAACTGGGTGGCGCCGAACTTGGCCTGCTGGATGGCGATGACCTAAGCGTGCGCGCGGCTGCCAGCGGTACGGATGTGAACACCTACCCAATGGCTATCACCAGCAGGTCCATTACAAATGCGGGTGGCGACGTAAGCAAAAACTACGCCTTTGCCGATGCCAGCAATGAACTGGGTACTTTCTCCATCACACAGGCCCAGCTTACTGTGTCCTCCACTTACACCGGCAAAATTTACAACGCTGCCGAGCCCGACTGGGCCCTGCCCGCCGCTTACAACATCAGCGGCCTGCTGGGCGGCGACGTGAACAAGGCGGCCGATATCCTGGGCGCCATTACCGTAGGCCGTACCCAAGGCGAGGATGCCGGCAGTTACCCCGTAACCCTTACTGTAGAAAAGCCCAACCCCCAAAACTACCTAGTAACCCCTACAACCCAGCCCTTTGTTATTACACCAAGCGATGTGGAAGTCATCATCCAGCCAAACGCCCTTAGCCAGGTGTACGGCGATGAAGCCAAAACCCTCACCGCCGAAGTTCGCGGCCAGTTTGGCACCGATAAGATTGAGTACAAACTAAGCCGTGTAGAGGGCGACACCGTAGACGTTTACCCAATTACCGCAGAATTGGTTATGGGCGATAACGCCAATGCCAACTACAGCAATATCGTGCTTGGCACAGCCAATTACACCATTACCAAACGCCCCGTAACCGTGCAGGCCGATAATAAGAGCATGGTTTATGGAGATACAAACATACCCGCCCTTACCGCAACCGAAAGCAATGTGGTAAATGGTGACAAACTGAACTACACCCTTACCCGCAGTGATGCAGGGAACAGGAACGCCGGCCGCTATGACATTTTGGTGGGTGTAAACGCAGACGAAAACCCGAACTATACCATCACCCCCACAAATGGCATCTTCATCATCACCCCGCGCGGCGTGGATGTAGTGGTTACGCCAAACGGCGGCACCAAAGTTTACGGCCAGGCCGACCCCGCCTTCTCCGCCACAGTTAGCGGCACGGTGGGCGGCGATGAACTCAATTACACCATCAAACGCGCCGAGGGCGAAACCGTAGGCAGCTACGAGATGAGCATCGACTTTGGCAGCAACCCGAACTATACCGTTAGAGGTACCACCGCAACCTTCACCATTACCCCTGCCACCGCATACATTGATGTGGCAAACGCTGCCAAGGTGATTGGCCAGGCCGACCCCGCCTTTGCAGCCGACGTACGCGGGCTGGTGGGCAGCGACAACCTGGAGTATACCTTTAGCCGCACCCCGGGCGAAGAGGTGGGCAGTTACCAAATTACCGCTGCCTACACTGCGAACCCCAACTACACGGTTGTGGTGAACAACGGCACCTTGGATATTACCCCCGATGAAGGTGGCCCCGTAGTGGTGCCCGTACCCGACCCAACCACCCCCGGTACTACAACCACCCCGCCCGCTGGTGGTGGCGCACCGGCCCCGGCTCCAGCTCCGGCAGCACCCGTACCGGCAGTAGTGGCCGCCGTGGCCCCCGCGGTAGTAACCGCAAACCCCCTTGGCACACTGGGCAACCTGCTGAACCTGCTTGGCACCCTGGGCAACACCGATAACCCGCTGGCAAACCAGACCGTGAATATTGCCAACAACGAAGTACCTTTGGCAAACGCCGCCCCCGGTGGCGCATGGGCCCTGGTGAACCTGCTGCTTACCGTGGCAACCGCCCTTATCTCTGTGGTGTTGTTAATTGGTTACTTTGTGGGCAACCGCAAAAAAGAAGAAGCGGAAGACCAGTACGACGAGGACCTGGAGTACCAACAGCTGAACGCCGGTTATGAGAAACAGCAAAACGAAGAACAGGCC
>CAZKBM010000024.1:7415-35460 GCA_964550985.1 uncultured Oscillospiraceae bacterium
GGTAGCCCACCCACACCCCAAACAACACCCCCACCCCCACCCGGCCGGTTACGACAAACACCACAACGACCAACAGGCCGCTAAGCTGAAGAAGAAACTGATTGTACGCATTGCCAGCATAGTGGTAGCCGTTCTGGCGGTTGTGCTCTTCCTGTTAACCGAAGATATGACCCAAAAAATGGTACTGCTGGACAAATGGACACTGTGGATGCTGGTGATAGCGATTGGCCAAATTGTGGTAGCCTTCTTCTCGCGCAAAACCCAAAAGGACGATGAGAACGACGACGAGGAAGATACCCGGCCGATGAACGCCTAAGCCCCTATACCTGCAATTCGCCGCAAAGCCTTTGCAGAACATACCTTCCCGGGTGTGAAGCCGCCCCCCAAAAGCCTAAGGGCTTTTGGGGGGCGGCATTTTGTGTTTTGTCAATGTGCTTTTTTGCCTGTGTACTGTTCCCATCTGCGCTTGTTGCCGGGGAAAAAGGCGGGTATAATGGGGATAAAGTAGGAAAGGGGGCCAATATGCAACTGAATACCGTAATGCCAAGCGGCTGGCAAGACCCAGCCTATGATGCTTTAAGCGAGGAAGTGCGTACCACAAAAGATTTTGCCGAGTTGCTGCGCAAAATGGACGCCTACTTAGAATCTCAGCGTAAAACCCCCCTGCAAAAACGCAAAGAGGAACAAGAGGCGCTGGAGAAGAAACTGAGAGATAAAAAGCTGATGGATTTGCGGGTGCGTATCTCCCAATTACAGCAGCGCCTGGCGGCAGGGCATGGCTGCGTACAGCCCGAACTAGAGGCTTTAAAAAGCCAGCTATTGGCCATGCTGATGTTTGGTTAGGGCAAATTTAGGCATGTTATGCCAGTTTGTTCTAGGGCCTGTAATCCAGTGTGGTCAATTAGTTCTATAGCAAAAACGGCGTGGCCCAAAGGCCGCGCCGTTTTATGCGTAAAAATAACCAAACAGGTGTACCCCCGGCGCAGTGACAAAAAAAGATAGCCTGCCGCCGCGCAACATGGTATGATGAAACCAAGGAGGCGATAGAATGAGAGACTTTAGCGAATTTGAAAATTGGATTGAGACAAACGCTACTTCCCGCGAGATTGGGGAGATGGCCAGCGAGGCCGCTATGGAGTATATCCAAGCGGGTAAGGCCGATTCACTTAGCCTAGAGCAGCAGGAAGCGGTGTTTAATATTACCATACGGGTGGCAAGCCAGGTTTCGGCCGGGTTGCTGCGCGCTTATCACAACTGGGCAAACGGCCAGGCGGAATAGCGCCAGGCCCTTCCTCTAATTTGGCATCTGTGGGGCATAAGTGGCCCCTGCCTTGCCACTGGGCGGCCTTTTTCTGTAGGGCTCTATTCGGGTATCTCCCGCACCGTGCCGTGCTGTGTGTCCACCGAGATAAGCACCCCGTCCTCCACCCGGCAGATGGCCCCCTGGGCCCCCACAATCACAGGTTTATTCAGCGCAAGGCCCACAATGGCCGCATGGCTGGAAAGGCCCCCCTCTTCGGTTACAATGGCCGCCGCCTCGCGCATGGCGCCCAGCATCTCGTTGCTGGTGGCGGTGGCAAGCAGTATGTCGCCGGGTTTAAATTTTTCAGCCAACTCCTCGGGTGTACTTACCACACAGGCCCGGCCAATGGCGTTATCCTGCCCAATGCCTACGCCATTCAGCAGGGCATTGCCCACCAGGTGGGCCTTCATCATGTTGGTTGTGCCCGAAACGCCCACCGGCAGCCCCGCGGTTATCACCAGCAAATCCCCATCCTGCACAAGCCCTTCCTTTTGGGCGGCCTCTACCGAAAGTGTAATCATCTTGTCGGTGTTCTCGGCAAAGGGCATCAAAATGGGTACAATCCCCCACGAAAGTGCCAGCTGCCGGCATACCAGCGGTTCCATCACGCAGGCAATAATGGGGGTGTCGGGCCGGTATTTGCTCAGCATCCGCGCGGTTTCACCGCTTTGGGTAACGGTAACAATGGCGTCGGCTTTTAAATCCAGTGCCGTGCTGCAACTTGCGTGGGCCACGGCATCGGTAACGGTAAGGCGGCTTTTCCGTTCTTTCAAATAGGCTTTAAACAGCCGTTTGTAAGTGGGGTCCCCCTCGGTGCGCTGGGCAATAGCGGCCATGGTGCGCACAGCCTCAACGGGGTATTTGCCCGCCGCGGTTTCGCCGCTTAGCATAATGGCCGAGGTGCCGTCGTAAATGGCGTTGGCCACGTCGGTAATTTCTGCGCGGGTGGGGCGGGGGTTTTCTATCATGCTCTCCAGCATCTGGGTGGCGGTTATGGCTGGGCGTCCACTGCAATAACAGCGTTCAATTAAGGTTTTTTGCAAAATGGGAATCTCGGTAAAGTCAATTTCCACACCCATGTCGCCCCGGGCCACCATAATCCCGCCCGAAACAGCCAAAATTTCATCGATGTTGGAGATGCCCTCCTGATTTTCAATTTTAGCAATGATGCGTATTTTTTCTCCGCCATTTTCGTCAAGAAGGCTGCGTATATCCAATATATCCCTGGCCGAGCGGGTGAACGAGGCGGCCACAAAGTCAAAGCCCTGTTCCACACCAAAAAGCAGGTCGGCGCGGTCACCGGGGGAGAGGTAGGGCAGCGAGAGCGATACCCCCGGTACATTGATGCTTTTGTGGTCTGAAACCCGGCCCCCATTCAGCACCTCGGTTACAATCTCTTCGCCTTCCACGGCGCTAACCCGCAACTCTATCAGCCCATCATCTACCAAAATACGGCTTCCGGGCGTCACATCCTGATACAGGTTTTTAAAACTGATGGGGGCCTTGTGTGCGTCACCCTCGCATTCTTTGGCTGTTAAAGTAAATTTTTGGCCGGTTTTTAAAACGGCGCTCCCCTCCGCAAAATCGCCAAGGCGTATCTCGGGGCCCTTTGTGTCCAAAAGGGCGGCCACTGGCAGGTGCAGTTCGTTGCGCAGCGCTTTTAGTTTGTCCAGCCGTGCGCGGTGGTCCTCATGGCTACCGTGTGAAAAATTAAACCTGGCAACGTTCATGCCGGCCAGCATCATCTCGCGCAGCACCTCGCCACGGTCGGTAGAAGGGCCAAGGGTACATACAATTTTTGTTTTACGCATTCTACTACCTTCTTTAAAGGGTATTTGGCGGATATGGGTATTATATATCCCGGTGCGCATTCGCGCAAGTTGTGGTATACTGGGTAAAATGTAAAAGCACCTCTTTTGCGGGGAAACTTGCCCCCCTAAAGGAGGCTTAGGAGGAAAAGAGTATGGCAAAACGTGTTTTTTTAATTGTGCTGGATAGTTTTGGCATTGGCGGGGCCGCCGATGCGGCCAAATATGGCGATGAAGGAAGCGACACCCTGGCGGCCATAGCCCGCAGTACGGCTTTTTCGGTGCCAAATATGGCAAAGCTGGGCCTTTTTAATATCGATGGCGTGTTTGGCATTAGCCAAACCAAAGCCCCTGAAGGCGCCTATGGGCGGCTGGTGGAGGTGAGCGCCGGGAAGGACACCACCATAGGCCACTGGGAGCTGGCGGGCCTGGTGAGCACCCAGCCCCTGCCCACCTACCTAGAGGGCTTCCCGCGTGAGATGCTGGATGCCTTTGAGGAAAAGTGTGGCCGTAAAACCCTGTGCGGCCTGCCCTATTCGGGCACAAAAGTGCTGGAAGATTACGGCGAAGAGCACATGAAAACCGGCCGCCCCATTGTGTACACCAGTGCCGACAGTGTTTTTCAAATTGCCGCGCACGAAGACGTAATTCCGGTAGAAGAACTGTACAAAATGTGCGAAGAGGCCCGCGCCATGCTGCAGGGAGACTGGGGGGTTGGCCGCGTCATTGCCCGCCCCTTTGAAGGGGACAGCGCGGCAAACTTTAAGCGCACCAGCCGCAGGCATGATTATTCCCTTCTGCCCCCAAAGCCCACCCTGCTGGACGCCATGACGGCAGCCTGCCTGGATGTGATTGGCGTGGGCAAAATTTATGATATCTTTGCGGGCCAGGGCATAACCCGCAGCATAAAAACCGCCGGTAACCGTGACGGCATGGAAAAAACCATGGAGATTGCCGAACAGGCGTTTGAGGGCCTGTGCTTTGTGAATTTGGTAGATTTTGACATGGTATATGGCCACCGCAATGACATAGAGGGTTATGCCAAAGCCATGAGCGAGTTTGACGCCTGGCTGGGGGAATTTTTGCGGGTGATGCAGAGGGACGACCTGCTTCTCATCACGGCCGACCATGGCTGCGACCCCTCCACCCCCAGCACCGACCATAGCCGCGAAAACGTGCCGGTATTGGCCGCGGGCAACATGATAGCCGGAGGCAGTAACTTGGGCACCCGGCTGTGCTTTGGCTGCGTGGCCAACACCATTGCCGATTATTTTGAACTGCGCTGTTACCTTGCGGGTGAAAGCTTTTTAGAGGATATGCTAAAAAAATAGCCGGTTTGGCCCTACTTATTGCATTGCAGGGCCTGCCCATAAAATATTTTGTTCTTTTTGAAAACAAATCCCCGCCACCTTCGTTCTATAAGCAGAAGCAAATACAAGATTCTGCCAATACAAACGGAGGTGTGGTGCAATGGTTGTGATTCTTTCTGTGGTGGCACTGGTGTGTATGTCGGGTTTTATTCTGTGTAAAGCCGCATCCGACCCTGAAATGCCCACCAGCGGCCCGGCTGCCTATCATAAATAGGTGCTGGCGGCCACAGCGGTATTTTTATTACAGTTTCTCAAAAGGTAAAGGCAGGCCCCAAACCCGTTTTATGTGGGTTTGGGGCCTGCCTGACTTGGCGGTTTTTATTGCTTTTTTACAATTTGTTTATTTTAAAGTGAGCAAAGAAAAAGTGAGCTAAGAACTTGTACACTCGCATGGAAGGGGGACTTACAAGCCCCAGCACCAGTGCGGATTTTCTGCGTCCAGCAGGCCGTTTTTTCGGTAGAGGCGAGGTACGCGTTTGCCAAGGCAGCACAGCACCTCGTAATTTATGGTGCCAAGGGTCTTGGCCATGTCGTCTGCGCTCAGGCGGTTTTCGCCGTCTACGCCTATCAGTGTCACAAGGTCTCCCTCGCACACGCCCTCAATATCGCTTACGTCCAGCATACACATATCCATACAAATTTTCCCTACAATGGGAGCCTTTTTGCCCCGTACCAAAAGCTGCCCGCCGCCCGCTGCAATGCCGCGCAGCAGGCCATCGGCATAGCCTACGGGCACGGTGGCTATGCGTTTTGGGCCGGGGCTGCGGTAGCCGCGGTCATAGCCAACACTACCGCCTTCCGGCACCTCTTTGCACTGTACCACACTGCTGCCCCAGCTTAAAATGGGGCGTAAATCCAGCCCCAAATCCTCTTCGCGGCTTTGGTAGCCGTACAGTGCAAGCCCGCTGCGTACCACATCCTCATGGGTGCCGGGCAGGCCCACCAAGGCCGCGCTGTTTGCGCAGTGCCGCAGGGGAATGGCAAGGCCCTTCTCTTTTAGCTTTTCGGCCACGCGGCAAAAACAGCGGTGCTGCTCGCCCGTAAAGGCATCCTCCTGGGGCAGGTCAGAGGAGGAAAGCTGGGTGAATATACCCTCAATTTGCAGTACATCCAGCGCCGCAATGGCCAGGCACTCCTCAACCGCACAGGCCTCGCGCATCCCCAGGCGAGACATGCCCGTGTCCAATTTCAAATGTACTTTCAGCGGGCGTCCTCCTGCGGCCTGGGTATAGGCTTTTGCCAGGCTCAGGCTGGGCACGCACAGCGAGATATCGGCCTTTTGCAGCGCAGAGATACTGCCTGCCGGCGCGGTGCCCATCATCAAAATCATCCCCGTAATGCCGCTTTTGCGCAGGTGCAAAGCTTCTTCCTGGGTAACCACTGCAAACTGGCGTACCCCCGCCTCTTTTTGCAGGGTGGCGGCAATCATGGCCGCCCCCTGGCCGTAGGCGTCCGCCTTTACCACGGGCATCACCGGTGTGTCCCCGGCGGTTTTTTGTATCTGCCTGTAGTTGTGTAGCAGTGCGTCCAGGTCTATTTCCGTCCATACGCGGTACAGCTGGCTCAGGTTTTCCATGTTTTCCTCCGGCGGGTTTATTGCAAAGGCGGAATCTCGGCGGTAAAATGTGGCGCGCCCGTGGCAGCAACCGGCCACTAATTTCTTATTATACATCGGGTTTTGGGGCTTGTAAACCGGGCGGGCGCCCCGGTGAACAGAATAAAATTCCACGGACGGATGCAAAATGAATTGCCTGCTTTGGGAATATGTGGTAAAATAGAAAAAAACTTACTATTATAGTTTTTTATAAGGTTGCCTGGCAATTATTTACCAAATAATTTGATAAATCGCCTGTTTTGTCCGGGTTTGGCGCGCTGCATCGCATCGCTTTGCGGTAAAAGGAAGGGAAGCTTTTTGTGTGTAATAGTTGTGCCGGGTGTGAATACCGGCCCGGCCCAAGGGAAAGGAGGGCTATCGGATGCATGGAACAGCGGTATCTGCTGGCATAGGCATAGCCCAGGCCCTGCTGTGGCAGCCGGCCGTCACCCACGATTTTGTGCCCCGCAAGGGCGGCAGGCCGGATGTTGAGGTGGCCCGCTTTGAGGCCGCCTTAAGCAATATTTTGAGCAAAAACCGCGGCCTGCGCGATAAAACCGCCCTGCGCATCGGTGATGGCGAGGCCGCCATTTTCGACGCTTACTCCATGATGCTAAAAGACGATGAGGCGGTCATCCACCCCACGAAGGAGAATATCCGCCTGCGCGGGCTTTCGGCCGAGTATGCCGTAACCCTGCAATTTGGCGAGGTGGCCCGCAGTTTTTTGGAACTGGACAATGAATATATGCGCCAGCGGGCCGAGGATATATTCAACCTGCGCGACCAATTGCTGCGCGAACTGATGGGCATGACCCCCGCCGAGGCCTCGCACCTGGATAAGCCCACCATTGTGGTGGCAGACCTCCTCTCCCCAAGTGACCTTGCCAACTTGGATATCAGCCGTTTGGAGGGGATTATCTGCGAAAGCGGGGGATATTCCAGCCATATGTCCATACTGGCGCGCACTCTGGGCATCCCCGCCGTGGTGGGGGTGCGCAGCGTTTTAGAGTGTGTGCAACTGGGCGATGTGCTGGCCCTGGACGGCGAGACGGGGGAAATATGGATAAACCCGGATGAAAAGGAACTGGAGATGCTGCGCCGCCGCGCGGATGCCGTTTTTGAAAAACGGGAGGCCGCCAAGCAATTCCGTGGCCGCCCAACGGTAAGCACAGATGGGCGGCGTGTGGAGCTGAGCGCCAGCGTGGGCCAGCTGGAAGAGGTGGACAGCGCCCTCGCCGCCGACGCCGAAGCCATTGGCCTGTTCCGCACCGAAATTTTACACACCAGCCACGGTATGCTGCCCAGCGAGGAAGAACAACTCAGGGTATATCGCGCCCTGCTGGAAAAGCTGGGGGGGAAAGCGGCAACGGTGCGCACCTTTGACGATGGCGGCAACCGGCCCATGCTCTCTCTGCGAACACGTGAGGAGGAAAACCCAGTGATGGGTTACCGGGGCATCCGTATGAGCCTTGGGCGGCCCAGCTTTTTCCGCGCCCAGTTGCGTGCCCTGCTGCGCGCCTCTGCCTATGGCAGTTTGCGGGTCATCTTCCCCATGGTAAGCACGCTGGAGGAGTTGCGCTACGCCAAAAAAGCGCTGGAAACCATTAAAAATGAACTGCGACGCGAGGAAATTCCCTTTGACGAACAAATTCCCGTGGGGCTTTTGGTGGGCCTGCCCTCTGCGGCGCTTATGGGCGAGGTGTTGGCTTCTGAGGTGGATTTTTTCAGCATCAGCATCAATGAACTCATCCAGTTTACCCTGGCTATCGACCGCGGCAGCCCCGACCTAAACCATATCCACCACATGTTCCACCCGCCTGTGCTGCGGCTCATCAAATGGACGGTGGACGCCGCCCACCACCATGGCATACCCTGCAACATCTGCGGTGAGGCGCAGGGCTATGAGAAAGCACTGCCCCTGCTGTTTGGGCTGGGGCTGGACGGTTTTTCGGTGAATCCGGGCATGATCCTCTCCTCCCGCCGCATTTTGAATGGCTGTAATTTTGCCGTATGCAAGCGCTTGGCCGATGAGACCCTGCTTATGCCCAGCGCTTTGGAAGTGGAAAAATGGCTGGGCCGGGCCGAATCGCCTCTGGGCCAAAACCCAAAAAGCTGAGGGGCCCGGGCCATACAGAAAGGGCGCTTATGGGCAATTACACCATTGGGGAACTGGCAAAGCTGGCCGACATCTCGGTGAAAACCCTGCGTTTTTATGACGATAAGGGCCTGTTAACCCCCGAGGCACGCCAAGAGGGGAATAGCTATCGCTATTACTCCGACAGGCAGGTGGAACAGGCGCAGGTCATCAAAGAGATGAAGGCCCTGGGCTTTAGCCTGCAGGAGATTAAGGATATCGTGCAGCAAAAATCCAGCGATTTAGTGCGTGAGATGCTGGGGGCCAAGATACAGGAACTGGATGCGAAGCTGGAGGCCCTTGCCAGCCAGGCAAAGGCGGCCAAAGCCGTGTACCACTGGCTGGAAGAGGGAAAAGACGCGGCGCTGCGCATGGCCCAAGATCCCCATTTTTACCCGGTGGACGTATATGTTTTGCCGCCCATGCGGGTGCTTTACACTCGTTACCCCCAGTTTATGGTGGCCGATACCCTGTTTACCCGGCGCTGCCTGGAACTGCAAAAGCTGCGCGAAAAGCAGGGCCTGTTCCCCTGTGGGCCCTTTATCGGTATTTTTTACAATGGTTATGAGGATATTTTTAGCTATAGCGAAAAAGACCTGGAACTCTGCCAGCCCGTGATGGCCGGAGAAGCACCAGGGGCCGCACACCTGCGGGACTTGGGCGGCTTTTTGGTAGCTGCCACCATACACGTGGGGCACTACCGTGATATGCTGCCCAGCTACCAATACCTGGATACCTGGGTGGCCCAAAGCCCTTATACCTTGGCGGGGCCTCCCATGGCCCAATACCTGGTTGACCCTTCCGTCACTTTGGACGACAGCCAATATGTCACCCGCATCCTGTTTCCCATCCGCGCGGCAGAAGAGGAAAAAACCTGAAAGCAGAAATGGAAACACCCATACACCCGCGCAGGGTGTATTTTTTTGTCGATATTCCTAAAAAACCAAGCCGGAACTTTACACTTCATACAAAGCTTTGCAAGTGGTATTGACCCTCCAGTTACAGGAAGCTTTATAGTGTAGCCAAAGGCCCGGCCGGCCAGGTACAACAGGGTGTTATATACCGGAGTAAAACTGCAAAATTTGGTTATAAATAGGAGGGAACAGCCGTGGAAGCAACCACCACCCACAACCGAGGCTATGAAATACGCCTTGTTACCATCTTCAGCATCTCCTGGGGCTTTATTCTGCTAGACCGCCTCTCCACCGCCTATATGATGCCCGTTTTGGCCCCCACGCTGGGGCTTTCCACCGGGCAGGTGGGGTATCTAGGTTCGGTGTTTACCGTCTGTTTTGCGCTCAGCTCCATCATCATCGGCGCCCTCAGCGATAAATCCGGCTTCCGCAAGCGCTGGCTGGTGCCCTGTGTATTGGCTACGGGTATTTTATCGGCCTGCTGCATTTTTGCACAAAGCTATACCCAACTTCTCCTCATGCGGGCGCTGGTGGGCTTGGCACAGGGCCCTATCATGGCCCTGATATACGCGGTGCTGGCCCCGGCCTCCAGCGCATTTGGCCGCAATACCGGTATTGTAAATACCGTTACCTCTATTGTTGCGGTAACCCTGGGGCCCATCGCATTTACACAGTTTTTGGTTCTTTTTCCCTGGAACTATGCCTTCCTCATCTCCAGCCTGCCCTGCATGGCGGCGGGTATTGTAATGTTTTTTGCCGTAAAAGAGGTAAAAACCACCCCGCCCCAAAAGGAACAAGGGGGCAACCAGTTTAAAAAAGCCCTGAGTTACCGCAACATCTGGGTATGCTGCCTCATAGCCATTGCCGGGTTTGCCGCCTACTGGATTTTGATGCTGTACGCCCCGCTGTACTGGACGAATGTTGCGGGAATCAACATCCAAAGCATGGGCTTTGTGGCCGCGGGCATGGGGGTACTGGCCATTGTATACTCTTTTCTGGTGCCAAAAATTTCCGATAACCTGGGCCGTAAACCCGTGTTGATTGGATGCTACCTGTTGGCGGTACTGGCCCCTGCCGCCATGGCGCTATTACCCGGCAGCAAGTTAAGCATTGGGGCTTACCTGCTGTTTGCGGGCATACCCAATGCCCTCTTGCCGCTGTGGATGTCCATCATCCCAACCGAAACGGTGCCAGCGGCCCTGCGCGGCACCTCAAACGGCATGATTATTGGCGTGGGGGAGATTATTGGCGGTGCGCTTGTGCCTGCCATTGCGGGCCGCATTGCCGATAGCAACTCCGGCCTAACCACCGTTATGGTCATTGGAATTGTGGCGGTGCTGGCCGCGGCGGCCCTTGGGCTTTTGCTGAAAGAATCGAACCCACGCAAGCGAAAAGACGCCCCTCTTATTACAGAGAACGCCCCTGCAAACCCATAAAAACAGGAGGATTCAGCCATGCTCAGCGAAGAAAAACGCGCCCTGGTATATGCCGAAGTGGACAGGCTGCAAGATGAACTGATACAGGTGATTTGTGATACCGTAAAAATACCCAGCATCACCCCCGGTTTTACAGGGGGCGATGAAACCCACGGGGAGACCCGCGTGAACGAGTACATGAAAGCAGTGATGGAGAAGGCCGGCCTGCAAACCGACCTTTGGGAGGAAGAGCCCGGCCGGGCCAACCTGGTGGGCATATGGAAGGGGCAGGGAGGCGGCCGCTCGCTGCTGTTTAACGGCCATGTGGACGTGGTGCCCGCGGGGGACCTGGACGAGTGGAAGGGGGAGGACCCCTTTGGCGCACGGGTGGCAGACGGCAAGATTTTTGGCCGTGGCACGGCGGATATGAAGGCCGGAAACGCCGCCGCAGTTTTTGCCATGAAAGCGCTGCTGAATTTGGGCATAAAGCCCGCCGGTACGGTGTACTTTCAAAATGTGGTGGGGGAGGAGATGATGAACACCGAGGCGGGTACGGGCGCCGCCATAAAGCGCGGCTATACCGCCGATGCCGGCATTGTGGTGGAGCCCACCACCTATATGGGGCGGCTGAATGTATGCCCCGCCTCACCCGGCGTGGCCGATTTGGTTTGCACCGTGCGGGGCAAGCCCGTGCACAGCTGTATGCGTGACGAGATGAGCCGTGCAGGGGGGCTGGGCAGCAAGGTTGGGGTGCACGCCATCGATAAAGGCTTCCTCATCTACCAGTGTATGCGCAAGCTGGAAGAGGAGTGGGGCCAGACAAAAAGCCACCCCCTGTTCACCCGCCCTGGGCATTTTACGGTTAGTGTGGGCAAGGTAACCGGGGGCGTTGGGGGCGCAATCATACCCAAAGAGATGGTTTTGGAATGCTCGTTTTGGCATACCCCGCAGGAAAAATTTGAGGATTTACAGCGCGAGGTAAAGGCGGAACTGGACCGCTGGGTGGCCCTGGACCCCTGGCTGCGGGAAAATCCCCCCAGTGCCGAGTGGGTGTTCCGCTGGCCCGCCTATGACCTGCCCGCCGAAGCGCCCATATGCCAGGTGTGCAGTGGGGCGGGTAGGGCCGTAAACCCCGAGTGTGGCTCGCTGTACGGCTTCCCCGCTGTTAACGACGCAGCCTTTTTAAATGCCGCGGGCATACCCACGGTGGCCATGGGCCCCGGCGAGTTGCGCCTGGCCCATGGCGCAGGGGAATATGTGCCCATACAGGATATATTGGACGCCGCCAAAATTTATGCCCTTGCTATAGCCGAGTGGTGCGGCGTGTAAAAGGTAGCGGTAAAATATTTTGTTAACCTGCTGTAAAAAGCCCCCTGCTCGCGGCAAAAAACCGCAAACAGGGGGCTCGTTCAATCTCTGCCTTTTTTACGCCGTTTTTACAGGCTGGGGTCGGCCTCTTCCACTTCCACGGTAGTGTCGGGGCAAATGCCCGCTACCAGGTCTTTATCCAGGTACAGGGTGCAACAGGGGTGGAATTTTAGGATGGTGGCGGGGATTTGTGGATTGACATCGCCCTCTTCCAGCATGGCGCGCACGGCGCTGTGCTTATTTTCACCTGTGGCAATAAACACAATGCTTTTGGCGCGCATAATATCGCCACAGCCCATGGTATAGGCCGCACGGGGCACCTCCTCCATGCTGTTAAACAGCCGGGCGTTGCTCTCTATGGTTTGCTGGGTAAGCTGCACCACGTGGTAGCCATCGTGGAAAACACTGTCCGGCTCATTAAAGCCGATGTGGCCGTTCACCCCTACGCTCAGCAGTTGCAAATCGGTGCGGTGGGCGGCCGAAAAAGCGTGCAGGCGGGCAAGTTCTTCGCTCTGGCTGGGGGCGTCGCCACAGGCGATGGTCACATTGGCGGGGTTTACGCCTGCGGGCACAAATAGCTGTTCATCCATAAAAAAGCGGTAGGAGTTGGGGTTTTGTGGCGAGAGTCCCACATATTCATCCAAATTTACCGTATGGATGCGGGAAAGGTCAAGCTCCCCCTTTTTCACCATCTCCACAAGGGCGGCATAGGCCGGTATGGGGGTGGTGCCGGTGGCAAACCCCAGTAAGGCCTCGGGGTTTTGCTGGGCCGCGCGGGCGATGTGCCGGGCGGTTAGCCGGGCGCTTTGGGCATAATCCTTCGTAATTACCAAACGCATTATCGTGTCCTCCCATCTTTGTGCAAAAAATCCATTCGCCATATTATAGCACGTAGGTGGGGAAAAGGAAAATAGGCAAATTCATTTCTTTTTCACAAGTTTGGTTGTATAATAGAGGCAGATGTTTTGGAAGAAAAAACCTGTGCAAGCTCGTATTGTATATAAGGGGCTTTGCAAGGTTGCCGGGCAGGCAAGCCCGCGCTCTAAACCCGGCAAAGGGCCCGGCAAAAAATACAAAGACAGGAGGCGTTTTTTTGAAAGATATACTGGAAGAAGTAGGCGGCGCGGTAAAAGAGTTGGTGGATATGCTGCCGTTTAACGACCCTGAAAAAAAATACCAGCGCGCTATGGAAAAACTGAAGGATTTAAAAAAGAGAGAGCATGACGTCTATGCCGAAATTGGCAAAAAACTGTACAAAGAGGATGGCGCTGCCGCCTACCCGCTGGAAGTGGAAAAGCTTCACAAAATTTATGATGAGCGCCGCACGGCCGAACTGGAAGTAGAGCAGCTAAACCGTGAAAGGCAAAAAGAGGCCGAGCCGCCCGCCGGCAAGCGCTGCCCCCGCTGTGGGGCGGTGAATGCCGAGGATGTGAAGTTTTGCCGCGAGTGTGGGCTGCGGATGGATTTTCCTATAGAGGCCGCCTGCGCGGCCTGTGGTGCACAAAACCCGCCCGGCACCCGCTTTTGCGGCTGCTGTGGCAGCCGCATGGGCGAGGGGCAGGCCGAGGGAAACGAAACCGGCGTATAGCCGCAAAGGAATGAAGAGTGAAGAAGGAGGCCGCACATGCCTAACTGTGAAAACTGTGGAACCCCGTATGAGGAAACTTTGGAGAACTGCCCCAACTGTGGAAAACCCGCTGTAGAACCCCCGGCTAAGGCGGAAGATGTGGCAGCGCCCCAGATGGGGCCGGCTACGGGTGTGGGCACAGAACCAAACGCTGTGGCAAGCCCTGCAAGCGGCATTCAATTGGAACTGAACCCAATACCTGCCCCGCCACCCCAAGAGGGGGCCATGCCCCCTGTGGCCGAGGGAGGCTTTGGCGCGGCTGTACCACCCAGTTACCCGCCGCCCCCGCCTTTTGCAGGGGCAGTGCCGCCCCTGCCTCCTAGTGGGGCGCCGCCCATGGGCGCGGCTACGCCGCCTCCACCTCCCCCCTATGGGGGCGCTGTGCCGCCTCCACCCTATCAGGGCACTACGCCGCCCTATCAGGGTGCCACGCCGCCGCCCAGCGCCTATTCCCCAGAGGTGATGGACGATATACAAAGGAATAAGGGCATGGCGGTGCTGTGCTACCTGGGCATTCTCATCCTGGTGCCGGCTATTTCCGGCAACAAGTCTCCCTACGTGAAATTTCATATGAACCAAGGCCTATTATTACTTATTGGGCAACTGGCAGTGGGTTTGCTCAGTTACCTTTTGCCCTCTATTTTATTTTTTATACCAACAATAGCCTGGGTGGCCTTGCTGGTGTTTTGGATTATCGGCCTTGTAAATGCGGGCAGTGGCAAATACCAGCGCCTGCCTCTTGTGGGGAATATACAAATCCTCAAATAGAGGCCGTAAAAGATGGCAGTCAATGGCGGCCCTTTTAACGAAGGGCTGTTATTTTATTATTCATTTGACAGAATTTGGCAGATTTTGTGGCGAAAAAGTGGCCGGTTGCGCTTGTTTTCCTAGTGGAGTTATGGTATTATAAACCTAGGAGTTGGTAGTATGAAAATTTCGACCAAAGGTAGATATGCGCTACGTCTGATGGTAGATCTGTCCCAGTACGATGCGGACGGCTATGTCTCTTTGCGGGATGTGGCAAAACGGCAGGATATTTCGATGAAGTACCTGGAGCAGATTGTGAGCCAGCTTACCAAAGCGGGTTACCTGCACAGTGTGCGCGGCCCGCAGGGTGGCTACCGCTTGGCTCGCAAACCCAACCAGTATACCGTAGGTGAAATTTTGCGGGTTACCGAGGGAAGCATTGCCCCGGTTTCCTGCTTAGAAACTTTGCCAAACCCCTGCCCGCGCGCCGCTTTTTGCCATACCCTGCCCGTGTGGGAGGGTTTGTACAAAAAAATTGCGGAATATGTGGATGGCCTTACCCTGGAAGATGTGGCACAGGGCCATGCTATGGGCGCCACTGCGGATGATGTGGCTCCTTCGCTTTGATTTGACAGAGAAGTATGGTACAATACCCGCATATTCACATGCGGGTATTTTTTATTTACAGGAGGGTTTGAAAAATGGCCATGATACAAAATGGGCCGGTGGGCCTTGTGGGGAATACCCCGCTGGTACGCCTGGCACGGCTGGAAGAAGAACTGGGGTTACAGGCAAAATTATACGCAAAGCTGGAATATTTAAACCCAACCGGCAGTGTGAAGGACCGGGCGGCCCTGTGGATGGTAAACGAGGCTGAAAAAGCGGGAAAACTTACAAACGGTGGTGTAATTATTGAGCCAACCTCGGGTAATACCGGCATTGGGCTGGCTTTTTTGGGGGCGGCACGCGGCTATAAAGTGGTGCTAACCATGCCCGAAACCATGAGCGCCGAGCGCCGTGCCCTGCTTGCGGCCTATGGGGCCGAACTGGTGCTTACCGAGGGGGCTAAAGGGATGACGGGCGCCATTGAAAAAGCCCGCGAGCTTACAGAGGAGACCCCCGGCTCCTTTATGCCCGGCCAGTTTGAAAACCCTGCAAACCCCGCCGCACATGAGGCGGGCACCGGGCCCGAGATTTGGAACGACACAAAGGGCGCTGTGGATATTTTTGTAGCCGGTGTGGGCACAGGCGGCACGGTAAGTGGCGTGGGGCGTTATTTAAAAAGGCAAAATCCCGCCGTCCACATTGCTGCTGTACAACCTGCGGCCTCGCCTGTTTTAAATGGGGGCAAGCCGGGGCCACATAAAATTCAGGGCATCGGCGCGGGCTTTATCCCCAAAAACTATGATGCCGCTGTGGTGGACGAGGTGCTGGATGTGGAGGATGCGGACGCCATGCAGATGGCAAAGCGCCTGGCCCGCACAGAGGGCTTACTCTGTGGCATATCTTCGGGGGCGGCGTTAAGCGCTGCGGCGCGGCTGTGCCAACAGGCCAAAAACCAGGGCAAATCTCTGGTGGTGCTGCTGCCGGATAATGGTGACCGCTATCTCTCGATGGGGGTTTTCTAGGTTTCCCATTGCCGCGGCAAGTTTTGTATGTTTTGCCGAATACCAAGCGAATTTGGCAAAAATCAAGCCCCCAAAAAACCGGTGAAAACCGGCTTTTTGGGGGCTTTGCTATAGTTACAGCCAACTAACTAAGGCCGTACCGAATGGCAAAGTAGATGACATAGACCCAGCTTAGCAGGCCATGGAAGATGGCCCACAGCACCGAATGCCAGTTGACGTAGGAGAGCACCATGGCAAGGGCCGAGCCAAAACTGATACCGGCCTTTACCGTTGTTTTTATTACAGACGTTTTTTGGGGGTAGGGGTTTTCGTTCATCTCAGTCACTCCTTTCCTGCCCTTTACTTACAGCATTTGTTCAAATGCTGTATTTACGGTGCAAAAAGCGGCCCCGGCCTCGCTGGCCTTTAAATTGCCCGTTTTCTACAATCACCTCCCCGCGCGAAAGGGTCATTACAGGCTTCCCGCGCAGGCGCATTCCCTCATAGGGGCTGTAGTCCACATTTTCATGCAGTTCTTCGCGGTTCACCGTCCATTCGGTATCGGGGTTAAACAGCACAAGGTCGGCGTCGGCCCCGGGGCGGATATCCCCCTTTTGGGGCGCTATGCCAAAAATTTCTGCGGGGCGGGTGCAGCATAACTGTACCACCCGTTCCAGGGGCAGCCGCCCCGCCATAAATCCCTCTGAAAACAGCAGCGGCAGCCGCAATTCCACGCCCGGCATACCGTTGGGGCATTGGGTGAAGTTGTCTTTTCCGCGCTGCTTTTGGCTCTCAAAAAAGAAGGGGCAATGGTCGGTGCCCAGGGTGTCAATTTCGCCCGTTTGCAGGGCCTGCCAAAGCGCGTCACAGTCGCTTTGTTTGCGCAGCGGGGGGGATAGGGTAAACTTTAAGCCCTCCACGTCGTCCTCATTGCGGCTGTCGGTTAAAAACAGGTATTGGGGGCAGCTTTCCAAAAACAGGTTTTGTTGCCCAAAACGCCTTGCCAGCCGTGCGGCTTCCAGCCCCAAAGCTGTGGAAAGATGTACGATGTAAAGCTTTGGCTCGCCTGCGCTTTTGGCCAGCGCCATGCTACGGAATACCGCCTCGGCCTCGGCCTCGGGCGGGCGGCTAACGGGGTGGTATTTTACCTGGGTGTGGCCACCCGCCACCAGCAGCGCCCGCATACGCTGTATCATCGCGTCGTTTTCGCAGTGTACGCAAAGGGTCAGGCCTAACTCTTTGGCGCGCTGCATCACCCGCAAAATGTCCTCGTCGCGCAGCAGGTAGTCGTAGGTCATGTAATATTTTAGGCTGGTAATTCCCTCGCTTGGCATCTCGGCCATCTCGGCCAATATGGCGTCGTCTATATGCTGCAAGGTACCGTGAAAGCCATAGTCAATGACGCAGGGACGTGCTAGTTCATGGTAGACCCCGGCCTGGTGGCGTAGGTTACAGCCCGCCGGGCCAAAGGCCATATGGTCCACCACACTGGTGGTGCCGCCGCAGGCGGCGGCAATACTGCCGGTGTAAAAATCATCGCTTGCACGGGTAAAGCCCACATCCAAATCAAAATGGGTGTGGGGGTCAACCCCACCAGGCAGCAGGTATTTGCCGCTGGCGTCTACCACGTGTGCATCGGCCGCCGTAAGGCCGGGGCCCACGGCGGCAATTTTTTCGCCTTCACACAGCACATCGCCCTGCGTTACACCCTTGGCCGTAGCAATGTGGGCATTGTGGAACAGTATTTTTTGCATGCTTTACCTCTCCTGTAAAAGAGCAAACCACTTTAGGGTAGGGCATTTAGCGCCCGGCAGGGTCATTCTTGCCTTATATCCATGCCGGTTTACACCGCGTCCACTTTACCCATACCAATGTAATCTGTTCTAGCTGAATATTTTGTCAAATCCCCCCGCTGCCCAGGCAGCGGGGGGATGGCTATGTTTAAGCTTTGCTATAGGGGGTGCCGCTAAGCGGCAGTTTGGTGCGCAAAACGCCATCTTTGGCATAGTAGGCCCCGCATACGGCGGGCGCCGTGGGTATGGTGGCAAGTTCCCCCACACCTTTGGTGCCAAGGGCCAATTCGGCCGGTTTTTTGGGTTTTACAATTTGAATTTCCATGGGTGGAATATCGGTGGCGCGTAAAAGGCCCAATGTGCCGTATTTCACCATGGGTTTGCCGTTCGCAAGGGGGAAGTCCTCGGTAAGGGCGTAGCCCAGGCCCATCACAATGCCGCCTTCAATCTGCCCTTCGGCGGCTTTGGGGTTTACCACCTGGCCAAGGTCATAGGCGGCCACAATCTTGTCCACCTTGCCCTCTTCATTTAAGCTTACCACCTCGGCGGCATAACCGTAGGCCACATGGCTGATGGGGTGTTCCTTTTCGGTGTTCATCGGGTCGGTTTTGCCCAGGTACTCCCCAAAGAATTCCTTGCCCTCCAGGGCCGCAAGGCTTCCGCCTTGGGCGCCAAGCGCGGCTTTCAACTCTTCGGCTGCGCGGCGGGTGGCCTCGCCCGTAAACACCGTTTGGCGTGAGGCTGTGGTGATGCCGGAGTTCGGGGTGCGGTGGGTGTCGGGCGCTTCCACCAGAATCTTTTCGGGGGCAAGGCCGGTCACCTCGCAGGCAATTTGCAGCGCCACGGTGGCAATGCCCTGCCCAATGCAGCAGGCGCTGGTGCGCAGGTGCACAATGCCTTTTTCTACCGAGAGGATGCACCGCCCGGTATCGGGCACGGCAACCCCCAGGCCGCTGTTTTTGTGGTAGCTGGAAATACCCGCGCACTTGGCGCTTTCATAAGCCTCTTTTACCGCCAGCAGGCAGGCTTCCAGTTCCACGTCATCGCCTGCCAGTTGCCCGTTGGGCAATTCCTGCCCGGGGCGAATGGCGTTGCGGTAGCGAATCTCCCAGGGGGAGATGCCCACAAGGCCGGCCAGTTCGTTCAGGTTACTCTCGGTGGCAAAAGCACTTTGCGAAACGCCAAACCCACGGAAGGCCCCTGCGGGGGGGTTGTTTGTGTAAACGGCCTTGCCGTCGATATCAATGTTATGGTAGTTGTAAGGCCCGGCCGCATGGGTACAGGCGCGCTGCAACACCGGCCCGCCCAGCGAGGCATAGGCCCCGGTGTCGGATATGATGACAGCCCTCATGCCGGTGAGGTAGCCGTTTTCGTCACAGCCGGTGGTAAAGTCCATTTCCATAGCGTGGCGTTTGGGGTGCACCAGCAGGCTTTCCTCGCGGCTAAACAGCACCTTTACGGGCTGTTTCAGGCACCAAGCCGCCAGCGCCGCATGGTGCTGCACGCTCATGTCCTCTTTGCCGCCAAAGCCGCCGCCCACCAGTTGGCCCTGTATGCGCACCTTTTCCCTGCCTATGCCCAGCATACGGGAAATTTCGCGCTGCTCTTCAAATATACCCTGGCTGCCGGTGTATAGCAGCAGCGCGTCATCGCCATCGGGCACGGCAATGGCGCACTCGGGCTCCATGAAGGCGTGCTCAATAAAAGGCACCGAATAGTGGTGGCTCACCACAAATTTCGAGTTCGCCAGCGCCTTGTCGGCGTCGCCGCGGATGAGATGTTCACTGGAAAGGATGTTTCCTTTTTCGTGTATTTTTGGGGCGTCCGGGGCCAGGGCCTCGGCGGGGCTGGTCATGGCGGGCAGCACCTCATAGTCCACCTTCACCAGGGCCTTTACCTCGTCCAGGGCCTCCTTGCCCTTACACACAACCAGGGCCACGGCGTCGCCCAAAAAGCGGGTGATGTCGCCTTCGGCTATCATCACGTCATAGTCCGAAACAAACTCCAGGTGCCCAATTTTGTTGTTGCCGGGCACGTCTTTTTCGGTGAGTACGGCCACGCAACTTGGGTGGGCCAAAGCCGCCTCTTTGTGAATTTTCAGCACACGGGCGCGGGGGTGGGCGCTGCGCAGGGCCGAGGCATACAGCATCCCATCCACCACAATGTCATCCACATAAATGCCGGTGCCCAGGGTTTTGGCGCGCGCGTCCAGCCTTGGGTAGTTATCGCCCAGCTTGCCACTGTGGTGTTCTTCGGGGATGGGGCTGCCCTCGCGCAGCATCTTGGCTGCAAGCAGTATGCCCTCCTCAATTTTGGCATATCCGGTGCAGCGGCAGATGTTTCCACGCAGCGCTTTTTTTACGTCCGCCGGGGCAGGGGAGGGGTTTTGGTCGATAAGCCCCTTGCCCGAGATGACCATGCCGGGGATACAAAAGCCGCACTGCACGGCCCCGCACTCGGCAAAGGCGTAGGCAAACACCTCTTTTTCCCGTTCACTTAGCCCCTCCACTGTGGTGACGCACTTGCCCGCCAGCTTTGCCAGCGGCTGGGTGCAGGCGCGGGTGGCCTTGCCGTCAATCAGCACGGTGCAAGCGCCGCAAGCGCCGGAGTTACAGCCGTCTTTTACCGAGGTAAGGCGTAATTCTTCGCGCAAAAATGGCAGAAGTTTGCGCTCTTCGGGTCCCTGTACCTGTTTTCCGTTTACTGTCAGTGTAACCATAATCAGTACTCCTTACATCAGGGTGTATGGCAGGGTTTCTTCAATAGCGCGGATGACACTGGCCATCTCGCCGGAAATTTTTGCGTCGTCCAGGCCGGTCTCAAGGCAGCTTCCGTCTTCGGTACGGATGAGATAACGTCCTTCGCCTTTCTTGAGGAAGCCCCGGTTTTCTGAGTTTTGGAAGTCAGCCTCGGTCCAGAAAACGGTGAGTTTATCCTTGTAGGGCACGCCGCTATGCGGGCAAAAAACGCCGCAGTTGCCGCATTCGTTGCACATGCCATCCAGGTGTACCACCTGTTTGCTATTGGCAAACCCGGCCACGGGCAGGGCCACGTTGGCACGGTTGGGGCAAACGTCGCAGCACACCTCGCACAGGGTATCGCAGCCCAGGCAGCGGTCGCCGTCGCAGGGGCCGTCACAGGCTTTTTGCAGCACGCCCTTACGGGCGGCCAGGGTCTCGCGCGGCAGGCTTTCACCCATCTTTACAAAATCGTGCGCAAGGCCCAATTTTGCCAAAATATCCTTGGTGATGGCCTTGGCGTCGGCCATGGCGGCCACAATGGTGGCGGGGCCGGCCTTGCAATCGCCCGCCACATACAGGCCGGGCAGGCTGCTCTCTAAATTCTGCGAAAGCTGTGGCCGCTGGCGGTTATCCAGGGCAATACCGGCTTTTTCAAACAGGCTGCCGTCCACCCGTGCGCCCACGGCGCAAATCACGCTGTCAAAGCTGAGCTCTGCCAACTCGCCCGTGCCAACAATGCCCCGGCGGCCGCTCTCATCATAGTCGCCAAGGCGCATCTTTTCGCAGGTGAGGGTTTTGCCGTCGAACTTACTGGGGGCGTGCAGTTCTAAAATTTCAGCCCCATCGGCCAGCGCCTCGTGTATCTCCTCTTTTTCGGCGGGCATAAAGGCGCGGGTGCGGCGATACACCAGCACGGCATTTTCCACCCCGGGGCTGCGCTTTGCAACGCGGGCGCAGTCCATGGCTACGTCGCCGCCGCCCACAATGGCCACCCTTTTGCCAAGGGTGGGGGTTTTACCGGTCTTGGCGTCCTCAAGCAGGCGCAGCGCGTCAATGGTCAGCTCTTGGCCCTCCTTTACGGCGGGGGGGCTCTCTTTCCAGGCGCCCGTGGCAATAATTACCGAGTGGTATTCCCCCAGTAGGGCGGCGGGGTCGCTTTGCTCACAGCCAAAGCGGAACTCGGCGCCCAGTTTTACGGCCATCTCATAGTCGCGCTGCATGGTCTCGGCGGGAATGCGGAAGGCGGGTATCACATATTCCACAATGCCAAAAGGTTTTTCGCGTTTTTCAAACACCGTAACCGAAACACCGCAGCGCCGCAGGTAGTTTGCGGCGGCAATGCCCGCGGGCCCTGCGCCGATGATGGCCACCTTTTTGTCGGTTTTCAAAGCGGGGGCGCTGAGGGCTTTTGTGTAGGCCTCCTCGGCAGCTTTGGCCGCTATGTATTTCGCGGCGCGAATTTCCAGCGAATTGTCGTAATCCAGCCGGGTGCAATGGCTTTGGCAGGCATGGTTACAAATGGCGCCTGTTACGCTGGGCAGGGCGTTATCAATGGCGATAATGCGGAAGGCGTCGGCGTTCTTGCCCTCGGCCACCAAGCGTAGGTATTCGGGAATTTGCTGCTCAATGGGGCAGCCGCCGTTTTTACAGGGCGCCTGGTAACAGTCATACAGTGGCAGGGGCACTTCGGTTTTGCGGTTATCTGCGGGGCGGTTTTCCTTGTGGTAAAAGCCGTCATGCAAAAAACCTTCGGCCGTTTTGGCAAGCAGGGGCGCGTCAATGGCGGCGGGCAGGCCGGGCAGCAGGGGGGCGGCCAAATTGGCCAACTGCAAAATGCGCTCGTAGCCGCCGGGCTTTAAAATGGTGGTGGCCACGGTGACGGGCCGGATGCCGGTTTTTAAAATTTCGGCCAGGTTAAAGGCGTCGGCCCCGCCCGAATAAGAGATGGGCAGCTTGCCCTCAAATTCGTTCGCCAATTTTTTGGCCAC
Organism: uncultured Oscillospiraceae bacterium; assembly: GCA_964550985.1. Lineage (GTDB taxonomy): Bacteria > Bacillota > Clostridia > Oscillospirales > Ruminococcaceae > JAAYCI01. The sequence goes on from CAZKBM010000024.1 coordinate 29,825, forward strand.
ATGCAACGAGAGGGGCAACAGGGGCCGCCCGCTCATGTACATCTCCTCGCCGGGCAATTCCTTTTTCAGTATCTGCACGGGGAAGGTATTGGTTAGTTTAACGCCAAATTGCAGGCCGCGCTCATCGGCATAGGCCATCAGGCCTTTTAACATGATAACGGCGTCGGGGTACTGCAAATCGTTTTGGAAGTGGTGTTCATCAAAGGCCACATAGCTGTAGCCAATGGTGTCCAAAAGCCGCCGTGCCTCGCTGTAGCCAAGCAGGGTGGGGTTGCATTTTACAAAGGTGTGTACCTTCTTTTCTTCCAGCAGGTATTTGGCAATGCGCTCAATTTCGGCCGGGGGGCAACCGTGCAGGGTGGAAAGCGTAACCGAGCGGCTGACCACGGGCGAGATGGCGTCTATATCGGCGGCGGTAAAATGGCTGAACTTGCCAATATTTTCGCGCAGCCAGCAAAGGCTTTCCTCAAAGGCGGGTTTGCCCTTGGCATTCTTCATCCCCTCAATGTAGGGGTCAATTTTGGGGCCTTTGATGCCCTCTAAATCGTAGCCCACACTCATGTTAAACACAAAATCGCAGCCCTTGGAAAGGCCCAGCTCCGCCCCAAGGGCGTGCAGGGCCACCCAGGCCTTTACATATTCATTGTAGGCGTCTGGTATGGTCAGCTCGGTGCTCCACTCTACATTGTAGCCCTCGTCCTCGGCGTTAATGCAGGGGCGGGGGATGCAGGCACTCAGTTCTTCGCCGTCCATCTTCTGTACGGTTTTCAGTTCCATAAAACGGCTGCCCGCAAGGTAGGCCGCAATAATGTTTTGCGCAAGCTGAGAGTTGGGGCCTGCGGCGGGGCCCACAGGGGTGGCAATTTCGCCGCCAAAAATTTGGGTTCGCGCCTCGCCCGCTTTAAAAAACTTTTCCTTGCGCACCCCAAAAATACTGCCCTGTTGTTGGTATTCGGTCAGCGCCCAGTGCATCAGTTTGCCAAACGGAATGGGTCGCATTATTTCGCCCATCTAAAATCCCTCCAAGGTTTATACAGCTTTATCAAAAGGCCAGGCGGCAACATTTAGCCTGTGAACACCCAACCGTGTTCACACAGAGAGCAGGGCGTATGCCCTGTGCTTTTGCAGCCGGTGGCCATCTGTTTGCTGTAAAAGAATTGGGGCGGGGGCGCTAACCGTGTTACCTGCCCGCCGCCCTGTGCTTGCTACAGGTCTCAGGCGGTTACACGCTTCCAAAAATCGGCGCATTGCTTGCGGGAACTAGCCAGGATGGCCTCTTCGTCTACCGATACGATCTCGCGTTCTTTCATCACAAACTTGCCGTTGATCATGCTGGTGTCTGCACAGCGGCCCGAGAGGCCAAACATCACATGCCCGGCAATGGTGGCGGCCTGCAGCGGGGTGTGGGGGGTGTAACCCATCACCACAATGTCGGCGGCGGCGCCTTCGGCAAGTACGCCCAGCGGCTGGTCAAAGAAGCGGGCGCAAATTTTGGCGTTGCCCTTAAACAGCATGTCCATGCACTCCATAAAGCCAATGCTGGGGTCTCCCTTTACGTGGCGGTGAATGAGGTTTGCCACCTTGAGGGATTCAAACATATCCTGGGTATAGGCGTCGGTGCCAAGGCCCAGCAAAATGCCGTGCTGTAAAATTTCCATGGCGGGGGTGCAGCCCACGGCGTTGCCCATGTTGCTCTCAGGGTTATGCACGGCCATGGTATTGGTGGCGCGCAAAATATCCATCTCGGCCGCATTGATATGCACATTGTGAATGGCCAGGGTTTTATGCCCCAAAATGCCCGCGCCGTGCAGGCGCTCTACAATGCGTTTGCCATACTTGGCAAGGCTGTCCTCCAAATCGCCGGGGCCCTCGGCCACATGTACGTGGAAGCCCGCGTCGCGGCTTCCCATGGCCTCTACACATTTGGCCAGGGTGGCGTCGCTAAGGGTAAAGGCCGCGTGCAGGCCAAACATACCGCGTATCATACCCGTGGTATCCTTATTGGCATAGTCTATAAATTCCACATTTTCAGCTATGGCCTCGTTACAAATGGCCTCGCCGTCGCGGTCGCTCACCTCATAGCACAGCGAGGCGCGCACGCCAATGTCGCGCAGCGCCTCGTGTATGGCCATCAGGCTGCCGCGCACATGGTGCTGGCTGGCGTGGTGGTCAAACAGGGTGGTAACGCCGCAGCGGATGCTCTCAAGGCCGGTGCCGTAGGCGCTGTAGCGGCTATCCTCAATATTCAGCACCTTGTCAATGCGCCACCACTGGTTTTCCAAAATTTCTAAAAAAGTGCGGTTGGGCCTCTCTTGCGGCAGGCTAAGGCCCCTGGCAAAAGAGGAGTAGATGTGGGTGTGCATGTTGATAAGGCCGGGCATAATCAGCCGTCCGGCGGCATCGTAAAATTCGGCGCTTGGGTACTGGGCCTTTAATGCTGCGGTTGTGCCCACAGCGGCAATCCTCCCGCCTTCTACAGCCACGCAGCCATCCTCGTAATAGGGCGCGTCATCGTTCCAGGTAATCATTCGTCCGTTGCCAATTAGCACCATGTTAAAATCGCCTCCTCTTCTTGTGTTGCCTATGGTCATGTATCTTCCCCTGTAACAAGGGGGAAATTCCCGTAGAAGGGGGCCCCTGCAAAAAAACAAAAGCCCAAAATAAAAGAGAACCGAAATTTTAGCAGGCCCCGGGCCCGCCGGTATAAAACGGCAAGCCCGGGGTGTGCATTAGTAGTCCCCCAAGCCTAAACTGTGTCATGCAATGCTGCGTCTTATTCCGCCCTGCTGCGTCGTCCTCAATCACAATAGCTACGGCTATTGCTCAATCGTCCTTCTTGCTGTGCGAAATAATACTTGCATGCCATGCCTCAGTTTAATCTTGGTGAACTACTAGCTATAACATTTTGGGTTGGTATACGGCTTTTGAAGAAACCCTACTGTACAATCACCGTGCCGGTTTTGCCGTCAATACCCTCCTGCGCTTTTTCCAGCAGGGTGATAAGGGCCTTGCGCCCCGGCGCCGAAGCGGCAAAACTCATGGCGGCCTGTACCTTGGGCAGCATAGAGCCAGGGGCGAACTGCCCCTCCTCAATGTACTTTTGAGCCTCCGCCAAGTTCAGGCTGTCCAGCCATTTTTCATCGGGTTTTTTGTAGTTTACGGCCACCTTTTCCACAGCCGTTAAAATAATCAGGTAGTCGGCGTCAATAATCTCGGCCAGCTTTGCCGAGGCAAAGTCCTTATCCACCACGGCGCTGGTGCCGTTCAGGTGGTTGCCCTCGCCCTGCTTTACGGGAATGCCCCCGCCGCCCACGGCAATTACCACCTGCCCGGCGGCCAGCATGGCCTTCACTGTCTCTTTTTCCACAATATCAATGGGCTTCGGGCTGGCCACAACCCGGCGCCAGCCGCGGCCGGCGTCCTCTTTCATGTTGTAACCGCGCTGTATCATCTCCTTGGCCTCTTCCTCGCTGTAAAAGCTGCCTATGGGCTTGGAGGGGTCTTTAAAAGCGGGGTCGTTTGCGTCCACCAGGGTTTGGGTAATCATCGAGGCTACGGGAATGTTGTGCCCGCGGTTCAAAAGTTCCTCCCGCAGGGCATTTTGCAAATCGTAACCAATGTAGCCCTGGCTCATGGCAACGCACACAGACATGGGGATGTAAGGGGTGTGGGCCTCGGTTTTTGCGGCGCTTTCCATGGCAAGGTTAATCATGCCCACCTGGGGGCCGTTGCCGTGGGCAATCACCACTTCGTTGCCGGCCTCAATTAGCCCGGCAATGGCTTTGGCGGTGGTTTTCACGGCCCGCATCTGTTCGTCTAAGGTGTCGCCCAGTGCGTTGCCGCCCAGCGCCAGCACAATACGGTTTTTACTCATTTCACTGCCACCTATTCTCTACTAAAAGATGCGGGCAAGGCCACGGTCCTCCAGGGCCTTCAAAGCCTTGGCGGGGTTTTCCATCTTGGCCAGGAAAATCATGGCGGCAATGACGTAGGGCTTGTAGCTGGCCTCTTTGTACAGGGGGGCGCGGTAGCGGTCAAACACGCTGGCGGCCACTTCGCCCTCTTTGCAGGAAACACCGGTGATATCGGCGGGCAGGCAGTGCATGTACAGGGCCTTGCCGCCCGCGGTTTTCTTCATCAGGTCCTCGGTGCACTCCCAGTTTTTAAACTCGCCATTGTGGGCCAGTAGTTCCTTTTCCAGGGTTTTTATGCCGTCAAAGTCGCCGTCGCCATAAAGGTTTGTACGTTTTTCCATGGCTTTAAAGGGGGCCCAGCTTTTGGGGTATACAATGTCTGCGCCTTCAAAGGCCTCGCTCATGCTGTTGGTGCGTTTGAAGCTGCCGCCGGTGGCCGCCGCATTTTTCCTGGCAACCTCTTCCACCTCGGGCATCACTTCGTAGCCTTCGGGGTGGGCCAGCACAACCTCCATGCCAAAACGGCTCATCAGGCCAATAATGCCCTGCGGCACCGAAAGGGGTTTGCCGTAACTGGGGGAATATGCCCAGGTCATGGCAATCTTCTTGCCCTTCAGGTTTTCGGCCCCGCCAAAGGTGTGCAAAATATGGTTCATATCGGCCATGGCCTGGGTGGGGTGGTCAATGTCGCACTGCAGGTTTACCAGGGTGGGGCGCTGCTCCAAGGTGCCGTCGGCATGGCCTTCCACCACCGATTTGGACACTTCGCGCATGTAGGTGTTGCCCTTGCCGATATACATATCGTCACGGATGCCGATAACATCGGCCATGAAGGAGATCATATTGGCGGTTTCACGCACGGTTTCACCGTGGGCAATCTGGCTTTTCCCCTCGTCCAGGTCCTGCACTTCCAAGCCCAGCAGGTTACAGGCCGAGGCAAAGGAGAAACGGGTGCGGGTGGAGTTGTCACGGAAGAGTGACACGCCGAGGCCCGAATCAAAAATTTTGCTGGAGATATTGCGCTCGCGCAAGTTGCGCAGGGCGTCGGCCACGGCAAAGGTGGCGGCAATCTCATCATCGGTTTTTTCCCAGGTCAGCAAAAAGTCGTTTTGGTACATGGCGCTGGTTTTCAGCCCCTCAATTTTTTTAACCAGTTCGGCGAAATTGCTCATAGAAAATCCTCCTAAAATCTCTCTTCATTGTGGTAGGTTCGGTGTTTGTATGGCTGGCAAACTGCGGGGAAACACCCCTTTTACAAAGCCTATTTGCAGTACAGGGTGGGCAGTGCGGCGTACACGGCGGCGCAGCGCACCAAATCTTCTTTCCAGGTTTTCTCGTTGGGGGCGTGGGCCTGTGCCTCGGCGCCGGGGCCAAAGCCAATGCAGGGAATGCCGTTGCGGCCCATGATGGTAACGCCGTTGGTGGAGAAGGTCCACTTATCGGTAAGCGGGCGGCTTTGGCGCATGGCAAGCTCTTCGGCGGGGCCGCAGCGCTCGGTGCCGTACAGGCCGTGGTAGCTGGCTTCCATGGCTTTTGTAATGGGGTGGTCCTCAGGGATAACCCAGGTGGGGAAGTAGCACTCAATGGGGTAAACGCAGCCCGTGTAGGAGGGGCGCTCGTACTGGTACATCGAAACCTTCACGTCGTCGCCATATTTTTTAACGGCGGGCAGGGCGCGAATTTCGTCCAGGCAGCTCTCCCAGGTTTCGCCCGCGGTCATCC
>CAZKBM010000025.1:0-35116 GCA_964550985.1 uncultured Oscillospiraceae bacterium
ATGTTGCAGCAAAAGGCGCTGCAACGCGTCTCATGCAAAATTTCTGTTAAAAACGAAGTGAAGTTTTTAACGAAATTTAGGATAAGTAAACACCTTTTATCCCATGATAAGCAGTATGGGCTATACCCAAGGCGGGGCGGGCGCTGGCCCGCCCCGCCCTTACCTTTTAATAATTGCAAAATTGCACCCGCTTTGCCTGGCCTTGAAGGAGGGCCCCTATGCAAAAACTGCGTGAAAACGGAATGCGGCTGGTCTTTTTTATAGCGGCCATCACCTGTGTTCTGGCCATTGTGCTCATCTGTATCTTTTTGTTTGCGGGCGGGGTGCCCGCCATGGCAAAAATTGGCCTGTTTGACTTTTTGTTCGGTACCCACTGGCGGCCTGCCAACAACCTGTACGGCATACTACCCATGATACTGGGCAGCCTGTGCGTAACCCTGGGGGCGCTGGTGGTGGGGGTACCACTGGGGCTTTTCACCTCGGTGTATCTGGCGCACTTTTGCCCCAAAAGGCTGTACCGGTTTTTACGCCCTATGGTGGAACTTTTGGCGGGCATCCCCTCGGTGGTGTATGGTTTTTTTGGCCTGGTGGTACTGGTGCCACTGGTGCGCGGCCTTTCACAAAACCGCAGCACGGGGCTTTCCATTCTAACAGCCAGCCTGCTTTTGGGCATTATGATACTGCCCACCATCATCACCGTTAGTGAAAGCGCCCTGCGCGCCGTGCCAAGCGCCTATTTTGAGGGCGCTTTGGCCCTGGGCGCAACGCCCGAGCGCAGCGTGTTTTTTGTGCTGCTGCCGGCGGCCAAAAGCGGCATTATGGCCGCTGTGGTGCTGGGCATCGGCCGCGCCATAGGCGAGGCCATGGCCGTTGTAATGGTGCTGGGCAACCAAGCGCGTATTCCCACCGGCCTTTTACAGGGCGCGCGCACCCTTACAGCCAACATTGTTTTGGAGATGGGCTACGCGGCCGATTTACACCGCGAGGCCCTGATAGCCACCGGTGTGGTGCTGTTTGTCTTCATTTTACTTATCAACCTGTCTGTAAACCTGCTGCGAAGGGGGGAGAACAGATGAAAAAACGCTCATTGCGCAGGCTCCCCCCCTCTTCGCTTTTTCTATTTTTGGCCGTACGGGCAGCGGCGGTGTTAACGGCAGGTATCTTTTTGCTGCTGGTGGGGTATATTTTGGTCAAGGGCCTTCCCCACCTAAGCCCCTCGCTTTTTGCCCTCACCTACACCTCAGATAACGCCTCGCTCTTCCCCGCCCTAATCAACACGGTCATCATGACGGTACTCTCGCTTTTGCTGGCCGTACCCCTGGGCATCTTTGCGGCCATCTACCTGGTGGAATATGCCGCGCGCGGCAACCGCTTTGTCTCTATTATCCGCGCCGCAGCCGAAACCCTCTCGGGCATCCCCTCCATAGTGTACGGGCTGTTTGGCCTGCTGTTTTTTGTAACGGCGCTGGGCTGGGGCTTTTCCATTCTGGCGGGCGCCTTTACCCTGGCCATCATGATTTTACCTTTGGTGATGCGCACCACCGAGGAGGCCCTGAAAAGCGTTTCAGACGCCTACCGCGAGGGCAGCTTTGGGCTTGGGGCGGGCAAACTGCGTACCATCTTCCGCATCGTACTGCCCTCGGCCGTGCCGGGCATCTTGGCGGGGGTCATCCTCTCGGTGGGGCGCATCGTGGGCGAAACCGCCGCCCTCATCTACACGGCGGGCACCGTGGCGGGCATCCCCTCGGGGCTATTCAGCTCGGGGCGCACCCTCAGCGTGCACATGTACGCCCTCTCCAGCGAGGGGCTGCACACCGATAAAGCCTACGCCACAGCCGTGGTGCTGCTGGTGCTGGTGTTCGGCATCAATCTTCTTTCAGCAGTGATAGCCAAAAAAATCAGTAAAAGTGCAGGTGGCACAGATGTCTAAATTTACCATCCAAAACCTTGACCTGTTTTATGGGGATTTCCAGGCCCTGAAAGAGGTGAACATCCAAATTGGCGCAGAGGAGATAACCGCCTTCATCGGCCCTTCGGGCTGCGGCAAAAGCACCCTGTTAAAAAGCCTAAACCGCATGAACGACCTGGTGGAGGGCTGCCGCATTGAGGGGCAAATTCTGCTGGATGAAGAGGATATCTATGCGCGCGGCACCGATATCAACGACCTGCGTAAACGGGTGGGGATGGTGTTTCAAAAACCCAACCCCTTCCCCATGAGTGTGTACGATAACGTGGCCTTTGGCCCGCGCACCCACGGGGTGAAAAACCGGGCGAAGCTGGATGAAATTGTGGAGCGCTCGCTGCGGGACGCCGCCATTTGGGAGGAGACCAAGGACCGGCTGAAAAAAAGCGCGCTGGGCCTTTCGGGCGGGCAGCAGCAGCGGCTGTGCATTGCCAGGGCCCTGGCTGTGGAGCCGGACGTTCTGCTGATGGACGAGCCCACCAGCGCCCTTGACCCAATCTCCACTTTAAAAATAGAGGATCTTGCGGTAGAATTGAAGAAGCGGTACACCATTGTGATGGTGACCCACAACATGCAGCAGGCTGCCCGCATCTCAGACAAAACCGCCTTTTTCTTACTGGGCGAGATGGTGGAAGCGGGCGATACAGAGGCTATATTCTCGATGCCGCACGATAAACGCACCGAAGACTACATCACCGGGAGGTTTGGATAATGAGAAACCGCTTTGACGCCGAGATGGAGCGGCTGCACACCACCCTTACCGAGATGGGCGCGCTGTGTGAATCGGCCATTGCAAGCGCTGTAAAGGCCCTATTGGAGGGCGACGCAAAAAATGCCCGGCGCGCCGCCGAATTGCAGGAGGAAATTTGCCTGCACCAGCGCGATATTGAGGAACTTTGCTACAAACTGCTTTTGCGCCAGCAACCCGTTGCGCGCGATTTACGCCTGGTTTCTTCGGCTTTAAAAATGGTAACGGATTTGGAACGCATTGGCGACCAAGCCGCCGACATAGCCGAAATTGCCGTCCTTGGCAATGTAAAAGCCGGGCAAAGCACCTTTACCACCAAGGAGATGTCTTTAGCTGCCATTGGTATGGTGACAGACTGCATAAACGCCTTTGTGGCCGGCGATACCGCCCTTGCCGAAAAGGTGATTGCCGACGACGACACCGTGGACGGCCTGTTTAACGTTACCAAGCGGGAACTTGCCGTTATGCTGGTAACCGAGCCCGGCGCGGCCGAAGGGGTAATTGACCTATTGATGGTGGCAAAATACCTGGAGCGGATTGCCGACCATGCTGTGAACATTGCCCGCTGGGTGGTTTTTACCGCCACGGGCGCATTTTACCGCGAAGAAACAGGAGAAACCCATGACAGTGTATCTGGTTGAGGACGAGGCAAATATTCGGGAACTGGTGGTATATACCCTAAAAGCCAGTGGTTTTGAGGCGCGCGGCTTTGAAAGCGCCGAGGCCTTTTACGCCGCCCTTGAGTGGGAAGCGCCCAGCCTCGTACTACTGGATATCATGCTGCCCGGAGAGGACGGCCTCTCCATTTTAAAAAAGTTGCGCGCCACCCCGCGCACCAAAACCCTGCCGGTTATGATGCTAACCGCCAAAAGCGATGAGTACGACAAGGTGATTGGGCTGGATTTGGGCGCCGACGACTACATCACAAAGCCCTTTGGCATGATGGAACTTGTCTCCCGCGTGAAGGCCCTTTTGCGCCGCGCCGGGCTTGCGGAAGGCAGCCCCGACGAACTGCACGCCGGCAATATTACCCTGCAAAAAGAAAAGCGCAGCGTAATGGTGGGCAACGCCCCCTTGAGCCTGACCCGCAAGGAGTTTGAACTTTTGCAGCTTTTTATGGAAAACCCCGGCATCGTATTCACCCGCGAGCGGCTGTTGCAACAAATTTGGGGCTATGATTACGAGGGCGAAACCCGCACGGTGGATGTACACATCCGCTCGCTACGGCAAAAGCTTGGGGAGGAAGCCGCGCAGGTGGAAACACTGCGCGGGGTGGGTTACCGCCTTTGTGAGGAGTGCCGATGAAAAAACGAATTTTTGCCAGCATCTGCCTGGTTTCACTGGCCAGCCTGCTTTTGCTCACGGCCTGTGTCACCGCCTTTGTGTACAACCAGGCCACGCGTGACGGTTGGGCCTCGCTTTCGGCCGATGCAAAATACCTGGCCGCAGGGTATGAGTATGGCGGGATGGATTATTTTACCAAGATACGCGCCTACCGTGGCCGTATTACCCTAATAGCAGCCGATGGCCAGGTGCTGTTTGACGACAGGCAAGACCCCACTACCATGGATAACCACAGCACCCGCCCCGAGGTGGCCGATGCCCTGCAAAATGGCCAGGGCCAGGCCCAGCGCACAAGCGACACCCTGGGCGAGCGCACCCTGTACTACGCCATACGCCTGCAAAATGGCGAGGTGCTGCGCGTTGCCATGCGCGAAAACAGCATATTGGCCGAGGCGCTGGGCCTTGTGCCCTGGCTGCTTTTGGTTTCGGCCGTGATTATTGTGCTGGCCGGGGCCGTTGCCCGCTGGGAGACAAAGCGTATTTTGGTGCCCATAAACCAGGTGGATTTGGAAGCGCCGCTGGAGGGCGCGGGGTATGATGAACTGGCCCCGCTTTTGCGCCGCATTGCCCGGCAAAAAGAGGAGATACACGAGAATACCAGTGAACTACAAAAGCGGCAGGAGGAATTTGCCGCCGTTACCCGCAGCATGGATGAAGGCCTGATTGTAACTGATGGCGAGGGCCGCATCCTGACCTTAAACCAAAGCGCCGGGCGCATTTTGGAAATAGACGAAGGGGCCGAAGGGCAGCCGCTGGTAACCCAGAGCCGCAACCTCGAACTGTACAAGGCTTTAAAAGACGCGGCGGCAGGCCAGCGCAGCGAGCATATTTTACCGCTGGGCGGGCGGCAGTACCGGCTTGTGGCAAGCCCCGCACACCGCGGCGGCAGCGGGGGCGGCGCGGTGCTTTTGCTGATGGATGAGACCGAGAAACTGGAGGCCGAGCAGACCCGGCGGGAATTTTCGGCCAATGTATCACACGAATTAAAAACCCCCCTCACCTCCATTTCGGGCTATGCCGAAATTATACGCGGCGGCCTTGTGCAGCCGGGGGATATCCCCGCCTTTGCGGGCAAAATTTACGATGAGGCCGCCCGCTTAATGGCCCTGATTGAGGATATCTTGCAGCTTTCAAAGCTGGATGAAAAAGACCCCAAAAGCCCCCCCGAAGATGTGGCCCTTTTGCAGCTTGCCCAAAGCGCCGCCGAAAGTTTGCAAAGCACCGCCGCGGAAAAGGGGATAGACCTTGCCGTCAGCGGCGAAGAGGTGACGGCGCCGGGCAGCGGCTCGATTTTGCTGGAGGTGCTGTATAACCTGATGGATAACGCCATACGCTATGGCAAAACCGGCGGCAGGGCCGAGGTACACATTGGCAAAGAGGAAGATTACGCCAAAATTACGGTGTGCGACGATGGCATTGGCATACCACCCGAACACCAAAGCCATATTTTTGAGCGTTTTTACCGGGTGGACAAAAGCCACTCGCGCCAAAGCGGAGGCACCGGCCTTGGGCTTGCCATTGTAAAGCGCGGCGTTTTGTACCATGGCGGCCGTGTGGAGCTGCAAAGCAGCCCCGGGCAGGGCAGCACTTTTACGGTGCTGCTGCCCCTGTAAAAGCGGCCTCATTGCGGCAAATTAACAAATTACCGCGCAAAAAGTATAGGTCTAATCAAGCGCCTTATTACACAATACCCCCCGCCACAGTGGCCGGGGGGTATTGTGTATTGGCCTGTAAGCCCGCTATAGTAAAGGGCCGTTTACAGTCTCTCTTTACACCTCGCTGCCCTTTACCGGTAGGTACAGGCGGGTGACATAATCGTCGGAGTTTTGGGTCATGGTAGCGCCTATGAGGTATTCCTCCACCGAGACGCCCGAGAGCTCTATCCCCTGGTTTTGGGCCCAACACTCCATGGCAAGGTAAGGCCCTTCCATATGTTTATAGTGGCCCGTAAACACACACGAAACCGCCTGGAAGGGGCCCAGCGTGCGGCAATTTGGCGCCGCCTTGTGGGGTTCAGCCAGGTTCATGCACACCTCTAAATCCCCGCTTTGGTCCTCGGGGTGGCTGCTGAACTGCTTTAAATAGCCCGAGTGGAAGATGGCGAGGTTTGCCCCTTCCAGCTTCACCTTTAAATCCTCGGCCAGGCGGAAGAGCTCCGCCCTGCGCACAATGAAAGAGTTATTGGCGTTCCAGCTGCTCACATAGCGGGTGCTTAACACGCTGCGCGGGGCAAAGCTGCGCAGTTCAATTTTTGCCTGGTTCTCGGGCTGCTGGCGCTCAATCATCCCATTGGTAATGCGCATCAATATATCCATGGTCAGGTTATATTTTTTTTGCACAGCGGCGGTTTCAACACGCAGGGTATAAAGCCGCTCCTCCAGCACATCCTGTAGCTTGTACAGTTTCCGGTCACTCAGCATCCGTTTGATATCTTTCAGGGGGAAATCCAGGCTTTTCAGTTCCTGCAACAGTAATATCTCTTCAATTTGGTTTTCGGTATACAGCCGGTAGTTGGTCTCCGGGTTGCGGTATTGGGGCGACAAAATCCCGTTTTGGTCATAATACCGCAGCTGCTTTTTAGAGATATTGCATATTTCCGCCATTTTTCCAATGGTGTACGTTCCGGGTTCCCGGCGCATGGTCTCTCCTTCGCCTGTTTATGCCACAGGGCGCTTCGCTGGCTAATGAAAAACGTCAGAATCGCAACCGCCCAAAAAGGCGGTTGCGATTCTGGCTTACAGAAGGGGGGAATATTCCCGCCAAACAGACTGGCCAAGAATAGGGGCGCCAAGGGTTTAGCCCACGGCGTTCATGTAGGGAATGGCCCAGCCAAAAACGAAGAGGGCGCACATGGCTACGGCAAATACGATGTAAACCTTCCACAGGTTTTCGGTTTTCCGCATCGCCACGGGGTCTTTTTCACTCTCGGGAACCACAAACAGCATTTCGCGTTCGGCCTTTTCCTTGGCGCTTACCTTGCTGGTTAAAGAGCCCACAATGGCCCCGCCAATGCTGAGGTAGATGCCCACGAAGAAACTATCCAGGAAGAAGGGAGTGGTGAACAGGTTTAGGGCGGTGCCCAGACGGATGACAAAGCAGCCCAGGAAGCCCAGCAGCATACCCCAGAAGGCGCCGCGCTCGGTAAGGCGCTTGCTCCAAATACTGGCCAGGGCAATGGGGCCCCAGGAGGCCGCAATCACCGTGCCGCCAAAGTACATTACCCAGAAGATGGCCGGGGGGTTAAAGTAGGCCAGGGCCAGCACCACCAAGCTCACGCAGAACATGCCGATGCGCGAAACACGCAGGCGATGTTTGCCGTTGTCGTCCTCTTTTACATGCAAAATGTCGTTGGTAAGCGAGAAGCCAACCAGAGAGAGGAAGGTGGTGGCCGAGGAGATGCCCGCGGCCAGTATGCCCGTTAGCATAATAACACCAATTACCAGCGGCATCATGTTCATTGCGGCCCAAATCATGGTATCGGCGCCAATGCCGGGGTTTACAGAGGCCACAAACACACAGCCAAAATACAGGAACATGGTGACGGTGATAACCGCCATGGAAGCCCAGATGGCGCTGCGCATAACGGTGTGCTCATTTTTGGCCATCATGTAGCGGCTGGTTTGCCAGGGGCTAACCATAACCACCAGCATCCACACAACGCCATAGGTAATGGCCCAGCCAATAGTTTGCCCGCCCGAGGCCACATACTCGGCGTTACCAGAGGACGAGATGATGCCGGGAATGGCAAAATCGGGGCTGGCCAGGTTGTTGATGGCTGTGAACCAGCCGCCCGCGCTCATGGTGATGAAGGGGATGGCGATCACCGCGGCCAGCAGGAACACCAGGAACATCATGGTATCGGTAATTAAAACGCCGGGCGAGCCCGCATAGATGGTGAAGAAGGTGTAGGCGCACCAGGCGATGATGACGCACCATTTAAAATCAATGCCGGTGATGTTGGACATCAGGCTGGAGATGCCCTGGGTGGCCGAGAGCATGTAGGCCGTTACGGCCACAATGCAGGTAAGGCCGGCCAGTTTGCGCATCCGCTTTGAATCAAAGCGCTTGCCAAAATATTCGGGGATGGTGAGAACCTTGCTGCGGCGGATGTAGCGCCCAAAGAGGTTGGAACCATACAGGTAGCCCGTGGCCTGCATAATACCCACAATAACAATGGCCACAAAAGCGCCGCTGGCCGCCTCGCCGGTATCGCCCAAAAAGGCCCCGGTGGAGAGGAAGGAGGCCACCAGAGAGCCCACAATTAAGATAACCGGCGCATTGCGCCCTGCCACATAGTAATCGTCTACGTTTTTAACCTTGCGCCCCACCCAAAAGCCCACGGCCAGGTAGGCGACCATTGAGATGATAACACCAACTAAAAATGCATTCATGTTCATTCCTCCTTACTTGCCCCAAAGCTACTTGTTTTCGCTTTGTTTCGGGGTATTTTTAATTCTGTCTACGTCTGCTTTGCTATAGGGAACCCCAAAACGGTCAAATTCCTTTTTCACAAAAACACCGTAAAATACCCCTGCCAGCACTAGCCACACGCCAATCATGATAGCAATTACGATTTCCATACCAATTTTCCTTTCTCTATAGGATGTGATAGCCCTTCTATCTTACAAGCGGGGATTGCTCCCCGCTTGGATACCCGTTATCTTGGTGAAATCGTGTTCTTTTTTTTACGGATGCATCATTATTTTGATGGACTGGCGGGCCATGGCAATTTCAAAGGCCTTCTCCATTTCGCTTAAGGGGAAGTGGTGGGTAATCAGCGGCTCCACCTGTACCCGTCCGTTTTCAATCAGTTCCAGGCACTCTTTAAACTCTTCGCGGGTGTAGCAGATGGTGCCCATGATGTCCACCTCGCTGCGTACCACCTTGCCCAGGTTCATGGGCACAGGGGCGTGGAAGAGGCCCGTTAGGGCATAGACGCCCTTTTTCCGCAGGCACTGCATGGCAATATCGGCCAGGGGCACTGCGCCCGCGCAGTCCTGCACAATATCACACATGTCGCCGCCGGTAATCTCGGCAACGCGCTTTACAATGTCCTCTTTGGAGCCATTGATGGTGTAGTCGGCCCCAAATTTTTTGGCCATCTCCAGGCGCTGGGCGTCCACGTCTGCGCCCACCACAATAATGCACTTGGGCCCGCGCAGTTTTAAAAGCTGCACGGCGTACAGGCCAATGGGGCCAGGCCCCAGCACCATCACGGTGTCCTTCGTGGTCAACTTCATGGCTTTAACCGTGCGGTAGGCCGAGGCCACGGGGTCCACGGCGGCGCCGTAGTCATAGCTGGTATCATCGCGCAGGTACACACAGGTTTTGGCGGGCACGCGCACATACTCGGCAAAGGCGCCGTCGCAGTGTATGCCGGTTTCCACAAGGTTGTCGCACAGGCTCTCGTTGCCCTCAATGCAGTACTTACAGTTGCCACAGCCTATTACCAGGCAGGAGGAGACACGGTCTCCCACTTGGAAGTTGGGCACGCCGGGCATTCCCTGCACGGCCGAACCCACCTCCACAACATCTCCGGCAAATTCGTGTCCGGGAATCATGGGCCAGGGAATCTCGCGCGTACCGGCCAAAATGGGCAGGTCGCTGCCGCAGATGCCAACGGATTTTACCCGAATGACCAAATCGTCAGGGCGGCAGATGGGCTTAGGTACATCTTTTACTACAAACCCCGGTCCGGGGCCTTCTTTTACTACTGCCAGCATGGTGGTTGTTCCTTTCTGTTGCAGTTTATTGTTTTATCGCAGATCTACGAACTGTAGCGCATGAATTTTGGCGGTTACAAACAATTAATCCCTAAGGCCCATGGCGCCGGTTTCGGGCAGGGTAAGCGCGCCGTCAATCAGCACCTCGGTGCCGGTGATGTACGCCGCCTCATCACTGGCCAAAAAGGCCGCCAAATAGCCTATCTCTTCGGGTTTTCCCAGCCGCCCTATGGGCACTTTGGCCGCAATGCCGTCTATCACGCTTTGGGGGTTTTCGGCGCAGGATTCCTCGGCGCTATGGCGCACCATAGGGGTTAGGATATACCCTGGAATAATGGCGTTGGCCGTTATGCCGTAGCGGGCCACATCCATGGCGGTGGTTTTGGTAAAGGCCAGCACCGCCCCCTTCGTCATGCCATAGGCCATCATGCCGGGGTCGGAAACTCGGGGCCCGGTTACAGAGGACATATTCACAATCCGGCCGTAGCGGCGGTCAATCATGTGGTTAATCAGGGCTTTTGTGCAGTTCCATACCCCCACCACGTTAATTTTATAGTGGCGGTCGCGCAGTTCGTCGTCCATGTTGCGCACATCAATAAAGCGGGCAATCCCTGCGTTGTTCACCAGAATATCCACATGGCCAAATTTGGCAATGGCGTCGTCGGCAGCGTTTTTCACCTGCTCATATTCGGTGATATCCACCTGATAGGCGTGGGCGTTTGGGCCAATTTTTTTGGCTGTCTCGTGCACCTTATCGCTGATATCCACCAAAAGTACGGTGGCGCCTTTTTGGGCCATTACGGTGGCAATTCCCTCGCCATTGCCCATGGCCGCACCCGTGATAAACGCTACTTTTCCGTCCAGTGTTCCCATCTACTGTACCCCCTATTTGTTTTCTACATATTTGCGGTAGGCGCGCAGGGTGGTGGCAAAACGGCTCACATCAGATAAATCTTCCTCGTTAATTTGGGTGGCCAGGGCGGCTTTATGCGGCGCGGTTTTTACAAGTTCCGGGTTCTCGTAGGCCTCTTTGGCAATGGCCTTAAAGGCCGCTACATATTCGTCAATGTCATCTCTCGAGTAGGTCTCCACCGGTTCTGGGGTAAAGGGCTCGGGGATGATGCGCGGGTGGTGGCTGGCAAAGTAATCCTGGAAGCCATAATCCACAATGCGGCGGCAGATATCATCGGTGGTCACTCCGGTTTTTTCGGTCAATTCCTCCCAGCTCAGGCGGGCCTGTTCCAAACGCTTAATGCCGTCGGCATAGGGCATCGAGAGGCCCTCAATCTCCAAAAGGCCCTTTAACATATAGTTGTTGTTCAGTATCGAAAGTTCGGCTACCTCGCGCAGGCCCTGCATACCCATGCTGCGAATGTAAGCGTAGGTGCGCACAATTACAGGCGGTACGCCGTAGTACTTACGCAACTTTCCAATGCTGCTGGGCGCGTCATAGTCTAAGAAGTATTTCTTGCCGTCATACTCAACGCGGGGTACAGGCAGGAATTTTTCCAGCTTTTTTACAACGCCTTGGGCGCCCGCGCCGGGGCCTTGGCAGCCATGGGGGGAGGAGAAGCTTTTGTGCAGGTTGTAGTGGCACATATCAAAGCCCGCTTCCCGCGCACGGGTCAGGGTAAACACGCCGTTCAGGTTGGCCTGGTCGTAGCTGCAAAGGCCGCCCACGGCATGTACGGCGTCCACATACTCTTTGATGTGGGGGTTAAACAGGCCGGTGTCCTCAGGGTTTGTAATCAGCAGCCCCGCCGTGTGGGGGGAAACCGCCTTTTTCAGCGCTTCCAAGCTGGGGTAGCCGGTTTCGTCGGGCATCAGGGTAATCACCTTGTAGCCCGCTGTTGAGGCCGCACCGGGGTTGCCGGGGTGGCTTAACATGGTGGTGATAATCTCGTTGCGCTGCTCCCCTTCACCGTTTGCCTCGTGGTAGGCGCGGATGACGGCCACGTTGGAGTAGATGGCCTGGGTGCCGCCCGATGCCTGTAGGCAGAAGGCGTCCATCCCCGAAATCTCTTTCAGGTACTGCTGGGTCTCATAAATCACCTTTAGCATACCCTGCACGGTCTCGTCGTCTTGGCAGGGGTGTAGTTCGCTCACCTTAGGGCTGCGCACAATCTGCTCGTTCACCTTGGGGCTGTACTTCATGGTACAGGTGCCAAGGCCAATATCAATGTTGATATCGGTGCCAATTGTCTCCTGCGAGAGACGTAAAAAGTGGCGCAGCACCTGCATTTGGCCAAGTTCAGGCAGTTTTGGGGCGGCCTTGCGGGCAAAGCCTTTCGGTATCAGGGCCGTCACATCGGTTTGTATTTCGGGCTCCACTTCGCTAATCATCACGCCGCGTTCGCCGGGGTTGCCCATATCCATAATCAGGGGCTCGTCCCAGCGGGCCTGCTGATAGTTGCGTTTTGTGTTAATCTTTCCCATAGCGCTTAACCTCCAATCACGCTGGCCAGTGCCGCGGCCAGTTTATCTATCTGTGCTTTGCTGGTAATTTCGGTAACGGCAAACAGGGCGCTTTCTCCAAGGGCGGGGAAACAGTACTTCAGGTTGTTGCCGCCAAAAATCTTCTCTTTCAGCAAAGCTTTGTTCACCTGTTCCACCGTTTTGCCGCAGCCGTCAAAGTTCACAACCACTTCCTGGAAGTTCGCCCCGCCAAAGGGGTTCACTGTAATGCCTTTAATTCCGGCCAGCTTCTTTTGCAGGTAGGCCAGTTTTTGTAGGATATTTTCGCCCAGTTCCCTCATGCCTTCCGGGCCCATCACGGCTAAATACACCGCTGCGGTAATGCCCCAAAGGCCGGTTTCGGTGCCAAAATACTCGTTGGCTTTTTCGCGCGCGCCATGGCTGCAGCGGTAATTCAGGGCGCGGCCCCAGCCGTACTCGCCCTCGTTTTGGGTGCGGCAGATGCCGTACATATAGGTGGGGAACTGCTGAATGAATTTCTCCTCATAGGGGCTTGCAATAAAGCCGGCGCAGCCGCCGCCGTAGTACATGTGCATTCCCAGGGGCTGTATTTCGCCGCACACAATGTCGGCACCATAGTTCGCCGGGGCCTCAATAACGCCCAGCGAGGCAATTTCGGGCTGTACCACCACCAGGGCCCCCGCTTTGTGGGCCGCATCGGCAATCTCTTTGGCCTGGGTTTCAAAAAAGCCCAGGTAGCTGGGGTTTTCAAAAAATACGGCGGCGGTTTTGCCATCGGCCAGCTGCGCGCTTAAATCGGCCATATCAATCAGGCCGGTTTTTGCGTCGTATTTCAGCCGCACAATCTCGGCCACATGTTTGCAATAATCACACAGCTGAGAGAGGATGTCCGGGTTCATGGTGCCGGGTACCAGCAGTTTGCAGCGCTCAGGGTGTCCATCGGCCTCTTGAATGCGCAGCGCCATACGCAGCGAGGAGTTGACGGCCTGGCCGCCATCGTAGTTTGTGTAACTCACAACGTCCATATCCAGCAGTTCGCCCATCATCGAGGTATACTCAAAAATGGCCTGCATTTTGCCGTGGTCGCTGTAGGTATCGCCGCAGTAACCTGTAATAAACTCGGCGCGGGTGTTAATTTCATCGCACAGGGCGGGCACATAGTGGTTGTAGCAGCCTGCGCCCAAAAAGTTTGCATACTCTTCGCAGGTGTCGTTCTCATTCAAAATTCCCATCACGTGCTGTTTCAGGTCATATTCGCCCAAAATGGGTTTTGGTAGGTTCATGGTGCCCGTGTAGCGCAAGTCTCCACGGATACGCTCTGAGTATAAATCCTCAATTTTGCTTACACCCAGCTCTTTCAGCATGGCCTCTTTGGCCGCCGGTACGCTGTTGGGCATGTAGGGATGGACAAATGGTTTTTCCATAACGTCTTTACCTTTCTGTAGAAAAATAAGAGATTCAAAAAACGCAAGGGTATACTTTGCATATTTCAAGTGTAATATTGCCTATGAATGGAAGGTCAAGAACTTTTTTTTTGCACAATTTGCCAGCTTTTTGGCCCTGCCCTTGTGCAAGAAAGCCAAAGTTTGAATTTTCCTTAGGTTACTATTCACAAAGAATCGGCACGCAAACCTTCCACCTAGGGTAAAGGTTTGGAAGGTTTTTTGCCCTTTTTGGGCAAAAGTATGCCACACCTTACCCTTGTGGTAAGGTTTTCCTTTCTTCTTTTCGCTAATTTTGTAGTGATTTTGCTATTATTTTGTCTATATTGCTATTTATTATTCAAATTTCATTCATATTTTTATACACTATTTATTATTTGACATTCCTATCAAGTACACAACTAAACTGAACGTGTATACAAATTTCTGTTTCTACCTGTATAATAAAATGGATAAATCCTACTACTCCCTGATTTAGAATCAGTACCTTTTACTCAGGCGCTGTGATACAAAAGAATGCCACAGCGTGTCAATACAGCCTTTGTTTTCAGGGTAAACCTATGCGCCACTCATGCTAAATAGCTGTAAAACACATCTGGAGGGAAATTATGAACCGCGAAGAGCGCGTGCTATGTAATTCATTAAAAGGTAAAATTGTCTCGGCCCAGCAGGCCGCCCAGCTTATACAGGACGGCATGACCGTTGCCACCAGCGGCTTTACCCCCGCCGGCCACCCAAAGGCCGTGCCCACGGCCCTGGCCCAAAGGGCCAAAGAGGGGGATAAGCTGGGCATCACCCTAATTACCGGGGCCTCGGTAGGGCCTGAGCTTGACACCCTGCTTACCGAGGCCGGGGTGATTAAGCGCCGTTACGCCTACCAAACCAACAAAAACATCCGCGAGGCCATCAACTGTGGCGACGTACAATATGAGGATTTGCACCTGAGCCATGTGCCGGTTTGGATGAAATACGGCTACTTTGGCACCATCAACGTGGCGCTGATAGAGGCCGTTTGCATCGATGAAGAGGGGCATATCTACCCCTCCACCTCGGGCGGCATAACCGCCACGGCCGTGGCCACGGCCGAAAAGGTGATTATTGAGGTAAACAGCGCCCAGCCTATGTGCCTAAAGGGCCTGCACGATATTTACACGGTGGAAAAACCGCCGAACACCCAGCCCATTCCCCTTACAAAGCCAAACCAGCGCATTGGCACGCCCTACATTGAGTGCGACCCCGAAAAAATTGCCGCCATTGTGCTTACCGACCTGCCCGACAAAACAAACCCCGTGGCCCCCATTGATGACGACGCGGCCCAGATGGCTAAGAACCTGATTGGCTTTTTGGAAAATGAGGTGGCCGCGGGCCGCCTGCCCGAAAATTTGCTTCCCCTGCAGTCTGGCGTTGGCAGTGTGGCAAACGCCGTTTTGGGGGGGCTGTTGCACTCCAAGTTCCGGCATCTTACGGTATATACCGAGGTCCTGCAAGACTCGGTGCTGGATTTATTCGACGCAGGCATTGTGGATTCGGCCTCTACCACGGCCATCACCCTCTCGCCCGAGCGCCTGCCCAAATTCTATGAAAATTTTGACAGTTACAAAGAGAAAATTGTCATCCGCCCCCAGGAGCTGAGCAACAACCCCGAAATCATCCGCCGGCTTGGCATCATTGCCATGAACACCGCCATTGAGGCCGATATCTACGGCAATGTCAACTCCACCCACATCGGGGGCACCCGCCTGATGAACGGCATAGGCGGCTCGGGAGATTTTACCCGCAACGGGGCCATCTCCATATTCACCACAGCCTCCACGGCCAAGGGGGGCAGCATCTCCAGCATTGTGCCCGCCGTAAGCCATGTGGACCATAACGAGCACAGCGTCATGGTCATCATCACCGAAAAAGGCGTAGCCGACCTGCGCGGCCTCTCCCCCACCGAGCGGGCCCGCGCCATTATCAAAAACTGCGCCCATGAAAACTTTAAGCCCATGCTGGAGGAATACCTGCAAAATGCCTGCGAGGGCTGCAAGCACCACATTCCACTGCCGCGCTAGGTAAAGGCTTGCCAATGCTGTTTTGCAGTGCCTTTGCACATCCCACACGTTATCAAAAAAACACAACATAGATTTTGCGAGGAGGAAAGAGTATGAAACCACTGCGTATCGACCATATTGGCATTGCCGTACCCAACTTAGACGAAGCCCTTGCCACCTACGAGGCTTTGGGCCTTGTATCGGCCGGGGTGGAAGAGGTGGCCGAGCAAAAGGTGCGCGTTGCCTTTTTGCCCTGTGGAGATAGCGAGATTGAACTTTTGGAGAGCACCGCCGAAGACGGCCCCATCGCCAAGTTCATTGAAAAAAAAGGCCCCGGCATCCAGCATATTGCCATACGGGTGGATAACATTGAAGAGGCCATTGCCCAGATGAAGGAGAAAGGCTGGCGGATGATTGACGAAACGCCCCGCTATGGCGCAGGGGGCGCCAGCATAGCCTTTTGCCACCCCAAAAGCACCGGCGGCGTACTGCTGGAACTTTCGCAGCGCAAGTAATTTTATTTGAGGGTGTGTGAACACACCTTAGGAAAAGGGGCAATAGAACCATGAGTGACGCATTGCAGGCCCTGCGCGAAAAACGCGCCAAGGTGGCCTTGGGCGGCGGCCAAAAACGTATAGATAAACAACATGCAAACGGAAAAATGACGGCCCGCGAACGGATGGAGGCCATTTTTGACGACGGTAACTATGTGGAACTGAACACCTTTGTGGAGCACCGCTGTACCGATTTTGACATGGCCAGCACCGAAGCGCCGGGCGAGGGCGTGGTTACGGGCTACGGCCAGGTGGGCGGCAAGCTGGTGTACGCCTTTGCGCAGGATTTTACCGTTACCGGCGGCGCCCTGGGCGAGATGCACGCCAAAAAGATTTGCAACCTTTTGGATTTGGCCATGAAGGTGGGCGCGCCCGTCATTGGCATCAACGATTCTGGCGGCGCGCGGATACAAGAGGGCGTAGACGCGCTGGGCGGCTATGGGGACATCTTCTTCCGCAACACCGTGGCCTCGGGGGTCATCCCCCAAATCTCGGTGATTATGGGGCCCTGCGCCGGGGGGGCCGTGTATTCCCCCGCCCTTACCGATTTTATCTTTATGGTGGACAAAACCTCCAACATGTTTATCACCGGCCCACAGGTGATTAAAACCGTTACCGGCGAAGAGGTAAGCCCCGAAAAATTGGGGGGCGCCGCCACCCACAACAGCGTTTCGGGCAATGCGCACTTTATGGGCAAAGATGAAACCGAAACCATTGCGATGATTCGGAAACTCATTGGCTACCTGCCCCAAAACTACAAGGAGCAGCCCCCCCTGGCCGAGACGAGCGACGACATCAACCGCCTGTGCGAAAAACTGGATACCATCCTGCCCGATAACAGCAACAAAGCCTATGATATCCGCGATATCATTACCGAAGTGGTGGATGAACACGACTTTTTTGAAGTGCAGCCGATGTACGCCCAAAACATGATTACGGGCTTTGCCCGCATCGGCGGCCAAAGCGTTGGGGTACTGGCTAACCAGCCGCGCATCATGGCCGGGTGCCTCGACATCAACGCCTCGGATAAGGCCGCCCGCTTCATCACCTTCTGCGATAGCTTTAACATCCCCATGGTCACCTTTGTGGATGTACCCGGCTTTTTGCCCGGCACCGCCCAGGAGTATGGCGGTATCATCCGCCACGGGGCCAAGATGCTGTACGCCTACAGCCAGGCCACCGTGCCCATGGTTACGGTGATTGTGCGCAAGGCTTACGGCGGCGCCTACGACGCCATGTGCTCTAAGCATCTGGGGGCCGATTCCGTTTATGCCTGGCCCAGCGCCGAAATTGCCGTTATGGGCCCCGACGGCGCGGCCAACATCATCTTCCGCAAGGAGATTGAGGCCAGCAGCGACCCCGCCACAACCCGCACCGAGAAAATACAGGAATATAAAGACCAGTTTGCCAACCCCTACAAGGCCGCCGCCCGCGGTTTTGTAGACGATGTGATAGAGCCGAGCCAAACCCGCAAATACCTGGCCGCCTCGCTGCGGATGCTGCGCGGCAAAAAGGAAAACCGCCCGCGCAAAAAGCATGGTAACATGCCTGTATAATCTTTTTGCCTTCTGCCAAAAGGTGTAGGCATACAATGAGATGCATCGGATAAAATCACGAAGGGGGAATATGTATGGAAAACGGCAAAACCGCCGCTTCGCCCGTCTCGTTTAGCGAGTTTCCGCTGCCCAGCTATGAGGACTGGAAGGCGGCCGCCAAAAAGACCTTGAAAGGGGCCGACTTTGACAAAAAACTGCTGACCAAAACCTTTGAGGGCATCACCCTGCGGCCCATTTATAACCAGCAGGATGTGGAGGACAGCGGCGCGCTGCCCGGCCAGCCCGGCTACCGCCGGGGCAGCCTTGCGGCGGGTTACCTGGCCGAGGGCTGTAAGGGCCTTTCGCCCCTGGACGCAGGCAGCCCCGCCGAGGCAAACGCCCAGATGCGAGAGGAACTGGCAAACGGTGCAAGTGGTTTAAGCCTGCGCCTTGCGCCCGCCGCCATTGGCTGCGCCTGCGCCTGCAACGGGGGCCTTGCCCTTTATACCGCACAGGACGCCAAAACCCTGTTTGCGGGCATTGACCTTGCCGGAACCGAACTGCAGCTATACTGCGGGCTTTCGGCCCTGCCGGCCCTCAGTTTGCTTTGCGCCGCCGATATCGGGCTTGAAAAGGCCAAGGGCAGTGTGGCTGCCAGCCCCCTTGCGGTACTGGCAGCCAGCGGCAGCCTACCCCGCCCCCTTGCCAAACTGTACGATGAGATGGCCGAGAGCCTGCGCTTTGCCGAAAAAGCCGCCCCCGGCCTGCGCACCGTGCTTTGCCAGGGCGCTGTTTTTACCAGCGGCGGGGCCGACAGTGTAACAGAGCTGGCCCTTGTGCTGGCACAAGCCAGCGAGTACCTGGCCGCCCTAACCGAGCGCGGCATCGACATTGACACCGCCGCCCAAAGCCTCTGCCTTGCCCTCAGTGTTGGTTCCAATTACTTTATGGAAATTGCCAAGCTACGCGCGGCACGGGTGCTTTACAGCCACCTGGTAAAAGCCTTTGGCGGCAGCGAAGAAGCGGGCAAGGCCCATATTGTGGCCGAGACCGCGGCCTTTAGCAAAACCGTGTACGACCCCTATGTGAATGTGCTGCGCAGCACCACCGAGGCGTTTTCGGCCCTGGTGGGCGGGGCGCAAAACCTTACGGTGGCCCCCTTTGATTCGCCGCTGGGCCAAAGCGACGAGGCCTCCCGCCGCATCGCCCGCAACATCCCCATTTTACTGAAAGAGGAGTTCGAGCTCAGCTCTCCAGTGGACCCAGCGGGTGGCTCCTGGTATGTGGAAACCCTGACAAACCAGGTGATAGAGGCTGTTTGGCAAAAGTTTACCGCCATAGAGGCCGAGGGCGGGCTGTTAAAAGCGCTGCTTTTGGGCAGCGTGCAAAAGGACATCGCCGAAAAACTGGCCGATAAAAAGAAAAAGCTGAACACCCGCTCTTTGCGCGCTGTGGGGGTAAACCTATACGCCAATATGGGCGAAGTAAAGCTGAGCCGCCCCGCCAAAGCCTGTGCCTCTGCCGCCCCTGCCGCCAAAAACCTGGTTTTAAGCGGCGGCGCCGAAGAGCTGGTAAGCGCGTTTAAAGCAGGGGAAAACATTGCCAGCGTAAACGCCGCGCTGGGTGGTGGCTGCGGCGAAAGTTGCACCGCCATAGCCCCCCACCGCTTAACCGAGGACTTTGAGGCCCTGCGCGATAAAACCGCCCAAATGGGCGGGGTAAAAATCTTTTTGGCCAACATGGGGCCTTTGACCCAGCACAAGGCCAGGGCCGATTTTTCGGCGGGTTTTTTTGAGGTGGGCGGCTTTACGGTGGAGAGCCCCGCCGGATTTGAGAGCGTAGAGGACGCCGCAAAAGCGGCGAAGGCCAGCGGCGCTGCCGCCTGTGTTATTTGCAGCACTGACGATAGCTACCCCGAACTGGTGCCCCCGCTTGCAAAGGCTATAAAAGCCCAAAGCCCCGGCACATTGGTACTGGTGGCGGGCGCGCCCGCGCCCGAGCACAAAGAGGCCTACCTGGCCGCAGGCGTGTGGGATTTTATCCACATCCGGGCCAACTGCTACGAGATTCTCAAAAACATCCAGGCGGAAGGGGGAAACTAAGATGCCAAAACCCAATTTTACAGCGCCAAAACTGGTAGATAAAACCTCTAAAGCCGCCTGGGAAAAGGCCGTGCAGCAGGAGACCGGTAAAACCGTAAGCCAGCTTGTGCACGAGACCATGGAGCAGGCGGACGTACAGCCCCTGTACACGGCCGAAGATTACAAGGGTTTACACCATTTGGGCTATACGGCGGGCCTTGCGCCCTTTTTGCGGGGGCCCTACCCCGGCATGTATGTAAACCGCCCCTGGACGGTACGCCAATACGCGGGTTTTTCTACCGCCGAAGAGTCCAACGCGTTCTACCGCCGCAACTTGGCCGCGGGCCAAAAGGGCCTCTCCATCGCCTTTGACCTGGCCACCCACCGCGGCTATGACTCCGACCACCCCCGCGTAGTGGGCGACGTCGGCAAGGCGGGTGTAGCCGTGGATTCCATCCTGGACATGGAGGTGTTGTTTTCGGGCATCCCCCTGGGGGAGATGTCCGTCTCCATGACCATGAACGGCGCGGTGCTGCCCATACTGGCCTTTTACATTGTGGCCGCCGAAGAGCAGGGCGTGCCCCAGGAAAAACTGACCGGCACCATTCAAAACGACATTTTAAAAGAGTTCATGGTGCGCAACACCTACATCTACCCGCCCGAAACCTCCATGCGCATCATCGGCGATATCTTCGCCTTCACCTCCAAAAACATGCCCAAGTTCAACTCCATCTCTATCTCGGGCTATCACATGCAGGAGGCCGGGGCCACCGCCGACATAGAATTGGGCTACACCCTGGCCGATGGTAAGGAGTACATCAAAACCGGCCTTGCCGCGGGCATGGGGGTGGATGAATTTGCCCCCCGGCTCTCCTTCTTCTGGGGCATTGGCAAAAACTACTTTATGGAAGTTGCCAAAATGCGCGCCGGGCGTATGCTATGGGCCAAAATTGTAAAAGAATTTGGGCCAAAGAACGAAAAATCTATGGCTCTGCGCACCCACAGCCAAACCTCTGGCTGGAGCCTGACCGCCCAGGACCCCTTCAACAACATTGCCCGCACCTGCATGGAGGCCCACGCCGCCGCGCTGGGCCATACCCAAAGCCTGCACACAAATGCGCTGGACGAGGCCATCGCCCTGCCCACCGATTTTTCGGCCCGCATCGCCCGCAATACCCAGCTCTACTTACAGGATGAGACGGGCATCTGCAAGGTGGTGGATCCCTGGGGCGGCTCCTACTATGTGGAGGCGCTCACCGATGAGCTCATCCGCAAAGCCTGGGCGCACATACAGGAGGTAGAGGCCCTTGGCGGCATGGCAAAAGCCATTGATACCGGCCTGCCCAAGATGCGCATTGAGGAGGCCGCCGCCCGCCGCCAGGCCCGCATCGATAGCGGCAGCGAAAAAATTGTGGGCCTGAATACCCTGCAAAAACAGCAGGAAGAAGCCCTGGATATTTTAGAGGTGGATAACACCGCCGTGCGCAAAGCGCAGATTGAGAGGCTGAGGCAATTGCGTGAAAACCGTGACGCCCAAAAGGTAGAGGCCTGCCTAAGCGCCATCACCAAAGCCACCGAAACCGGCGAGGGCAACCTGCTGGAACTGGCTGTGGACGCCGCCCGCGCCCGCGCCTCCCTGGGTGAAATTTCCGACGCTATCGAGAAGGTTTCGGGCCGGCACAAGGCCACCATCCGCTCCATCTCGGGGGTGTACTCGGCCGAATACGCCGGTGAGGAAACCATTGCCGAGGTGCAAGAATTGACCGACGCCTTTGCCCAGCGAGAGGGCCGCCGCCCGCGTATCTTTGTGGCAAAAATGGGCCAGGATGGGCACGACCGCGGCGCAAAGGTGGTGGCCACCGCCTATGCCGACATGGGCTTTGACGTGGACATCGGCCCCCTGTTCCAAACCCCGGAGGAGACCGCCCGCGACGCCGCCGATAACGACGTGCACATCATTGGAATGAGCAGCCTGGCCGCCGGGCACAAAACCCTGCTGCCCCAGCTGATTGAAGAACTGAAAAAACTGGGCCGCGAAGACATCATGGTGATTGCGGGCGGGGTTATTCCCGCGCAGGACTATGATTATTTATATGAGCACGGCGCCGCCTGCATCTTTGGGCCGGGCACGGTGATACCCGAGGCCGCCAAGGAGATGCTGGCCGAGCTGAACCGCCGCCTTGGCCACTGATGGACAGCGATAAAAAAAGGCCCGAGTGGGCGCCCCAAAACGCCGGGGAGGCCTTCACCTCCCTGGTGGTAAAAGGGGTAAAAGGCCCCGATAGCCTGAACAAAAACGCCCATGGCGCGCCCGTGCCCCGCCCGGGGCCCACGGCGGAAGAGTTTGCAAACGCCATTGTAAGCGGCAACCGTATGATGCTCTCGCGCGCCATTACGGTGATTGAAAGCAATGCCGAAAAACACTTTGCCCTGGGGCAGGAGATTATCCGCCTGATACTGCCCCACACCGGCAAGGCCACGCGTGTGGGTATTACGGGCGTGCCCGGCGCGGGCAAAAGCACCTTTATCGATGCGCTTGGCACGCAGCTTTGCGGGGCCGGTAAAAAGGTGGCCGTGCTGGCGGTAGACCCCTCCAGCGCCATCAGCCGCGGCAGCATTTTGGGCGATAAAGTGCGGATGGAAAATCTCTCCAAATGCAGCGGGGCCTATATCCGCCCCTCCCCCAGCGGGGGAACCTTGGGGGGCGTTGGCCGCAAAAGCCGCGAGACCATGCTGCTGTGTGAGGCCGCCGGCTTTGACACCCTGCTGGTTGAGACCGTTGGCGTGGGCCAAAGCGAAACCCTGGTGCGCTCGATGGTAGATTTTTTCCTCGTGCTGGTCATCACCGGCGCAGGGGACGAACTACAGGGAATCAAAAAAGGTGTAATTGAGACGGCCGACGCCATTTTGGTGAATAAGGCCGATGGCGACAACCTGCAAAAAGCCCAAATAGCCCGCGCCGAATACGAGCGGGTGTTACATTATCTGCGCCCTGCCACCCCCGGCTGGCTTACAAAAGCCTACACGGCCTCGGCCCTAACGGGCGATGGAGTACCCGCCATTTGGCAGGTGGTGGAGGATTTTATGGCTGCCATGGCCGGCACAGGCTATTTGCAGCAGCGCCGCAGCAGGCAGATATTGGCCTGGGTGCGGCAGGTTGCCAAGGAACAAATTGAAAACCGTATTTTTGAAAACGAGCCTGTAAAACAGGCCCTAAGCGCCATTGAGGCCCGCCTGCTGGAGGGCGGCCTCTCGCCCGCGGTGGCCGCGCTAGAGATGATAGCCACCGTTGAGGAAGAGATGTTTTGTAAATAAAGGGTAGGCAGTTACCCCAAAGAAAGGAGCCCTAACTATTGGCCGGCGTTATGCTTGAGACCACCCTGCTTGGCCTTGGCACAGTATTTGCCGTTTTAGCGGTCATCTACCTCATGATGGTTTTGCTACGCATTCTGTTTGCAAAACTGGATAAAACCGCCCCTGCAGTTGCCCCTATAGCCGCGCCCCCTGCGGCCGCGGCCGCCTCGGAGGAGGAACTTGCCGCCGTGGTACTGGCCGTGGCCCAGGTGATGGAAAAAGACCCAGCGGAACTGAATGTGCGAAATATCAGAAAACTATAGGAAAAGCGCACCTTGGAGGAGAGAGACCATGAGAAGCTTTCGCATAAAGATAAACGGCAACCTGTACGAAGCCGAAATTGAAGAGACCACCCCGGCCCCCGGGGCGCTGCCCCATTTTAACACTGCGGGCGGCCAGCCCGCAGCTGGGGCGGCTGCCGATGCGGCCGCTAACGCCCCCGCAGCAGTAAACGCCGCACCGGTGGCAACCGCCCCACCACCACCCGCCGCAGCTGTGGCCCCCCCGCCTGCAACACCTGCCCCTGTGGCAACGGGGGCGCCTGCAGCCGCCCCCGCCGGCGGCGCGGCCATGCAAAGCCCCCTGCCCGGCACCGTATTAAAATTGGTGCTGGCCGAAGGCAGCGCCGTAAAAGCTGGGGAGGTGGCCATCCTGCTGGAGGCCATGAAGATGGAAAATGAGATATGCGCCCCGGCCTCGGGCGTCATTCGCTTTAAAGTAGCCCAGGGCGACGCCGTGAACACAAACGACCTGCTCTTCACAGTTGAGTAAGGGGGGCGGCTAAGCTTTGCGAGAATTTATAGAATCCACAGGTTTTATGGCGCTTGGGTGGAAAACCATCGTCATGTACCTGATTGTTGCCGTGCTCTTTTATCTTGCAATTGTACGTAAGTTCGAGCCTTTACTTCTGCTCCCCATCGCCTTTGGCATGTTGCTTGCCAACCTTCCCATGACGGGTATTGTGCACATGGAACTCTTTATGGGCGACACCATCAACTATGGCGAGGTGCTGGCCAAGGGGGGGCTATTGGACATCCTGTACTGCGGGGTAAAACTGGGCATCTATCCCCCGCTCATCTTTTTGGGCATCGGCACCATGACGGACTTTTCGCCCCTTTTGGCAAACCCCAAAACCATCTTTTTGGGGGCGGCGGCCCAGCTTGGCATCTTTACCACCTTTATCGCCTCACTGGCGCTGGGCTTTAGCAACCAGCAGGCCGCCTCCATTGGCATCATTGGCGGGGCCGATGGCCCCACGGCCATTTACGTCACCAAATCCCTTGCGCCCGAACTGCTTGGCGCCATTGCCATTGCGGCTTACAGCTACATGGCCCTGGTGCCCATCATCCAGCCGCCCATCATGAAGCTGCTCACCACCAAAAAAGAGCGTATGATACGGATGGATCAGCTGCGCGTGGTGCCCAAAAGCGAGCGCATCGTCTTCCCCATTGTCTGCACCCTGGTGGTCTCGCTCATCCTGCCAGACGCCGCCACCCTGGTGGGTATGTTGATGCTGGGCAACCTGCTGAAAGAGAGCGGCGTGGCCGAACGGCTGGTTAAAACAGCGGGCAATGAACTTATGAACATCATCACCATCTTTTTGGGCGTTACGGTGGGGGCCACGGCCAACGCCGAAAATTTCTTGGCGCCCCGCACCCTGCTCATCATCTTTTTGGGGCTTGCCGCCTTTGCCCTTTCCACCGCGGGGGGTGTGCTGTTTGGCAAGCTGATGTGCGCGCTTACCCACGGCAAGGTAAACCCCCTCATCGGCTCGGCCGGGGTTTCGGCCGTTCCCATGGCAGCGCGTGTATCGCAGGTGGTGGGCCGCCAGTATGACCCCGATAACTACCTGCTTATGCACGCCATGGGCCCCAATGTGGCGGGTGTTATCGGCTCGGCCGTGGCGGCGGGGGTTTTCCTCTCCCGTTTTGGCTAGTAGTCCTCCAATTAACAAACTGTAGCGCATAAATACAGGAAAAATCAGGCGCTGCATAACAGTTTCTCAAAAGCTTGCTGCGCAAGCTTTTGAGAAACTGTAATAAACTTTTGCCGACCATTTCCCACCTCTTCAATATCCCCCGCAGGGTGCTTTCCACGGCACCCTGCGGGGGAATCTTTTCGGCCAGCCCGCCACCATACCCTACAAAACAAAACCCAGAGGCAAGCGGCCTTGGCGCGCCTTCCCTCTGGGCTGTACAACTATGTTTTTTTATTCCTGCTGCGAAGATGCTGCGGCCAAGGAGGAACTGCCCGAAGCGGCTCCCGTTTCCGCCCCGCCTTCAGCCAACACTTCGGTCAGGGCGGCAATCTCCTGTGCCGCTAAGGGGGAAGCGCCGCTGCCATACAGCACCTCGTAACGGAAGAGCGCAAAACCCGAAAAACCCTCTATGCCGCGCAGGGCGCTCACCATATCGGCCAGGTTGTGCCCGCTGTTCCACTCCTCTTCGGTCTCATCGCTCCCATCGCCATCCTCTATACGGTAGGCCCCCAGCCCCGCATACAGCCGCACCGCATCGCTACGGGGGTAGGCGGCCCATTCCCGGGCAATGTTTTCAAAGGCAAAACGGTCACTGCCATTCTGTAGCCGGTAGTTAAAACCCCAGTAGAGTTGGGGCATTACATAATCGCAGTAGCCGGGGGTGCTAAGCCACAGTTTTACATCGCTGTATTGCTGGTTATAGTTGTTGTCGTTGTTGCCCTGGGGGCTTATGCCAAAACTCAGGGCGGGGTTTGCCCCTTTTATGGCCCCGTAGGCGGCCTTTACTAGGGCGTTCACATTTTCCCGCCGCCAGGCGGCCAGGTCCTGCCCTGCCCCATACTGCGCATAGGTTTCGGCGTCAAAGGCCTCGTCCTCCCCGGCGCCGCGCTGCTCGGCGCTAAAAGCGGGGTAAAAGTAGTCGTCCAGGTGAATCCCATCCACCTCATAATTCTGGGCAATTTCCGTAAGGCCCTCCACAATCATGGCCTGCACTTCGGGTATGCCGGGGTCATAAAAGGTTCCAACGCCCTCCACCTCGCGCACCCATTCGGGGTGCAGTACCGCGGGGTTCGTATCGGCCAGTTCCTCGGGGCCGGGGCCATCCTCACCGGGCAGGTTTACCCGGTAGGGGTTCACCCAAGCCTCCAGCCGCAGCCCTTCGGCATGGGCCTCCTCCACCATCACAGCCAGGGGGTCATAGCCGGGGTCCTTGCCCTGCTCTCCCGTCAGGTGGTGGCTCCAGGGGAAAATTTTGCTGGGGTACAGCGCGTCACCAAAGGGGCGCACCTGCACCATTACGGTGTTCAGGCCCATGGCGCGGCACTCGCCAAACATCCTCTGCAACACTTCACGCAATTTTTCTTCGGTGGAGATATCATTTTTCAGCCACTCCAAATAGGAAATCCACATGGCGCGCATCTCGCCGGGCAGCGAGGCCGCAGGCTCTGCTGTTGCCCCGCTGCTGGTAGCCGGGGCGGAAGAAGATGCGCTTTGCGCAGCCGAGTTGCCCCTTACCACATAGGAAGGCGCCGCCGCAGAGCTGGACACTACGGGCGGCAGGCTGCGGTTTTGGGCCCACACTGCCACCGCGGCGGCGGCGGCCAACAACACAATACAAACGGCCAGCACAATGGGGCCGCGGCTTTTTTTACGTCTTTTAGGTTTCGGGTCGGGCACGGGGCTTACACCTCCAAAAAATCCTATTATAGCACTCTACAGCACTCATTTTTGCCAAAACATCACAGGGCCTCGCCCGCACGGCGATGCAGCCGAAACAACAGCCAAAACCGCGCCGCCGAAACGAGCACCAAACTGATACCCACCGCAAACAGCCCCGCCCCGCCAAACAGCCCCGCCAGCACCAGGGTGCGGCACAGGGCATACCACAGTTCGGCCAGGCTTAAAACTGCTAGGCACAGCCCATCGCCGGGCTGCCTGCGCATAAACCCCAGCAGGGGTATTACCAGCATTTCCAGCGCCGGGCAAAGCAGGGGCAGGTTAAAGTAGGAAACAAGCAACATAAAAAACAGGCCCAGCAGCCCCGCCCGTGTTTTACGGTGCTGGCCCCCTGCATTGGCCAGCGCCAAAAACAGCAGCATGGCGCCTTCCATAACAAAGGCCACCGCCCGCGGCAGTGTGGCCTCGCCAAAGCCCCCCAGCATCAAGGCCCCGGCTATGGCGCTAAACACCGCGCCTATCAGGCCCATCATCAGGCAGGTGCTCGGTTGTATCCGCTTTTTCTTCAAAATATCTCCCGGCCTTATCTTATTCTCTTCACGTAAAATTTTTCTTTTTACCCCTATTATCATACCCCCAGGGGCTTAGCAGTGTCAACTTCTCCCCTTTGCTTGACAGCCCCGCCTACGGCGGGGTACACTCAATTTATATCCTAATCTATACGCATAAACACCAGGAGGAATGGGCATGTCTACACATAACAAAATTGGTTTTGTTGGCGGCGGCAAAATGTGTGAATCCATCTTGCGCGGCCTTGTGCAAAGCGGCGGGGTAAAACCCGAAAATGTTTTTGTAACCGACCAGGATATGGAGCGGCTGCGCTGGCTTTCTACCGAGTGCGGGGTAAACACCATGCACAATGGGCCCGATAACGGCGGCGCCCGCCAGCTTGCCAAAGAGTGCGCCTTGTTAATACTGGCCTTAAAGCCCCAAATTGCGGGCGGGGTGCTGCCCTACCTAACCACGGCCATTGCACCGGGCACCTTGGTTGTATCCATTATGGGGGGCGTTCCCATGGAGGTTTTGGAGGCCGCCTTCCCCCAAAACGAAATCATCCGCATCATGCCCAACACCCCCATGCTGGTGCGGCGCGGGGTGGCGGGGCTTGTGGCCGGCAGCCGTGCCAGCACTGAGTCCATCCAAATGGTAAAGGACATGTTTTCGCTACTGGGCTCGGTGTATGTCATCCCCGAAAAATGGATTGACCCGCTCTCGGGGATATCGGGCTGCGGCCCGGCCTACGCCTACCTGTTTATTGAGGCCTTGGCCGACGGGGGCGTGGAGATGGGCCTGCCGCGAGATTTGGCCCTGGCCCTGGCCAGCCAAACCCTGGTGGGCGCGGGGGAGATGCAGCTGCAAACGGGCTGGCACCCCGGCATGTTAAAGGACAGCGTCACCTCGCCCGGGGGCGGCACCATTGCGGGCGTTCACGCCTTGGAGGCCGGGGCTTTTCGGGCCACGGTGATGGACGCCGTTGTAAAAAGCGCAAAACGGATGGCAGCCCTCTCTGAGGAGACGCAAAAACAGTAGGGGCAGCGCCATAGAAAAGGAGGCAAAAAATGCAAAAAATTGTGGTCAACCTCTGGTATGATGACAAGGCCGAAGAGGCGGCAAATTTTTATGTCTCACTGTTTGAAGATGCCAAAATTATACGTATTGACCGCTATGGCAAAGAGGGCGCCGAGGTGGCTGGCAGGCCTGAAGGCTCGGTTTTAACGGTGGAGTTTCGCCTGGGCGGCCAGCGTTACATTGCACTAAACGGCGGGCCGGTTTATTCGTTTACCCCCGCCACCTCCCTTATGGTGAATTGCCCAAACCAGCAGGAGGTAGACCGCCTATGGGAGGCCCTTTCAGAGGGCGGCGAAAAGGGCCCCTGCGGCTGGCTGACCGACCGCTACGGCCTGAGCTGGCAGATTGTACCCGAGGAACTGGACACGCTGCTGCATAGCGAAAACCCCGAAAAAGCCCGGCGGGCCATGGCCGCCATGCTAAAAATGGGCAAACTGGATATGGAACAAATTAAAAAAGCGATGCAAGAGGACGGTTAAAATAATGGAAAAACCGCAAATAGATAAAAGCGCCAAGGTGTTTGAGGGCTGCACACTGATGGGGGACGTGCAGGTTGGCCCCGGCTGTAGCATTTGGCCGGGCGCGGTGCTGCGGGGGGATGTTGGCTCTATTTATATAGGGGAAAATACCAATATTCAAGATGGCAGTATCTGCCATACAGATGGGGCCGGCACCCCCGGCGGGGTGCTGCGTATTGGGGCAAACGTAACGGTTGGGCACCTGTGCATTTTGCACGGCTGCACCATTGGCGCAGGCAGTTTAATTGGCATGGGCAGCATTGTGATGAGTGGCGCCAAAATTGGCGAAAACTGCCTGATAGGGGCGGGCAGCCTGGTTACCGAAGGTGCCGAAATTCCAAGCGGATGGCTGGCTTTTGGCCGCCCGGCAAAACCCATACGCCCTTTAAGCGAAGAAGAAAAACAGGGCAACCTAAAATTGGCGCAAAAGCATGTGGGTTTGATACAGGCCTACGAATAAAACCCATTCCCACCACACAAAAACCAGGCCCCCGCAGATAAAAGCGGGGGCCTGGTTTTATCTCTGTTAACTAATAAACACTCCGCGCGCCGTACTCTTTAGGCCGCCACAGCGGGGGCCACGCTGCTTGATGCCGCCGTACTCTGCGACGCTGCTGAGGGCGCACTGCCACCCTTCACATATTCTTGCAGGGCTTTGGCCGCATTCACAAGGCGGGGGCCGGGGCGGGTGAGCTCATCTTGATTCAGAGAGAACACACGGCCCTCTTGCACCGCCGTAAGGCCCTGCCAGCCGGGGCGGCCCAAAATTTCCTCCACAGGGTTTGGCCCGTCGCCAAAGGACATCCCCACGGTGATAATATAATCCGGGTCTCGCTGCAACACCTGCTCTTCGGATATCTCCGACCAGCCCTCCACATCTGCAAAGGCATTGGCAAGCCCCGCCATGTTGGCAATTTCTTCCATAAAGGTTCCGCCGCCAGCCGTCCACAGGCCATATTCCAGGGGCGAAACTTCAAAATAGACCGTTTTTTCACCTTCGGCCGCACCGGCTTTAATGTCCGCAAAGCTTTTTTGCATATCGCCCACCAGCTTTTCGGCCTCGGCATCCTTACCCAGCGCTGTGCCAATCATTTGAATGGCCTTGTAAACCCCTTCAATGTCGGTGGCTTCGCTGGCCAGCACTGTAATGCCCGCGCCTTCCATCTGCTGCACCTGCTCCACCGTCTGGTTCATGGTGTTCATCAGCACCACCTGCGGGCCCAATTCTATCACTTTTTCCACATTTAACTCGCTGCCGGACTGTACCATGGGCACACTCAGCACCTCTTCGGGGTAATCGCAGTATTCGCCCCGGCCCACCAGCACATCCCCCGCGCCCAGCGCATATACAATTTCACAATCGGCCGCCGAAAGAGCCACAACCTTGGTGGCGGGGCCCTCCAGGGTGGCCGTGCGGTCTTTCATGTCGGTAAGGGTGATGGTGCCCGCGGCGGCCTCGGCGCTTGCCGTGCTGGAGGCCGCCGGCGCGCTTTGCGCCGCACTTGTGCCGGATGCTGCCGAGGAGGCGCCGCCACCACAGCCCGCAAGGAATACGCTTGCCGCCAGTGCCCCAGCCAGAAGCACACAGCCCATTTTTTGCTTTTTCATTCTCTTCCTCCTTATAAACAAATGCAGTGGTAAACCGAACTGCCACAAAGTATAGCACAGCCCTTATAAAAAGGCAATTTGCGCCCAAAAGGGCATCTCAACCCCCCGCGGGCACCCTCTATTCCAGAACTCCAAAAACTTGACCTTTTTAGGCAACAATTCCAGATAAGTTACCAATTTTTCCCTTCTGCCCTTGTATATCATATTTATAATGTGCTATGATTGGGAACATGGGGATGTTTATCCTTTTATATATGTTTTTTACACTAGAAAGGCAGTTTTTTTGAAACCAACAAAACAAATTCCACTAAACCCAAACGTCCACCGCCTGCGCCTGGGCCTGGATATCGGCTCCACCACCATTAAATGTGTGGTAATTAGCGCCGAGGGGGAAATAGTATTAGAGCGCTATGAGCGGCATTACTCTCATGTGGCAGAAAAGGCCGCCGCACTGTTAACCGAACTGCAAAAACAATTTGGCGGGGCTGAATTTTTGGTTGCCATCTCAGGTTCGGCCGGTATGGGCTTGGCCGAGGCCTGCCGCGTGCCCTTTGTGCAGGAGGTTTTTGCCACCCGTGTGGCGGCCCGCAGCCTTTGCCCCGACGGTGACGTGATTGTGGAACTGGGGGGCGAGGACGCCAAAATTTTATTTTTAACCGGTGGCATGGAAGTGCGTATGAACGGCAGCTGCGCGGGCGGCACCGGCGCTTTTATTGACCAGATGGCCACCCTTTTAAAAATAAGCCCCGACGAACTGAACGAGCAGGCCCGCCGCAAAGAGAAGATTTACACCATTGCCAGCCGCTGCGGGGTGTTTGCCAAAACCGACATTCAGCCCCTGCTTAACCAGGGCGCCCGTACCGAGGACGTGGCCGCCTCCATCTTGTATTCGGTGGTAAACCAAACGGTGGCGGGCCTTGCCCAGGGGCGGCCCATCACCGGCAATGTTGTGTACCTGGGCGGCCCCCTCACCTTTTTAAGTGAACTGCGCACCGCCTTTGATAAGGTGCTAAAATTAAAGGGCATCTTACCCCAAAGCAGCCTGCACTTTGTCTCCATTGGGGCGGCGCTGTACGCCGACGAAGCCTTTACCCTGGCCGAACTGCAAAAGCGCCTGCAAGAGGCCGAAAATGCCGGGGCCAGTTTTGAACACACCCAGCCGCTTTTTAAAAACCAGCAGGAATATAACGTATTTTTGCAGCGCCATCAAAAGGCCTCGGTGCCTATGGGGCATTTACAGGGTTTTTGCGGCAGGGCCCACCTTGGGGTGGACGCCGGCAGCACCACCTTAAAAACCGTGCTCATCAGCGAAGCGGGCGAACTGCTTGATACCAGCTACCAATCCAACTCCGGCAACCCGGTGCCCCTGTTGCGGCAAATTCTTTTGGAACTCTACGAAAAGGCCCCCGGCCTGACCCTGGCCTCGGCCACCACCACCGGATATGGCGAACTGCTTTGCCAGCAGGCCATACGGGCCGATTACAGCCTGGTGGAGACCATGGCCCACTTCAGGGCCGCGCGGCATTTTCAGCCTGAGGTCGATTTTATCATCGACATCGGCGGGCAGGACATGAAGTGCTTCCGCATTGAAGAGGGCGCAGTCAGCGATATCTTTTTAAACGAGGCCTGTTCTTCGGGCTGCGGCAGTTTTTTGCAAACCTTTGCCGAGGCCCTGGGCCAGGACGTGAAGGAGTTTGCCAAATTGGGCCTGTTTGGTGACGCCCCCGTGGAACTGGGCAGCCGCTGTACGGTGTTTATGAACTCCTCGGTAAAGCAGGCCCAGAAGGACGGCGCAAGCCTTGCCAACATCTCGGCTGGGCTGGCCATCAGCGTGGTCAAAAACGCGCTTTATAAGGTCATCCGCGCCTCGGGGCCAGACGAACTGGGCCACAAAGTGGTGGTGCAGGGCGGCACTTTTTACAACGACGCCGTGCTGCGCGCCTTTGAAAAAGAGATGGGCGTAGAGGTGATTCGCCCCTCCATAGCCGGGCTGATGGGCGCCTTTGGCGCGGCGCTGTATGGCCGCAGCCGGGCGGCCGAGGGCCAAAATAGCAGCGTGCTGAACCGTGAGGAACTGGAGAGTTTTACCCACACGGTGAAAACCGCCTCCTGCGGGCTGTGCACCAACCACTGCCATTTAACGGTCAACCTCTTCCCCGATGGCCGCCGCTTTATCAGCGGCAACCGCTGCGACCGTCCCCTCACCCACCGCGAGGGGGATAACCCCCTGGATTTATACGATTACAAGCAAAGCCTGCTGGACGCCTACCAGCCGGCAGAGGGGCCGCGCGGAAAAATCGGCCTGCCCATGGGCCTGAATTTTTACGAAACCCTGCCCTTTTGGCACACCCTGTTCACCCGTTTGGGCTTTGCCGTGGTAACCAGCCCCCGCTCCTCGCGCAAACTGTACTTTGCGGGGCAGGGCACCATCCCCAGCGACACGGTCTGCTACCCCGCCAAGCTGATGCATGGGCATATCCACGCCCTTTGCCAGACACCCGAAATCGACACCATTTTTTACCCCTGTATGAGCTATAATATCGATGAGGGCATCAGCGATAACTGCTTTAACTGCCCGGTGGTGGCCTATTACCCCGAGGTGATACGCGGCAGCTGCGCAGAGCTCTCTGAAAAACGTTTCATCTACGACTATGTTGGTATCCACCGCCAGGGGGACTTCCCCAAAAAATTTACCGCTATTTTGCAAAAATACTGGCCGGATATCCGCCTTGCAGAGGTAAAAGAGGCCGCCAAAGCCGCCTATGCCGAATATGACGCACACCTGTTGCGGGTGCGCAGCCGGGGGGAAGAAGTGATTGCCCAAGCCCGGCGGGAGGGCCGCCCCATCATTGTATTGGCGGGCCGCCCTTACCATTTGGATAACGAAATCAACCACGGCATAGAAAAACTCATCACGGCCAGCGGGGCCGCCGTGGTGAGCGAAGACGCCGTCTGCCTGCATACCGAAAAGATGCCCAGCAGCATTTTAAACCAGTGGACCTACCACGCAAGACTGTATGCGGCGGCCCGCTTTGTGGCCACACAGCCCGATATGAACCTGGTGCAACTGGTGAGCTTTGGCTGTGGGCTAGACGCCGTTACCACCGATGAAGTGCGCCAAATTTTACACCAAAACGGCAAATTATACACCCAGATTAAAATAGACGAAATTGCCAACCTGGGCGCTGTGAACATACGCCTGCGCAGCCTGTTTGCCGCTTTAGAGGGCGAAGCCGAAGGCAAAAACGCCGCCCCCGCCTAGGCAAAATGCACAGTCCCACCGTTAGACCCAAACCGCCGGGGCCGCCCCCCAAACCCCTAGCGCCAGCGGCCCCTCACACATAACAAAGGAGCTTTTCCATGGAAGCACAAGCCAACTACCCGCGTTTTACCCCCGAGATGAAAGAAACCCACACCATTCTCATC
Source organism: uncultured Oscillospiraceae bacterium (assembly GCA_964550985.1). Taxonomy (GTDB): domain Bacteria; phylum Bacillota; class Clostridia; order Oscillospirales; family Ruminococcaceae; genus JAAYCI01. The sequence goes on from CAZKBM010000025.1 coordinate 34,050, forward strand.
CCCCAAATGGCCCCCATCCACTTTGTGATGATTGCCAACATCTTTCGCCAGGCGGGCTACAAGATGGAGGTGCTGGAGGGCGGCGGCGCAGAGGTGGCCCAGGAGGGGCTGAAATACGTACACAACGACACCTGCTACCCCGCCCTTTTGGTAATAGGCCAGTTTATAGACGCCTTAAAAAGCGGAAAATATGACCCCGAACGCACCGCCCTTCTCATCACCCAAACGGGCGGGGGCTGCCGCGCCTCAAACTACATCCATCTGCTGCGCAAAGCCTTGGTGCGGGCGGGTTTTCCCGGTGTACCCGTGGCCAGCCTGAACTTTTCGGGCCTGGAAAAAGATTCGGGCTTCCGCCTCACCTTCTCCATGCTGCGCAAGGCCCTGGCCGCCTGCCTGTATGGCGATGAGCTGATGAGCCTTGCAAACCAGCTGCGCCCCTATGAGGATAACGTGGGGGAAGTGGATGCGCTGGTGGCCCACTGGCAGCAGGAATTGAGCGACCAGTTTGCGGGGGGAAACGGGGTTTCCAAAGGATGCATGGCCCGCAATTTTGAGGCCATTGCCGCAGGCTTTGCCGCCATACCCGTAACCAAGGTGCCCAAGGTAAAGGTGGGTATTGTGGGGGAAATTTACGTCAAATACTCCCCCCTTGGCAACAGTGGGCTGGAAAAGTTTTTGGCCCGGGAGGACTGCGAAATCAACATGCCCGGCCTTACGGGTTTTATGCAGTACTGCATCGAAAATATTGCCGAAAGCATCCGCCTGTACGGCGGCAGCCCGGTGGTGCGTACGGCGGTGGAAAGAATTATGGATTACATCTCTGCCCGCGAAAAGCTGATGAACCAGGCCATCCGCCGTTTTAAAGACAAGCTGCACCCGCCCACCCTATTTTGCGAGATGATGAAGCTGGGCGAGGGCATTGTGGGCCGTGGGGCCAAGATGGGCGAGGGCTGGCTTTTAACCAGCGAGATGATGGAACTGGTGCAAAGCGGCTACCCCAACATTGTGTGCGCCCAGCCCTTTGGCTGCCTGCCCAACCACGTGGTGGGCAAGGGGATGATTTCCAA
>CAZKBM010000026.1:0-34660 GCA_964550985.1 uncultured Oscillospiraceae bacterium
CCAGCGAAGGGGAGATTACACTATTTGGCAAACCCGTACAGTTTTCTTCGCCGCATGTTGCACTGGCAAATGGTGTTGGCATGATTTACCAGCATTTTAAACTGGTGGAAAACCTTACCGCGCTGGAAAATATTGTGGAGGCCAACAACCACGGCATTTTTTTGAGCCGCAAAAGAGCCAAAGAAAAAATTTTGGCTCTGTGCGAAAAAACCGGCTTACGCTGCAACCCAAACCAGTATGTTTATGACATGAGCATTAGCGAAAAGCAAACTTTAGAAATTTTGAAGGTATTGTACTGCGATGTGCAGCTGCTGATATTGGACGAGCCCACCGCCGTGCTTACCCCACAGGAGGCCGACCGCCTGTTTGAAGTTTTGCGTAACATGAAGGCACTTGGGCACTCTATCATCCTCATTACACACAAACTAAATGAAATTATGCGGGTGAGCGACCGTGTTACCGTTTTGCGCGGCGGTAAGAACGTTGGTGTTGTGAATACCGCCGAGGCAAATACCCAGAGCCTGACAAACCTGATGGTGGGAAGCAGCACCGAACTTAGCTTTTGCTGTGCGCCGCGCCTGGGTGAAGAAGTGCTGGTGGAGGCAAAAAACCTGTTTGTACAAAGCCGGGATAAGGTTCCCCTGCTACAAGATGTCTCGTTCAGTATACATTACGGGGAAATATTGGGGGTGGCAGGCCTTGCCGGCAGTGGGCAAAAACCTCTGTGCGAAGTGATGAGCGGTATTTTAAAGCTGGACGGCGGAGAGGTGATGTACAAGGGTAAAAATGTGGTGGACCCCCATAAAACCCGGGTAAACACCCAGCAGATGCGGGTGGGGTTTGTGCCGGAAAACCGCCTTGGCATGGGCCTTATTGGCAATTTTGATATGGTGGATAACCTGCTGCTGCGCGAAGCCGACAACCAAAAAGGGCTGCTGCTAAACCGCAGCCCCTGCCGTGCAGGAGCCGAAAAACTAATAGAGGCCTTTGATATTAAAACCCAAGGGCCACAGTTCCCCGTAAAGTTAATGAGCGGGGGTAATATACAAAAGCTGATGGTTGGACGAGAGATGGAACGGGAAATTGACTTTTTTGTGGCCGCCTACCCTGTGCGCGGGCTGGATATGAGTTCCATCTATTTTGTATATAACATGCTGGAATCCATTAAGGTACAGGGGATTCCCGTACTGCTCATTGGCGAGGACCTTGACCACCTTAAACAGTTTACCAACCGTATTTTGGTGCTGTGTGAAGGCCGGGTAATGGGCACGGTGTACAGCGCTGTTGCCACCCGTGAAGAACTGGGCCAAATGATGGCGGGGCAGATGCTGGAGAGGGAGAGGTGGGTTTCGTGAAAAAAGGCCTACATTTTACAAAATTTACCCTTGGCGAGCGGCTGGAGTGCCCCCGCCGGGTAAGGGTGCTCTCTCTGTTGGGGGCCTTGGCACTGGCCCTTTTCATCATCTCCATCATTTTACTGTGCATGGGCTTTAACCCTTTTGACGTTTTTGCCAAAATGATTGTGGGGGCTCTTGGCTCGCTATACTCCTTTAAATGGACCTTAACCCGCACCATTCCCCTAGCTCTTACGGCCATTGGCGTGTTGTATGCCTTTCGCATTCGGTTTTGGAATATTGGTGGCGAAGGGCAAATTTTCATGGGCGCTTTTGCGGCTTCGGCCGTGGCGCTTTTTGCCCCCCCTATGCCACGCGCCCTTACCCTGCTGCTTATGCTGCTTGCCGGTTTTATGGGCGGCGCCGTTTGGGCGCTGATACCCGGCTTATTTAAGGTGCACCGGCGGATGAACGAAACCATTGTTACTTTGATGATGAATTATGTTGCCCTACAGTGGATTACCTACCTGCAATACAGCGCCTGGCGCGACCCCAAAAGCCTGGGCTTCCCCAAAATTGAGTTTTTCCCACAAACGGCCGTTTTACCGGAGTTTTTGGGGATTCACACAGGTTTTTACATCTTGCTACTGGTAACGGCCCTTACCTACGTTTTGTTTAACCACACAAAACTTGGCTTCCGTATGCGTATTATTGGGGAAAGCGATGAGGCCGCCCGCTATGTGCGGTTAAAAAAGAGTTCCCTTGTGTTAATTAGTGTACTTTTGAGCGGGGGTATTTGTGGCCTTACTGGGATGATTCAGGCCTCGGCCGTGAACAATACGCTCAATGTAAACGTCACCTCAGGGGTTGGCTTTACGGCGGTTATCATTGGCTGGCTTAGTAACATGAACCCCATTTACTGTGTGCTTATTTCCTTTGCCTTTTCAGTGATGAGCGAGGGCGCCTCTTATATCCAAACAGTTTTTCAAATTCCAGAGTCCATTGCAATGCTGATACAGGGTATTGTAATGCTGGCCGTGATTGGCTCCTCCTTTTTTACGCGCTACAGCCTAACGGCAAAAAAGGCCACGCCAAATACCCCTGCGGCCACCGAGGCAAAGCCTGCACATTAATAGAGGAAGCCCGCACATGGGAGGAGTTGCTATGAGTATAGAGTTTGTTGTTACTTTGCTGGCGGCGGCTATCACCGTGGGCACCCCTATTTTGTTTGGCGCCCTGGGTGAAACGCTGGGCCAAAAAGCCGGCAATATGAATTTGGGCGCCGAGGGCCTGATGCTGATGGGTGCCGTTGTGGGCTTTAAAACGGCTTACACCGTACAAAACCCCGGCCTAGCCTTACTTGCGGCGGCCCTTACCGGGGCGGCGTTTGCACTGGTGTTTGCCCTACTTACGGTTACATTACGCTGCAACCAAACCATTACCGGCCTTACCCTAACCACCTTTGGGCAGGGTTTTGCCAATTTTATCGGCTCCAGTTCGGTGGGAACCCGCCTGCCGGAAAATTTTACCGCCCATTTTACCAGCCTCAAACTTCCTCTCCTCGGGGATATTCCCTTGATTGGGCCAATCTTCTTCCAGCAAAATATCCTGGTTTATTTTAGCTATGCGCTTGTGGCACTGGTGGCCGTGTATCTGTACCGCACAAGGGCTGGGCTGCGGCTGACGATGGTGGGCGAAAACCCCGCCGCCGCCGACGTGATCGGCATATCGGTAAACCGCTACAAATATGCCCACATTTTGGTTTCCGGCCTGCTATACGGCATTGGCGGTGCCTATATCTGTTTTACCACCATCCCCACCTGGCAAAACGACATTGTGGCGGGCAAAGGCTGGATTGCCGTTGCCCTAGTTATCTTTGCCGCTTGGAACCCCATAAAAGGTTTTTTTGGGAGTGCCCTGTTTGGCCTTATGCTCATTTTGGGGGTGCGCTTACAACAATTCGGCCTGCCGATATCGCTATATTTCTTTGATATGCTGCCCTATTTGATGACCATTCTCATTTTGTATTTCGGCAGTTTCCGCAAGGGTGGCACGGGCGAGCCCGCCGGGCTGGGTAGTTCCTACTTCCGTGAAAGCCGCTAGAGGGGCAATTTCTGCCTCGTGTGCTCTGGTATCCGTGCCAAAAAAGGTGTACAATACAGAAAACCGGGTTTTATCGAAAGCGAGGGAAGAGGATGAAGGAAATCAGCCGGCCGGTGGTGAAAAAAGACCACGCGGAAAAAATGAGCGGCCGGGCCGTTTATGTGGCCGACCTAAACACCACCGGAATGTTACACGGCAAATTTGTACGCTCGCCCCTGGCGCGGGCCAGGGTGCTGGCCGTACGCCCGCCAATTATGCCGGAAGGCTATTTTACCGTGGATAAAAACGACCTGCCCGGCCCAAACCATGTGCGGGTGATGGAGGACGACCACCCCATTTACGCGGGCGACACCGTGGAGTTTGTGGGGGATGTAGTGCTGATGGTGGTGGGGCCGGACGAAGCCGAGGCAGAGCGGCTGGCCGCGGCCACCCAGGTGGACTATGAGCCCTTGCCCCCCTGTTTGGATGTAATGGAATCCGACACGCTGCTGTTTGATTACCGCTATGGCCATGGAGACACCCAAAAGGCCTTTGAAAAGGCCGATTTTGTGTATGAGGAGGACTTTGAAACCGGCTACCAGGAGCAGGCTTACCTTGAGACCCAGGGCCTGATTGGCGAGTACCATGACGGCAAGCTGACCATACGCGGCAGTATGCAGTGCCCGTATTACATCCACGGCTCGCTGCTGGGGGTGATGAACTGCGCGCCGGATAAAGTACAGATTGTGCAGGAAACCACCGGCGGCGGCTTTGGTGGCAAGGAGGCCTACCCCTCTATTTTGGCCGCGCAGGTGGGCGTGGCCGCCCGCAAGGCAAACGGCAAACCCGTGCGGGTCATCTATGGCCGCCGCGAGGATATGGCCTTTACCAGCAAGCGCCACCCCTCGCGCTGCCACTACAAGGTGGCGGTAAAAAACAAGACGATAACGGCCTTGGAGGCCGATGTGACCTATGACCCTGGGGCGTATACCACCCTTTCGGGCCTGGTGCTGCAGCGGGGCATTTTTGCCGCCCCCAACTGTTACCTCACCCCCGCGCTGGAGGTGCGCGGCCACGCGCCCAAAACCAACACCGTGCCAAACGGGGCCTTCCGCGGGTTTGGCGCGCCCCAAACCGTGTTTGCCATGGAGACGCTGATGAACCACCTGGCCGAAAAGCTGGGCGAGGATCCCCTGGATTTTAAAATGCGCCACATGGCAAAACAGGGCGACATGACCTCCACCGGTGGCAGATACCATTTCCCCGTGCCCCTGCCCGCCATGATACAGCGGGTAGACGAGGCCGTGAGTTACCGCAAAAAGCGCGCCGAGTACGCAAAACCCCAAACCGGGCGCTACCGCCGTGGCATTGGCATGGCCATTTGGTTCCACGGCGCGGGCTACACCGGCAGTGGCGAGCGGGACTTTGTAAAAGCTGTGACAAAACTGCAAAAAACAGCCGACGGCTATGTGAAGGTGCTGGTTTCCAACACCGACATGGGCCAGGGGCTGAAAACCACCCTTTGTAAAATTGTGGCGCAGGAGCTAAACCTGCCGCTGGATAATATCCTGATAGATAACCCCGACACCGACCTAGTGCCCAACAGCGGGCCCACGGTTGCTTCGCGCAGTTTGATGATTGTGGGCGAACTGCTGCGCCGGGCGGCCATAAAGCTGCGGGGCGTTTGGAAGGAGGGCGAGGCACAGGAAGTTACCGAACATTACTCCGAACCCGGTTTTATGATTCCCTTTGATATGGACACTTTTGAGGGCGACGCCTACCCCACCCAGGACTGGGCCGTGTGCACCGTGGAACTGGAAGTGGACCGCCTGACGGGCTGCCACAAAATTTTGGACGCCTTTGGCTGCTTCGACGTGGGCACCCCCATCGATATGAATATCATTGTGGGGCAGATGGAGGGCGGCTTTATGCAGGGGCTGGGCTATTCTTCAATGGAGAAGATGGAAAACACCCCCGAGGGCGGCATCCGGCACACGAGTTTTACCGATTATATCATCCCCACCGCTATGGATGTACCTCATTTAGAGGCCGAAATGTATGTGGAGGAATTTCCCTACGGCCCCTACGGCGCAAAAGGTGCCGGGGAACTGCCTCTTGTGGGCATTCCGCCCGCCTATATTGAGGCGCTGGAACAGGCGCTGGGGGGCGCGAAACTGTGCAAAGCCCCCTTTGGCCCTGAGGATACCCTAAAAGCCCTGCGGGAGGTAAAAGCATGATGGCAGAGGGAATTTGTTTTACATTAAACGGGCGGGGCGTTTGCTATGAAGGCTGCGCCGACGACCGCCTTTTGGACGTGCTGCGTGAGCACTTTGGCCTTACCGGCACAAAGTGCGGCTGCAAAGAGGGCGAGTGCGGAGCCTGCAGCGTGATACTGGACGGGCGGCTGATTCCCAGCTGCATGGTGGCCATGGGCCGGGCCGAGGGCAGCGAGGTGACCACGATAGAGGGCTACCGCGAGACGGCGCGCTTTGCCGCGCTGGATAAAGCCTATGCCTCGGTTTCGGCCGTGCAGTGCGGGTTTTGCATACCCGGCATGGTGCTGGCAAGCGAGTGTATTTTGGCCCAAAACCCGCACCCCAGTGAGGCGGACATACGGAGGGGCATCTCGGGCAATATCTGCCGGTGCACGGGTTACAACGCCATTGTAAAAGCCATTGGCATTGCCGCAAAGGAGGGTGAGGGACTATGGTAAACACAAACACGCCCAAAACCCTGCCCGAGGCGCTGCGCCTTTTGGCCGCGGAGCCCTGCACCCCTTACGCGGGCGGCACCGAACTGATGGTGCCCGAACACCCAACGGGCCATTTTTTATTTTTGCACAAACTGCCTGAGCTACGCGGTATTGAAAAAACCCAAAGTGGCCTGCGCGTAGGGGCCTGTTGCAGCTACGCCGAACTGCTGGAAAGCCCTTTGACCCCCGCGCTGTTAAAACAGGCTATAGAACAAATTGCCGCCCCCGGAATACGCGGGCTGGGCACCATGGGGGGCAATGTGTGCAACGCTTCGCCCGCGGGCGATACCCTGCCTATTTTGTACCTGTATAACGCCCAAACCCTGCTGGCAGGCCTTACACCAAGCGGCGAAGTGACCTACCGCCGCCTGCCCATTGCCGAATTTATAAAAGGGGTGCGTAAAACCGCCCTTGCCAAAGGCGAACTGCTGGTAGCCCTGGAGATGGAGGAACCCGCCTTTACCCACAGCGTATATGAAAAGGTGGGCGCACGGGCGGCGCAGGCTATAGCAAAACTTTCGTTTGCGGCGGGCGCAAGGGTTGATAATGGCAAATTCATTGACTTTCGCGCTGCGTTTGGGGCTGTGGGCCCCACCGTTATACGCCGGGAAGATTTAGAGGCGCAGGTGGTGCAAAAGGGCCCTGGCCCTGCACTGGCCGCTCTGTATGAACCTGTAATCTCCCCCATTGACGACCAGCGCTCCACCGCCGAATACCGCAAGGCCGTTTGCCTTGGCTTGCTGGAAGATTTTTTGCAAGGCCTGTTATAGAGCCAGCGAAGCCTTTTACAGTGTACGCAACGCAAACGACAACAAAGCCCCCCCGTTTTTATGCCGGGTGGGCTTTGTATTGGATTCTCACTTCTATTTCAGCATTTTTGCACAAACGCACTGCGGCATTCTTTTTATGCCGCAGTCTCTGAAAAAGAGTAGATATTTCAATCAGAAGCTAATTTTCCTACAAAAAAGCCTTGGTTTGGTTTACTATATTTTCCGCCGTCAGGCCAAACTCCTGCATCAGTTTTGCGCCGGGGCCGCTGTGGCCAAACACATCGTTTACGCCAATGCGCAGCACCGGCACCGGGCAATGGCGGGCCGTGCAGGCGCATACGGCTTCGCCCAGGCCACCTATGATGTTGTGCTCTTCGGCGGTTACAATGCGGCCACAGTCTTTGGCGGCCTTTACTACCAGTTCTTCATCCAGGGGCTTAATGGTGGCCATGTTGATGACACGGGCTTTTATTCCCTCTTCGGCCAGCTTTTGGGCGGCCAGAAGGGCCTCGTACACCAGCAGGCCGGTGGCTATCAGGGCCACATCCCCGCCCTCTTGCAGCACCTCGCCCTTGCCAATGGTGAAGCAAAAATCCTCCTGCTTATGGAACACAGGGGCCGCAAGGCGGCCAAAGCGCATATACACCGGGCCGCTATGCCGGTAAGCCGCCTGCACCACCGCGCGGGCCTCCACGTCATCACTGGGGCAGATGACCGTCATGCCCGGTATGCTGCGCATCAGGGCAAAATCCTCGTTACACTGGTGGGAGGCACCGTCCTCCCCCACCGAGACGCCGCCGTGGGTGGCGCCAATTTTTACGTTGAGGTGGGGGTAACCGATGGAGTTGCGCACCTGCTCAAAGGCGCGGCCCGCCGCAAACATGGCAAAGGTGGAGGCAAAGGGCACAAGGTTGCAGGTGGCAAGGCCCGCGGCCACGGCCATCATGTTACATTCGGCTATGCCGCTGTTAAAAAAACGCTGGGGAAAAGCTTTTTGAAAGATAGAGGTCTTGGTGGCCTCCGAGAGGTCGGCGTCCAGCACCACCACATCATCATGAGCCTCACCCAGGGCGGCCAGCGCCTTGCCGTAACTTTCACGCGTGGCTATTTTTTGCAGTTCCTCCATGTTTAGTTCCCCCCTTTCGCGCCGCTTTGGCCGTCTAACTCGGCTAGAGCCTGCTCATATTGCTCGTCACTGGGGGCTTTGCCGTGCCAGCCGGCCTGGTTTTCCATAAAACTTACCCCTTTGCCCTTTGTGGTGCGCGCCACAATTACGCTGGGCTTGCCGCTTACCTTACGGGCGGCGGCAAAGGCCTCTTCCAACTGGGCAAAACTGTTGCCGTTTGCCACGGGGAACACCGCAAAGCCAAAGGCCTCCATCTTCGCCTCAATGGGCTCGCAGCTCATAACATCTTTTGTGGCACCGTCTATTTGTAGGCCGTTTACGTCGATGATCGCACAGAGGTTATCCAGCTTATGGTGGGCGGCATACATAAAGGCCTCCCAGCACTCGCCCTCCTCAATTTCACCGTCGCCCAACAGGGCGTACACCCGGTTGCCCGTGCCGTTTACCCGTGCGCCCAGCGCCATGCCGCAAGCGGCTGAAATCCCCTGCCCCAGGCTGCCCGTGCTCATATCCACGCCGGGGGTTAGGTTCATGCTGGGGTGGCCCTGCAAATGGCTGCCAATAGCGCGCAGGCCGACCAAATCCTCTTTGGGGAAAAAGCCCCTTTGGGCCAGCGTAGCGTATAACCCCGGCGCGGTGTGGCCCTTGCTCAGCACAAAACGGTCGCGGTTTTTCATCCGTGGGTTTTTGGGGTCTATCTGCATCTCTTCAAAATACAGGTAGGTAAAAATTTCCGCCGCCCCCAGCGAACCGCCGGGGTGGCCGCTTTTGGCCGCGTGCACCGCAGTCAGTATCCCGCGGCGTATTTCGGCGGCCGTCTCCTCCAGCCGCCTCTGCTTCGTCTCTTCCATTGTCACTCTCCATACCTCAGCCGGTACTCTTTCTATTTTTGTCTCTACTTAGCCCAGGCGCCTGCAAATTATTCTTTTAGGTTGCAGTTTTCAATCTCTTTTATCATTTCCACCCGCTGTGCGTGGCGGCCGCCCTCAAAATTCGCATCCAAAAAGGTGTCCAGTATCATGATGGCAAGTTCGGGGCCCACCACACGCTCGCCCATGGCCAGCACGTTTGCATCGTTGTGCTCTCGCGCCATTTTGGCAGAGTAGGGCTCGCTGCACACCACGGCGCGGATGCCTTTTACCTTGTTGGCAGAGATGGAGATGCCCACGCCGCTGCCGCAAACCAGCACCCCTCTATCGTATTCGCCCGCGGCCACGGCTTTTGCCACCCGCTCGCCCGCCAGGGGGTAATCAATGCTTTCCGGGGCAAAGCCGCCCAGGTTTTCACAGCTAAACCCCCGCGCTTTTGCGTGGGTCATCAGGGTCTCTTTTAGTTCATAACCGGCGTGGTCACTTCCAAAGGCAATTTTCATCTTGAACCTCCTAATCACTCAGGTATGGCTTAGGCGCAAAACTCGGATATTCTACGGTACTTTAATGGCCGACGTCCAAGAGTTATTATAGGGGATTGTACTTTGCAATGCAACCGCCCTCGCCGGGTAAACTTGATAGATGTGTAGCAAAGCCAATACAAACCCATCCGTTTTATAGCTTTTGCTGGCAAGCCAATTTGAAATATGCTATAGTGGATACAAAGTTTTTGGGCCGCACGGTGGCCTTGAAAACAGCCTTGAAAACCCCACTTGACACCAGGAGGGCCACCAGATGGCACACTTTGTAAATTTTGAGAACGTCTCTAAAATATATAAAACCGGCGAGGTGGAGACCCCGGCCCTGAGCGAGGCCAGCTTTTTTGTGGAGAAGGGGGAATTTTGCGTGATTGTGGGCCCTTCGGGCGCGGGCAAAACCACCATCTTAAACATTTTGGGCGGTATGGATACCCCCACGGCGGGCAGCGTAACGGTGGATGGCGAGGCGATATCGGCCTACAGCCAAAAACAGCTTACCAGCTACCGCCGTTTTGACGTGGGCTTTGTTTTTCAGTTTTACAACCTGGTGCAAAACCTGACCGCGCGTGAAAATGTGGAGCTTGCCTCGGAAATTTGCAAAGACCCCCTGGACGCAGACCTGGTGCTGGAGGAGGTGGGCCTTGCCCACAGGATGGACAACTTCCCCGCGCAGCTTTCGGGCGGGGAGCAGCAGCGGGTTTCCATAGCGCGGGCGCTGGCCAAAAACCCAAAGCTTCTGCTTTGCGACGAGCCGACCGGCGCTTTGGACGACAGCACCGGCAAGCAGATTTTAAAATTGCTGCAAGAGACCAGCCAAAACACCGGTATGACCGTCATTCTCATCACCCACAACAGTGTTATCACCCAGATGGCCCAGCGGGTCATCAAGGTAAAAAATGGCCAGATTGCCTCGATGCGAACAAACGAAAACCCGCTGGACGCCGACGCCATTGAATGGTAGCGCCGGACGGTGATGCGGCAATGTGATTTTGCGTCACTCTATTTTCTATACTGTATTTCTATGAGTAATTACAGTAATTGGCAGTATTAAGCTATATATAATTAGTAAGAAGCGATTATGCAGAGGAAGGCCCTGGTAAAAACCGGGGCTTTTTATTTTTTCCTGGTGGCATCACACAGGAAAAGGCAGTTTGGAGTTGGCACAGGAGGAAAAACCACATTGCCTCTGCCACACAGCGTGAAACATTCCCCTGACAGTAAAGTCACTTTTCAAGTCCTTCACCCCCATAATTGGTTAATACGTACAATATTTGCAAACTAATTTAGACAGTTATTCCTATTATTGAATAATATTCGACAAAATTATTTCTTGTTTATCTGCATTTTTGCCACTTGACATTCCTAACATGGGGAATCATAAGCTGTTTACGTACACAGCATTTTTTACATTTGCTGAGACTAATAAAATGTTCTGCACTATTTTACGTTTGGAGGTGTTTTGAAAGATACCATATCCCCCTTATTGAGCAATGCCATGCCAAAGCACAAGCATCACCCTGCCTCAATTTATTTTTACATATTCCCGAGGAGGAAATTATGGAGAGCAGAGCAGAATCGAACCTGAAAAAAAGCTTGAAATTGATTTATGTTTACGCCATTGCAGCCGGTGCTATTTTTTGCTACATCGGTTATTACGACACTTTCTTCATCCAGTACTGTGGGCCTGCCACCTTTTTGGGCTTTGCCCTGATGACGGCCGCCATACTGCCCATTGCCTTTGTGTACTGCGAACTAGCCCCGATGTTCCCTTCGGCCGGGGCCGAACTGATTTACAACACGGTTGGCTTCAATAAGCACGTGGGCTTCTTTTCGGCCTGGGTTATTTTGGCCGCATGGATTGCTGTGCCACCCACTTCTATCATGATTATAGTATCGTGGCTAAACCGTGTTTTGGGCATAGGCCTTAGCCTAACCAACCTCATCATCATCGGCATCATCTGTTTGGCGGGTTACTGCCTGTTAAGCCTTGGCAACATACAAATTGCGGGCAAGGTGCAAATGGTTATGCTGGTACTGGCCATTGCGGGCTGCCTTATCTCAGGCGTTATGTTCATTTTTTCGGGCCATTGGGACTGGAACAACTTCAAGCCCTTCTTCCAAACCGAAATGCCTACTATCAACGGTATTCCCGGCTGGTTTATCGGCATGGCGCTGTTAATTACACCCTTCTTTGGCTTTGAAACCGTGCCCCAGCTTGTGGAAGATGGCGATTTCCCCATCAAGAACAGCACAAAGGCCATTTGGGGTTCGGTGGTAACCTGCGGGGTGGTGTACATCATTTTCTTCTTCTGCCTTGCGGGGGTTGGCTCGTTTGACACACTGCTGGCGGTTGACCCCGCCACCGGCGCCGCCTATGAGTTTACCACCATCTCGTTTATGGAGCGCGAACTTGGCTGGACAAGCTGGGCGGTCATCTACGGCTTCACCTCCATCATCTGTGCCATTGGCACCTGCCTGCTGGGTTTTTGGATTTCGACCGTGCGCATGATTTACGCCATGGGTATGCGCGGCTTTTTGCCCGCAGCCTTTGCCAAGGTAAACAAAAAAAGCCAGCCCATTTTGCCCAATATCTTTGTAATGGTTATCGGCATTTTCTTCCTCATCATGCTCAACATCAGCACGGTGATGAAAGATTTCTTCAACCTCATGTCTTTTGGCGCTGCCATAGCCTATGCCATCACCATGATTTCGGCCATGCGCATTGCCATTAAACACCCCAAATGGCACAACTATAAGTTGAAAGGCGGCATGTTCACACGGGTGCTGGCACTGATTATCGCCTTGATAATTGCCTACTTCTGCACACTTGGGCAGGGTATTGGCAGTTGGATTTGCCTGGCGGCCTACTTTGGGGTTGGGGTGCTGCTGTGGCTGTGGATGGTGCTGTTCAAATGGAAAAAAGAAAAGGTACGCATCATCACCCCCGAAGGCGAAAAAGAATTTTAAACCCATTTCACAGCATTTGAACAAATGCTGTAAGCCCAATGTAAGGAGGGTTTGCATGAAAGGTTTACGCGCCGCTATTTTAGACTGTGGGTACACCCTGATGGACTCCAACTTTATTATCTCTATGGATACCTTCATGACCGAGGCACAGCCGGACGCGCCACGCAAATGGTATAAATGCCCCACGTACTGTGTGCTGCTACAGCACCCCGATGCGGGAAACATTCTATTTGACCTTGGCACCCGGGCCGATAACGCCAGCTATGCGCCCAAACCCATAGCAGAAAGCGACGTTTACCATGGAAGCGCTGAAAATGACCTGAAATACCAGCTTTCTCTGGTGGGGCTTGTGCCAAAAGATATTCAACATATAATTATTTCTCACATGCATTATGACCATATTGGTAATTTACATTACTTTAAAAACACCGCACAGTTTTATATCTCGCGGCCAGAGTTAGAACACGCGTTTACCAGCGTTTGCCAAAGCTTGAACCCGGAGGACCACGGTTTTTACATTCGCGCCGAGGTGATGGCCGATTTTAACAGGGTAAACATCATTGACGATGACACTACCCTTTTTGAGGGAATTGAGCTGCTGCTTCTGCCCGGCCACACCCCGGGGGTGCTGGGCGCGGTTGTTGAGCTGGAATCCGGGCCGGTCATCCTCCCCTCCGACGCCATCTATGGCGCGGCCAACTTCGCGGGGGCCCCTCCCGGCATCATTGCCGATACGCTTGGGTTTTACCAATCTTTAAAAAAGGTCAAGCAGTTGCAGCAAAAGCGCAGGGCCAAAATTTGGTTTAGCCACGATGGGCAGCAGTTCGACACCTTACAAAAAGCGCCTTTCTTCTATGAATAAGCCCTGATACCCTTCAAAAGGCCATTTAGCCCATGGCCGCAAAAAACGAGAGTGAGCACACCCTATTTTGGGGGCCCTCTCGTTTTTTGTATACTGGGCGGCTCGCTATGGCAGAAGCCCTGTTTTGTAACATCTGCTAAAGAATCCCCGCCGATTTTGTAAAAACAGGAGAAGCTAGGGGAAATTCTGCCGGAATACTTGCGTAATGCGGGAAAAGGTGGTACTTTTTAAAGTAAGAAAAGGTATTCATATAGAGATATAATGAGTTTTGAGAATGTATACAACTGTTATGGCGCTACCAGATAAGGAGAGACGGATGGAAGCTGTTACGTTCAGGGTAAACGGAGAGGAAAAAACCGTTTTGGCAGAGGCGGAATGGACGCTGCTGCACATATTGCGCGAGGGGCTTAGCTTGCACGGCGCAAAATGCGGCTGTGAAACCCATAGCTGCGGCGCCTGCCGGGTAATTGTAAACGGCTGCGCCCTTAACGCCTGCACCGTAAAGGCCGCCAGCCTTGCAGGCAAAAGTGTGGAGACCATTGAAGGGCTTGCCAGCGGCCAGGCGCTGCACCCTATTCAGCAGGCATTTATAGATGCAGGGGCCGTGCAGTGCGGCTTTTGCACCCCCGGCATGGTGATGAGCACAAAGGCCCTGCTGGATAAAAACAAAAACCCCGATGAAACCGAAATACGCAAAGCCCTGAGCGGCAACCTGTGCCGCTGCACGGGTTACGTAAAAATCATTGAGGCCGCGCAGCTTGCCGCAAGGCGGATGAGGGGGGAAGACTAATGTGCGGATACAGCCGAATTGGAGATAGCTTCCCCATACGGGATGCGGCCCTGAAAGTGACGGGCCAAAAAGAATATGTGGGGGATATCAGCCGCGCGGGGATGCTGCATGCTGCGGTGCTTTTTAGCCCCCTGCCCCACGCGCGCATCAAAAGTATCTCGCTGGAAAAGGCAAAGGCCCTGCCCGGCGTACGAGACGCCGTTTGCCACCTGGAGGACCCTGGCGTGCTTTTTAACAGCGCCACCCGCTTTTACGAGCATCAAATTCCCAACACCGAGCGCATTTTTGACAGCACCGTGCGCCATGTGGGAGACCGGGTGGCCGCCGTAGCCGCCGATAGCCCCGAGATTGCCCAAAAGGCCCTTAAGCTGATTGAGGTGGAGTATGAAGAACTGCCCTTTTACACCGATGTGGAAAAAGCGGCGGCGGCGGGCGCTTATGCCATACACGGCGAGAGCAACGTGATTGCCACCATGGTGCACAACGCGGGCGATTTGGAGGCCGGTTTTGCCGAGGCTGACCAAATTTTTGAGGACCGCTACACCACGCCCCCCATCCACCATGCCGCGCTGGAAAAACACGTGGCCATTGCCGAATATAACAGAAGCGGCAAGCTCACCGTCACCTCGCCCAACCAAAATGTATTCGGGTTTCGCATCATTTTGGCGCGCATCTTTGGTTTGCCCATGAGCCGCGTGCGGGTGGTAAGCCCGGCCATTGGCGGCTCGTTTGGGGGAAAGCTGGAGATGACCCTGGAGCCTGTGGCCGCCCTGCTGGCCATGCGTACCGGCCGCCCCGTAAGGCTGGAATACAGCCGCGAAGCCTGCATCAATTCCACCCGCACCCGCCATGGCTCGGCAGTATACCTGCGCACGGGTGTTAAAAATGACGGAACCTTGGTGGCGCAGGATATCCGCATACTGACGAACACCGGCGCTTATGCGGGCAGCTGTATGAATGTGCTGGGCGCTTTAAGCCACAAGGTTTTTAAAATGTACCGCTGCCCCAACATGCGCTTTACCGGCCAGCCGGTGTACACAAACACCCCGGTGGGCGGGGCCATGCGGGGCTATGGCTCGCCCCAGGCCTTTTTTGGCCAGCAGCGGCAGTTCCGTAAAATTGCCTTGGCCCTGGGGCTTAGCCCGGCCGAGTTCCAGCTTAAAAACCTGGTGGAACCCGACGCTAAGGACCCCATCGGTTTTTACCCCCTTGGCAACCCCCGCCCCAAGGACTGTTTGCGCCGCGCTTTGGCGCTAAGCCAAAACTGGCAGCCCCCCATAGACGAAGGCGGTAAATACCTGTTTGGCACCGGCCTTGCCCTGGGCGCCCACGGCAACGGCTGCTTTGGCGCCCACCGCGACCAAATTTGCCTGATGCTGAAGATGAACGAGGACGGCACTTGCGTACTGTACACCGGCAGCCACGACATGGGCAACGGCGTGGTGACGGCGCAGGTTCAAATCATCTCCTCTATACTGAAAATCCCCCGCGACTGGGTGGCCGTAATTGAAGCCGACAGCGACGCCTGCCCCTGGAACCTGGGCGACTATGCCAGCCATGGCATCTACGTGGCGGGCAGCGCCGCCAAAAAGGCCGCCGAGGCCGCCGGGCGGGAACTGA
The DNA here is from genome assembly GCA_964550985.1 of uncultured Oscillospiraceae bacterium. Classification (GTDB taxonomy): domain Bacteria; phylum Bacillota; class Clostridia; order Oscillospirales; family Ruminococcaceae; genus JAAYCI01. The sequence continues at coordinate 15,712 of CAZKBM010000026.1, forward strand.
TAAAGGAGGCCGCCGCCCTTTTACAGCAGCCCGAAGAGGCGCTTAGCCTTGCCGAGGGCGGGATAAAAAGCGCCCTTACCGGCCTGCTTACCCCCCTGGACGAGGTGGTGATTCACGCCCAAAACCTATCCCATCGGGAGATTATCTGCCAGGAGACCTATGTGATGCCCGCGGGGCCCACTTCCTACGGGGCGCACATAGCCCGCGTAAAGGTGGAAAAAGAGAGCGGCGAGGTGACGGTGACAGACTATGTGGCCGTGCACGACGTGGGCAAGGTGGTAAACCGCCTTGCCATTGAGGGGCAACTGCACGGGGGAATCCACATGGGGTTAGGCTACGCCTTGTGTGAGGGGCTCTCGTTTGACGAAAAGGGGCAAAACCGCAATGCCAGCTTTGTTACAAACCCCTTGCTACGCGCCTTTCAAATGCCCAATATTCAGGTGGATTTTATTGAGGAGCTGGAGCCCACCGGCCCCTTTGGCGCAAAAAGTATTGGAGAGGTGGCCGTTGTGCCCGCCGCACCAGCCGTTATGAACGCCATTGTGGACGCGCTGGGCTTTGAGATTGACAGCCTGCCCTACCGCTTTGGCGGTAACGCGCCCAAACCCGGCTGCAGCGCCGGGGCAAACGAAAGGAGCCAGCCATGAACGAGCGCAGAGACGTACTTGCCAAGGTGACGGGGCGGGCGGTTTACTCGGGGGATATCCAAATGCCGGGCATGGTACATGCCAAGGTGGTGCGCAGCCCCCTGCCCAGCGGGCGTATTGTAAACATAAACAGCAGGCAGGCCGAAGCGATGCCCGGCGTGCTGCGGGTACTGGCCGCAAAGGACATCCCCGGCGTATGCTGCCAGCCTAGGGAACGGCCCGTGCTGTGCCAAGACAGGGTGCGCTATGTTGGCGACGGCGTGGCCCTGGTGGTGGCCGAAAGCCCCGATGAAGCCGAGGCCGCAGCAGGGCTGGTACAGGTGGAGTATGAGGAACTGCCCGCTTTGCTGGACGCGCGGGAGGCCCTATTGGAGGACGCCCCCCTGGTGCATGAAACCGGCAACGAGATAACGCACTTTGTCACCCGGCATGGCGACGCCGCCGCCGCTTTGGCCAGCGCCCCCCATGTGCTGCGCCGCCGCTTTACCACCCCGCGGGTGCAGCACGCCTGCATTGAAACCGAGGCCGCCGTGGCAAGTTATGACCCCCTGACGGGGGAAACCACCCTGCGTTGCCCGGTAAACAGCCCCTTTGTGCTGCGCAAGGTGGTGGCCGATACCCTTGGCTGCCCCCTTAGCGACGTACGGGTTATCTTAACCACCATAGGCGCCTCTTTTGGGGGGAAAAATTATGATATGGCTATGGCCGCCAGCCGCGCCGCACTGGCAAGCTACCTGCTGCACCGCCCCTGCAAGGTGGCCTTGAACCGCGAGGAATCCATCATCGAGGGCACAAAGCGCCACCCCATCTTTGCCGATTATGAGGTGGGTTTTGACGAAGAAGGCCAGCTTTTGGCCATGCGGGTGAACCTGATTTTAGACGGCGGGGCTTACACCAGCAAAACCTTCCCCGTAACCAGCCGTATGGCCATCGAGGCCACCGGCCCCTACCGTGTACCCCATGTGGATACCCTCTCCACCAGTGTGTACACAAACCAGGTGTATTCCGACGCTTTGCGGGGCTTTGGCTCGCCCCAGGTGGCCTTTTGCGCCGAGTGCCTGATGGACGAAATTGCCGCCTACCTGGGGCGCGACCCCGTGGAACTGCGCAAGCGGAATATGCTGGAAAACGGCAAATTATCCTCGTTTGGGCAAAACATGGAGGACGTGACCTTACCTGAGTGTTTGGCCGCTTTGGAAAAAGCCGCCGACCTGCCCGCGCGGCAGGCGCGCATTGCCGCCTATAACCAAAACCACGCCCACAGTAAAAAGGGCCTTGGCGTAAGCTTTTTGCACCGTGGAGAATCCTTTGGGGCTGCGGGCCAGGGGGTGGACACAGCCAGCGGTATGCTCTCTTTACAAAGTGACGGCAGCGCCCTGGTTTGCAGCAGCATTGCCGAGGTGGGCCAGGGCGGCAGCGCCGTGGTTACCGAAATTGTGCACAAGGCGCTGGGAATACCCCGAAACAAAATACGTTACACCGGGGTGGATACCAGCTTTTTAACCGATGCCGGCCCCACGGTTGCCACCCGTGGTACGGTATTTTCGGGCGGGGCCATCTACTGCGCTGCCACGCAGCTGCGTGAAAAGCTGGCTGGTTATGCCCAAAAAACGCTTGGGTGCGCCGCTTTGAGTTTTGAAAACAGCCAGATTTTTGAAACCGCAAACCCTGCAAACTGTATACCCCTGCAACAGGTAATTGCCGAGGTGTTTGCCCAAAGCGACCATTTGAATGCCCTGGGCCATTTTGCAGCGCCCCCCTTGGCCTATGACAAAAGCTGTGGCGTGGGCCAGGCCTATATGAGCTATGTGTACGGTGCGGCGGCGGCGGAAGTTACGGTGGATACCCGCACGGGAGCGGTGAGCGTGGACGAATACTTTGCCGTACACGATGTGGGCCGCGCCTTTGACAGGCAGGAGGTGGAGGGCCAGATACGCGGCGGGGTTTGCATGGGGCTGGGTTACGCCCTGATGGAAGAGGTGGAGATGAAGAATGGGCGGGTGCAGAACCGAAACTTGGACAGCTACCTTTTACCCACGGTTTTAGACATGCCCAAAACCACCCCCATTGTGCTGGAAATACCCGGCAAGCACGGCCCCTTCGGGGCCAAGGGCATTGGCGAGCCCGCCACCAGCGTGGTGGCCCCCACCATTGCCAACGCCGTTATGAATGCCCTTGGAAAGCGTTTTTACGAGCTGCCCGCCAGTTTGGAACTGGTTGCACTGGGCCACAGCTTAAAAAAGAGCAAGGGCGCTTAGTGCCTTCTGCCCTCTAAAACAGGGGGCGCTGGCGCAAGCCCAGCAGAAAAAGCAGGCTTGTGCTTTGAGTACGGTCACAAGAGGTATGCAGATAAGCATACCGGTTTATATCGCACAGTTGCCACCGGCCCTAAGCCGGCGGATGGCGGAAGAAAAGGGGAAAACAAAATTGAAAACCTTGATTAAAAAGCCCTGGACCGTGACGATGAACGAAAATTATGACATTGTACGCAGCGGTTTTGTGCTGGTGGAGGACGACACCATAAAAGAGGTGGGCCAGGATGAGCGCCGGATGGAGGCCTTAGAAAAAGAGGCCGATACCATTTTGGAGGCGGAGGATAAAATTTTGCTGCCCGGCCTTGTAAACGCGCACAGCCACATGTTTCAAACTTTCATGCGTGGCCTGGCCGACGACAAGCACCTCTTCCAGTGGCTGAGCGAGGAGATTTGGCCCTTCTCCAACCTGATGAGCGAAGAGGATTTTTACTGCGCTGGGCTGCTGGCCTGCCTGGAAAACCTAAAAACCGGGGCCACCGGTGTAATTGACCAGCACTACATCTACACCTCGCTAAAAAATGGCGACAAGATTTTTGAGGCTATGGAGACTTCGGGCATACGGGGCACCCTTTGCCGCTGTTTTGCCAACATCAAATACACCGAGCTTTTTAAAGAAAAAGACGAGGTGGTTTTGGGTGATATCCGCCGCCTGCACGAAACCTGGGCGGGCAAGGACGGGGGGCGCCTGCAGCTCAGCGCCGGGCCCATCAACTCCTGGTCTGTTTCGCCCGAGTTGTTTAAGGCCACAAAGCAGCTTACGTGTGAACTTGGGATGAACTATCAAATTCACACCTCGGAAGATGAGGATGTGGTGGAAAAAACCGCCAAGATGTACGACGGGATGCGCAATGTAGAACTGTTTGACAGCCTTGGGCTTTTGGATGAGAACACCCAGCTTGTACACTCGGTTTGGCTTAACGATGGCGAACTGGAGACCGTAAAGGCGCGTGGCAGCCTGGTGGTGCACTGCCCGGTGGCCAATATGTACCTGGCCTCGGGCGTTGCGCGCGTGCCCGAAATGCGCAAAATGGGTATATCCGTTGCCCTTGCCACCGACGGCCCCGGCAGCAACAACGCCCAGGATATGCTGGGCACCCTGAAATATACCGCCTGCCTGCACAAAATACACAGCCTTAACCCGCAAATTCTTTACCCGCAAGATGTGCTGGAGATGGCCATACACGGCGGCGCGCGCGCTATGGGTATGGAAAATAGCCTTGGTGTTATTGCCCCAGGGCGGAAGGCCGACCTTGTGTTGGTGGACTGGAAAAAGCCCCACATTGCCCCTGTACACAAAGCCGATTCGGCCCTGGTTTACAATGCAAATGGCAACGATGTAAACACCGTACTGGTAAATGGCGAAATTGTGGTAAAAGAGGGGAAATCTACAAAAGTGGACGAATTGGCACTGATTGATGAGTGCCAGCAGCGTATTACATTTATAAAAAACAAAATGTGAGTGCTTGACGCCACAGGGCGCGCTTAGGCAAAACAGCCCTGCAAAGTGCCACACCTGGAAAAGCAAACGCCACTGGGCCGCACTTTCACCCCAGTGGCGTTTGCTTTTTATTACAATTTGTTTATAATGGGTAATTAATAGACAAAACGCGCTGTTTGCCACATCTGGGGCCACAGCGGCGGCACAAAAGGCACAAAAAACCACAGAATTTTTGCAAGGTGGTAACCCATGGCAAGAACCAACTACAGCACCTATCTAGCTATCAAGAGGAAGATTTTGGAAATTTTTCGAACGGAGGAATTTCCAAACAACAAACTGCCCGCCGAAAGTAAACTGGCCCAGCGCCTGGGCATCAGTTTGGTTACCCTACGCGAAGCGCTGCTGATGCTGGCGCTGGAGGGTTATGTTACCAAGCAGCATGGCTCTGGCAATTATGTACACCCAAGTGCCATAAATTTTGAAAACCGAAGTTATTATTTTGCCGATTGCCTGCAGCGCGACGGATATGAGGTGGCCCTAGACCTGCTGGAACAGGCCTACCTGCCCGCAGACGAACGCCAGGCCCATTTTTTGCAGGTTAAAAAGGGGGATAAGCTGCTGCGCAACCGCATTCTCTACCGCGCAGACGGCCAGCCCGCCATACTTACACTGGGGCATATTGCGGCGGCAAACCTTGTGCGGGCCGATGTGGAGAGCATGGATTTTGAGCAGGTACATGTGCTAATTGAGGAGTTTTGCGGCAAGGATTTGGCCCACTCTTTAAACGAGTACCTGCCCATGGCCCTGCCCGAATGGCTTGCCCCCATTTTTGAGCGCCCTGTGGGAAGCCCTATCATCTGCATGGAGCAAACTTTTTACTCCACCTATGATGAGCCCGTACTCTACAACCTACACTACGTCTGCCCCGGCCTTTACAAAATTAAAACCCTGCAAAACTGGGCTTTGGGCAATTAAAGGCATTTACCCTATAAAAACACCCCCATGCCCACCGTAAGCTTGCTGCGGGCATGGGGGTGTTTTATATTTTTACTTATTTACCGGGGACCTGCGGCCTGTTGCACACAGGCACTTTACCCACTGCAGGGCCGCTATAACCGCCAATATGGCGCTTATAAACCAATAGGCACGAGTGTAGGCCGTACAGGCAAACAGCACAAACCCAGCCGCCACAAGGCAGCACGCCGCCAGCAGGGCCAAAGGCCGTTTATGGCCGTTGGCCTTTTGGCCAAACAGTTTCACAAGGCCCCAAACCAGCGCTGCCGCCAAAAGGCCGGCCAGCAGATAGGGCAGCCATGCGGCCAGGGGGGCGGCGTTCCATACGCGGTTTTTGTTTACCAAAAACCGCATAAACCCCATGAACTTTTTTTCCAAAATGGGCAGCGCCACCGCCCCAGCCAGCAGAACTAGCTGCAAAAGGCTTGCTATCAGGGAGATTGCCCGTTTCATCTAAGTGGCTTCGCGGGGGTCTCCGGTTTGCACGGGCAGGCTTTCGTCCATCTGCCAGGCATACCAGCCGCCATCGTACATCTTTACATTTTCCCAGTCGTTTTCGTAGCAGATGAAGAAGGGAACGCAGGCGCGCCAACCTGTGCCGCAGTAAAAGGCAGCCGTGTTGTCCTTCGTCACATCCCACTCGGCCAGCATGGCCTCAATTTCGGCAAAATCTTTTATGGTGCCGTCGTCGTTATAGTAATCACCCTCATCGTGGCCCCAAACGGCGCCTGCAGGCTCCCCTGCGCGGTCGATATAGTCATAGCCGCTGGTTTCGCCAATAAACTCCTCCCAGCTGCGAATGCTGACCAGGCGGTAATTTTCGTCTTTTTGCGCCTCTAGTACCTCCGCGGGCATCGATTGCAGGTACTCCGCCCGCGCGGGAATCTCTACGCCAAAGTCCTCATCGGTTGGGGTGGGCTCCACATTGCCCGCTTCGGTTGCAAGGCCCGCAGCCGTCCAGGCGTCCAGGCCGCCGTCCAGCACATGCACCTCATCCACACCCGCCCAAAAACAGACAAAGGCGATGCGGGCGGCGGGCGAACCCGTGCCGTAGGCGATGACCGTGGTGTCTTTTGTGATGCCGTAATCCTTCATCACCTGCGCAATTTCCTCGGCAGTGCGGATGTTCCAGTACTCTTCGGATTCAATTGTATCGGTGTTCATATGCACGGCCCCGGGCAGGTGGCCGGCCAGGTACTCTTCGCCCGGCTCCCCCCAGGAGCTTTCAATGATGACATATTTTTCTGACTGGGGCTGTTCGCCATCGATTACACTTTGCACCCACTGGGGCGTAACAAATATCTTTTTTACACCAACAGATTCTACGGGTACGGCGGAACTGCCGGCGGCAGCGCCAGACGATGGCAGTGAGGCGGCGGATGAAGCGGATGCCGCAGCCGGGGCCGAAGAGGCGGACGCCGCACTGGAAGCGCCGCCGCAGGCCGCAAGGCCCAAGGTGATAAGGGCGGCAAGCGACACAGCAAGTAATTTTTTCAAAAGCAATTTCCTCCCACGGTTGTGTTATTGCAGGTTTTTAAACCATTGCGGTGCAAGCTTCTATTGGGAACTGATAGGCGGCGTTCGTATTCAAAGATACATCCAAAACCGCTACTTGCTGTAAAAGAGCTGCCATTTGCGGTGCAAGGCCTTTGCGCCCTGCACTTTACCAAACGTTTTACCAAACACTTTACCCAAAAGCCCCGAATGTAGGTTATCATACGCAAAGGCCGGGGCCTTGTCAATGCAGTATAGAAAGAAACTAGGCATACCCGGTAGTGGATTGTTTTTTTCAATAGTTGACCCCGCCCCTCACCCGGCTGACGCAAGCCCCCTTTTTTATATCCAAAAAAAGCAAATACATTTTATGCAATGCGCCAAAGTTCACCATTATCCCGTATAAAACCAGCTTTTTGCTTGACACCTTTTAATTGATATAGTAATATAATGACATTGAATAACTCACAATCCACTGTACTTCCTTCGGTTTATTGCTTATCTGTTTTTCGTTTGCAAAAAATAAAGTTTGGGTTTATGGTTGTCCCTTGCCGTACCTCTCATTTGCTGTAAAACAGATTTTTTAAGACGTTTGGCAACCTTTCACAAAGGTTGCCAAACGTCTTGCTTTTTTACCCTCCAAACGGCCACCCATTGCAAAACGGAGTAATACCATGCTGATACAAGGCGGTTTTATTGTTCAAAAAAACAGCGTTAAAAAGGCCAGCCTGCGCTTGATTAATGGGCGGATTGCCGACATTGGCGAGGGGCTGCAGCCCCTGCCACAGGAGGAGAGCGAAGATGCCTCTGGCTGTTATATCGTGCCCGGCGGCGTGGATGCCCACACCCATTTTGACATGCCTGCGGGTGAATTTTACACAGCGGACGATTTTACAAGCGGCACCAGGGCGGCCATACTGGGGGGCACCACCACCGTGATTGATTTTGCCGAGTGCGAGGGTGGCGCGCCACTGGCAAGCGGATTAAACACTTGGAAAGAGAAAGCCGAGGGCAAAACCTACTGCGATTATGCCCTGCATATGACGGTATCCCACTGGGACGGCGAGACCGAAAAGCAGATGGCCGAGATGGTGCGGCAGGGCCTCCCCTCTTTTAAGGTGTATACAGCCTACCAAAAAGACATTGGCGTAAATGACAGGGAACTGTACTGCATTTTACGCGCGGCGGCCAAACTGGGCGCAACGGTTTGCGTGCACTGCGAAAATGGCGAGGTTTTAGAACTTTTGCAAGAGGAGTTAAACCCAAAACGGATGGCAAACCACCCCCTTTCGCGCCCAAATTTTGTGGAAGCAGAGGCCGTTGCCAAGGTCTTGCATTTTTCGGCCATGACGGGTGCAAAGGTGTACATCGTGCACCTGAGCACGGCCGAAGCGCTTGGCTCGGTACAGGTGGCAAGGGCGGCGGGGCTGCCCGTCACGGCCGAAACCTGCCCCCACTATCTCTTGCTGGACAGCCACCTGTACGCTGGCAGCGCGGCCGAAGCCGCAAAATACATCCTATCTCCCCCGCTGCGCAGCCCGGCCGATAACCGCGCCATGTGGATGGGGCTTTTGGCGGGGGATATCCAAACCGTGGCCACCGACCACTGCGCCTTTACCACCGCCCAAAAAAGGTCTCACCTGGAGGATTATCGCAGGGTGCCAAACGGCATCCCCTCGGTGGGGCAGCGCCTGGCCCTTATGTACCACCACGGCCCCAAAAAGGGCATTAGCCTTGAAAAAATAGCCGAACTGACATCCGAAAACCCCGCCCGCGCCTTTGGCCTTTACCCCCAAAAAGGCTGCATTCAACTGGGTAGCGACGCCGACCTTGCCATTTTAAAACTGGGCAAAAAAAGGCGCATTACGGCCGCCGGGCAAACCAGCGGGGCCGACTACACCCCCTATGAGGGGATGGAGGTGGGCATACAGGTGCGCTCGGTTTATCTGCGGGGGGTGCGGCTGGTGCAAAACGGCATATTTACCGGCGCCGCGCCACAGGGGCGGTTTTTGCGCGGGCAAACCAATTAAACGCTTGGCCAAACAAGAAAGAGGCGACACCTATGGGTACTGTGATAAAAGCGGCGGAAATGCTGCTGCCCACCGGCCTTATGCACGGCTGGGGGCTTAGGGTAGAAAACGGGCGCATTGCCGAATTGGGGCCAAATGAAACCCTGGCAAGCTACGAAAGCGACGAGGTTGTGACGCTGGAAAACGGGCTGCTGGCCCCAGGGTTTGTAAACGGCCACAACCACATGTACGGCTTTCTCTCCCACGGCATTACCGCCGAGGCTATGGTGACGGAATTTTCCAGCTTTTTGGAGGATTTTTGGTGGCCCTACGTGGAGGACAGGCTAAACCATGAGCTGGTGGCCGCCACTGCCGCCTGGGCCTGCGCCGAGATGATAGACAGCGGCATAACCGCCTTTGCCGATATTTTGGAGGGCCCCGGCGCACTGCCCGGCGCGCTGGAGATAGAGAGGCAGATTGTGGAAAAGGCAGGGCTGCGGGGTCTACTCTCCTTTGAGGCCTGCCAGCGGGCGGGCGAGGAACCCGCCGAGGCGGGACTTGCCGAAAACGTAGATTTTATAGGCGCCTGCCGCCAAAACCCCGGCCTTAGCCATGGCATGATGAGCATCCACACCCTTTTTACCTGTGACAAGGCCTATATTCGCCGCGCTAAAGCCCTGGCCGGGGAAAACGGCGCCCTTTTGCACATGCACCTGTGCGAAAGCGTGTATGAGCCAAATTGGTGCCTGCAGCACTACGGCAAAAGCCCTGTGCAGGTGTACGCAGAACTGGGCTGTTTGGATGAAAACACCCTGGCCTCGCAGGTGGTGCAGGTGCAGGGTGAGGATTTGGACATTTTGGCAAGTCATAAAGTTCGGGCGGTGAGTATGCCCCTTTCGAACTGCGAGGTGGGCGGCGGGGTGGCCCCCCTGCCCGAAATGCTAAAGCGGGGCATGACGGTGGGCCTTGGCACCGACGGCTACATCAACAACTTTTTTGAGGTGATGCGCGGGGCCTTTTTAATACACAAGGCGCACCTGCAAGACCCCACGGCCATGCCCGCCAAAACGGTTTACGATATGGCCACGGGCATGGGCGCAGCCGCCTTGGGGCTAAAGGGCCTTGGGGCCCTTATAAAGGGCAACGCTGCCGATTTGATTGCCATTGATTTAGACACCCCCACCCCTATAAACGAACACAATGTATACGACCAACTGGTGTTGTTTTGTAACCCACAGAATGTAAGCCATGTGATGGCCGCCGGCCGCTGGCTAAAGCGGGAGGGAAAACTGCTGAGCCTGGACGCAAAACAGGCCAAGGCCCGGCTGCGGGCGGCCACACAAAAATTTTGGAAGATGGAGGACTAAAAGATATGCCTCTGTTTGGCGGTAAAAAAAGCCAATATGACGTACTGGGCCGCACCCTGCCCCGGATGGACGGCTATGAAAAAGTGACGGGCAGAGCCCGCTATGCCGCAGATATCTATATGGATGGTATGTTATACGCCGGGGTGCTGCGTAGCGGGCGCAGCAGCGCCCGCGTACTGGCGGTACACACCGAAAAGGCGCTGGCCGTGCCGGGTGTAAAGGCCGCGGTAAGCTGCTTTGACCTGCCCCAAAAAAAGAGCTGGGCGGGCTATATGTACCTGACCGATGTGGTGCGCTACGCCGGAGACTGCGTGGCCATGGCCTGCGCCGAAAGCCCCGAGGCGCTGGAAGAGGCCCTGGCGCTGATTGAGGCCGAATATGAAGAACTGCCCGGCGTTTACACTATTGAAGAAGCTTTGGCCGAAGGTGCGCCGATTATACACCCCGAGCACCCCGGCAATATCTTCGAGGAATCTCACTTCCCCATACGTAAGGGGGATATTGGCAAAGGCTTTGCCGAGGCCGACGTAATTTTGGAGCGGGAGTACCGCACCCAATATGTGGAGCACTCCTACATCGAGCCAGAGGCAGTAGTGGCCTACCAAAACCCCAACGACGGCATTATGACGGTGCATGCCTCCTGCCAGAACCCCTTTTTTACCCGCCGCTATGTGGCCGATATTTTAAAAGCCCCTATGAATAAAGTGCGGATGATACAGGAGACATTGGGCGGCTCCTTCGGCGGCAAGGAGGAGGGCATGGGCCTTGTGGCCGCACGGGCGGCCTATCTTGCCAAACTGTGTGAACAGCCCGTCAAGCTGGTTTTTAGCCGTGAGGATTCCTTTTTGGAGAGCTCCAAGCGGCACCCCTTCCGCATCCGCTACAAGGTGGGCGCCAAAAAAGATGGCCGCATTACGGCCCTGTGGGGGGAACTTGTAGATAACTCCGGCGCGTACAACAACCAAACCCAGTTTATGAACTGGCGGGCCAGCGTACACTCGGCCGGGCCGTACGAAATTGAAAACGTGGCCACCGATACCTTTGGAGTTTTTACCAACAACCTCCACTCGGGGGCCATGCGGGGTTACAGCTCCCCCGCGCTGATTTTTGCGCAGGAGCAACTGATGGATGAGCTGGCCGAAGCACTTGGGATGGACGCCGTTTGCCTGCGGCGGCGCAACTGTTTAAAAAACGGCTCGCACACCATCACCGGCGCAAGGGTGGATGACGTGATTTTGGAGGAGATGCTGGATTACACCTTAGGGCAAACCGATTACGGGCGAAAACACAGCGAGTACCAAAACCAGGCCGCCCGCAAAAAACGCCGGGGTATCGGGCTTGCCATCTGTTACCGCAGCTGCGGGTTTGGGGCCGAATCTCCCGATGCTTCGGGCTGCATGATTATGGCCCACGAGGACGGCTCCATCAACATCAATTCGGGCCTTGCCGAAAACGGCCAGGGGCTAAAAACGGCCTACGCGCAAATTGCCGCCGAGGCCCTGGGCGTACCCTATGAGAGCATCTTCTTCTACGGAACAGACACCTTCTCCATCCCAGATTGCGGCATGACGGCCGCCTCGCGCGGCACGGTGATGGGTGCGCAGGCGGTGCGCAAAGCCGGGGAGGAACTGCGCCGCATCTTGCTGGAGGACGCCTGCAAACTGCACAGTATACCGCTGGCAGATGTAGAAAAAGCCTATGGGCTGGCAGAGGGCAGCCTAAGTTATGATACCCTTGGCCCCGATGATTTTACCCTGAAAGAGGGCCTTGTGTACCTGAGCGCCTACCCAAAAGTGCAGGTGAAACTGGCGGCCGTTACGGGCGCGGCGCTTTGGGCGGGGCTGCCCACCAGCCATTTTGCCTGGTTTATACCAGAGCCCTGCCCCCAGGACCACGCCACCGGCCAGGGCCGGGCGGCCCCCACCTACGCCTACACCTGCGTTGTGGCCGAAGTGGAAGTGGATATGACCACTGGCTATGTGGATGTGACGGAGGTGACCAGCAGCCACGACGTGGGCACGGCTATAAACCCCGCGCTGATAGCGGGCCAGGTATACGGCGGCATTGTAATGGGCCAGGGCTACGGCATTATGGAAGAAGTTGCCGTAAAAAAAGGCCGGGTGAAAGAGCGCAACTTCGATTCCTACATCCTACCCACAGCCATGGACATGCCCAAAATGCAGGTGAACATTTTTGAATGCGGCGACCCCGCCGGCACCTACGGCGCAAAAAGCGTGGGCGAGCCCGCCACCGAGGCCGTGGCCGCCGCCATTGCCAACGCCGTGTACAACGCCACCGGCAGGCGGATACGCGAAAACCCCTGCACCCTGGAACAGGTGCTGCTGGGCAAAAAGCTGTAAGGGAGGAACCAAGCCATGTACTCGTTTAACTACCTATGCCCAAAAAGCCTTGCCGAGGCCACGGCGGCTTTGGCCGAAAAAACGGTTGCCCAGCGCATTATTGCGGGCGGAACCGATTTGCTTGTGCAGATGCACGAAAAGGACGCGCGCTTTAAAAACCTGGACCGCGTTGTGGACATTACAAAGCTTACCGCAGAGCTGCGCTATATAAGGGAGGATGAGACCCGCGTATACATCGGCGCGCTGGCCACCCACACTGATTTAGAAACGTCTTCTTTAATTCAAAAATACCTGCCCTGCCTTGGGGTGGCCTCGGGCACGGTGGGTTCGCCCCAAATACGCAACCGGGGCACCATAGGGGGCAGCATCTGCAACGCCTCCCCCGCCTCCGACCCTCTGCCCGCCCTGATATTGGCCGACGCCCAGGCCGAGATTACCGGCTGCGGCGGCAGCCGCAGCCTGCCCCTAAGCGCCCTGTATAAAGATAAAGGGGAACTGGATTTACAGCCTGGGGAACTGGTGAGCGGCTTTTGGTTTCCAAAACTGCCCGAGGACACGAAAACCTGTTTTGTGAAGCTTGGCCGCCGCAAAGCGCTGGCAATTGCGCGGCTGAACGTGGCCGCCGCGCTGCGGCTCTGTGCAAGCGGCGAAATATGCGAAGCGCGCATTGCCCCCGGCTGCATTTTTACGGCCCCCACCCGCGTTACCAGCGCCGAAAAGCTGCTTTTGGGCCAAAAGCCCAGCCCCGAAGTATTTGAACAGGCCGGGGCCGAAGTGGCCGAGGAGATGATACGCCGCACAGGGGTGCGCTGGTCTACCGAGTACAAAAAACCCGCCGTGGCCGCCGTTGTATATGACGCTTTGGCCGGGGCCATGGAGTGGGAGGCAGAATGATGGAGAAGATAGAACTGAACTTCACCCTGAACGGCGCGCCCGTACGGGTGCAAACCGCCCCAAACCGCCGCCTTTTGGATTTGCTGCGCGAGGATTTGCACCTGACCGGCACAAAAGAAGGCTGCAGTGTGGGCGAATGTGGCGCTTGCACGGTTATTTTAGACGGCAAGGCGGTTACGGCCTGCCTGGTGCTGGCGGCCTCTGTAGAGGGTTGCCGGGTGGTAACCATTGAGGGGGTGGGCGATAATGGCAAACTGGACCCCATACAGGAGGCCATATTGCGCAACCATGCCCTGCAATGCGGTTTTTGCACCCCTGGTTTTATCATGAGCGCCAAGGCGCTTTTGGATGAAAACCCAAACGCCACGAGGGAAGACATCCAAAAAGCGATATCAGGCAACCTGTGCCGCTGCACCGGCTATGAGCAGTTGGTGGTGGCCATAGATGAGGCCGCGCAGGAATTGCGCGCGGGCGGGAAAGGCGCGCTATGAACCCCCTACCCTTTTTTGACGCCCACTGCGACACCTTGAGCCGCTGCGCCGAAACGGGCGAAAACCTGTACCAAAACAGCGGGCAATGTGACATTAAGCGCCTGTGCGCCTTTGAGCCCTGGGGCCAGGTGTTTGCCCTTTTTACCGATAGCGCCGCTTTGCCCGAGGACGAGTGTTTTGCCCTATTAAAACAGCAGGCGCAGCTTTACAAACAGGCCAAAAACCTTTGGCCCAACCAGATGGAAAACACCGTTTTATCCATAGAGGGGGCCGAACTGCTGGGCTGCGACAGCGAGAGGCTGAAAACGGTGTACGGCTGGGGGGTGCGGCTTTTAAACATCACCTGGAACCACGCGAACGCCCTTTCGGGCTCCTGCCGTGAAGAGAGCGGGCGGGGCCTTTCCCCCGAGGGGAGGCGTTTTGCCCAAAAGGCCTATGCCACCGGCATCCTGCTCGATGTCTCCCACCTATCCGACCCCGGATTTTGGGATTTGGCCGAGCTGGCCCAGCTACAAAAGCGGCCCCTGGTGGCCAGCCATTCGTGCAGCCGGGCCGTTTACCCCCATTGCCGCAACCTCACCGATGAGCAGTTTTTGGCCATATCCCAAAGCGGCGGCATTGTGGGCATCAACCTATTTACCGAATTTGTGGGCAAGAAGGGCACCATGGAGGAACTACTGGCCCATTTTGAACACTTTTTGGCCTTGGGCGGCGAAAGCACCCTGGCCCTGGGCTGCGACTGGGATGGAGATATCACCGGCGCGGGCGGCCTTAGCGGGGTGCAGGAGATGAACCTACTGGCAGAGGCACTTTATAAGCGCGGCTATAGTGAGGCGCTGATACGGGCCATTTTTTATGAAAACCTGGCCGCCTTGCTAAAAAAGAACGAGACCGGCAACTTTGCACAGTGATACATAGAAAAGAACAAACGGAAAACTTTTTTGGGGAGGGTAGTATGCTTGATAAAACAAAACTGAGCGGCGCGGACATTGGCATTGAATACTGCGGCCACAAACTGCAAAGCCCCTTCATCCTCACCTCTGGCCCGCTTTGCTACGGCAGCGAGGGGATGATACGCGGCCACAGGGCGGGCTGTGGAGCGGTGGTGACAAAAACCATACGCCTGGGCGCAGCCATAAACCCCGTACACCATATGAGCCCCATTGGCGGCGACAGCCTGATCAACAGCGAAAAATGGGCCGACAGCGACCGCCAGCAGTGGTATGAAAAAGAGATACCCGAGACGGTGGCCGCAGGCGCCACCGTAATAGCCAGCGTGGGCCATACCCTGGCCGAGGCCAAGGCCATTGTGTGCGACGCCGAAAGGGCGGGGGCCCACATGATAGAGCTGGTTTCCTACACCGAGGACACTTTGCTGCCCATGCTGGACTACACAAAGCAGCATGTGAACATTCCGGTACTTTGCAAGCTGAGCGGAAACTGGCCCGACACCGCAGGCACCGCCCGCAAATGCCTGCAACATGGGGCCGACGGCCTCTGCGCCATCGATTCGATTGGCCCCACCTTGAAAATTGACATCCAAAAGGCCGCACCGGTGATGCAGAGCGCGGACGGCTACGGCTGGCTTACCGGCGGGGCGCTGCGCCCCATATCACTGCGCATCAACGCCGAAATTGCAAGGGAACACCCCGAACTGCGGGGGCTGTATGCCTCGGGCGGCTGCCTTTGCGCCGAGCACGCCATTGAATTTTTGATGGCGGGGGCCATGGGCGTTGGGGTGTGTACCGCCCCCATTTTAAAGGGCATTGACTATGTGAGCGAGCTGTGCTACAGCCTTTCGGCAAAATTGCAGGAGCTTGGCTACAGCAGCATCGAGCAGGTGTTTCGCGCGGCGCTGCCAAACTTCCCACAGCGGGAAAGCGTTTGCGCCTTGGATTTCTGCTTCACCCCCTTTA
Organism: uncultured Oscillospiraceae bacterium; assembly: GCA_964550985.1. Taxonomy (GTDB): domain Bacteria; phylum Bacillota; class Clostridia; order Oscillospirales; family Ruminococcaceae; genus JAAYCI01. The sequence goes on from CAZKBM010000026.1 coordinate 31,657, forward strand.
AAGAGGACGGCGGAAAAAAATGCGTAAGTTGCCACCGCTGCGAAAAGGTTTGCTGCTATGGGGCACGTGTGTTGCAGTTCCCCGAAATGGAGGTGGACAGAACCCTCTGCCGAAACTGCGGCCTTTGCGCCGATATCTGCCCCACGGGGGCGCTGCGGGCCAGCCCCGGGGCCAAAACCGCGCGGGATTTGGAACTGGAAAAGGAATCTCAGGCGTTTTACGGCTATATCGAAAGCATAAATGCGTAAAGGGGATAGAGATATGCTGACAGAGAAACGAAAAAAACAACTCATTGGGTTTTGCCAAAAAATGATACGGGCCAAAAGTTACAGCGGGCAGGAAAACCTGGTGGCGGCCGAGATGGAAGCCTTTGCGAAGGCAAATGGTTTTAGCGATGTATATGTGGACCCGTACGGTAACTGCATCTGCCACATAAAGGGCAGCCGCCCCGGCCCCAAGGTGCTGTTTGACGGCCATATGGACACCGTGCCTGTGCCAGACCCCGCCGCCTGGGAGCACGACCCCTTTGGCGCCGAGGTTACTGACGGCAAGATGTACGGCCGGGGCACCTCGGACATGAAGGGGGCGCTTTCGGCCATGCTGGCCGCCGCCGCCTGGTTTTACGAGGACTGCAAGGGAGGTTTTGCCGGGGATATCTACGTGGCGGGCGTGGTACATGAGGAGTGCTTTGAGGGGGTGGCCGCCCGCGAGATTAGCGCCTATGTAAAGCCAGACTATGTTGTGATTGGCGAGGCCTCGCAGTTAAACGTAAAAATTGGGCAGCGCGGCCGGGCCGAAATTGTAGTGGAGACCTACGGTGTGCCCGCCCACTCGGCAAACCCGGAAAAAGGGGTGAATGCCGTTTACAAGATGTGCCATATCATCGAGGAGATTCAAAAATTGGTTCCCACCCACCACGACACCCTGGGCGACGGGATTTTAGAGCTGACCGACATTAAAAGCGAGCCCTACCCCGGCGCTTCGGTGGTACCCAGCTACTGCCGCGCCACCTACGACCGCAGGCTTTTAACGGGCGAGACAAAAGAGGGGGTGTTGGCCCCCCTGCAGCAGCTTTTGCAGCGGATGATGAAAGAGGACCCGCAGCTTAAGGCCAAGGTCTCCTACGCGGTGGGGGAAGAAAAATGCTATACCGGCAATAACATCAGCGGCGAGCGCTTTTTCCCCGGCTGGCTATATAGCAAGGACGACACCTTTGTGCAGGACGTATACAGCGAGCTTTGCACCATGGGCTTTAGCCCCGAAATTACCCAGTACAACTTCTGCACAAACGGCAGCCACTACGCGGGCGAGGCGGGAATACGAACTCTTGGTATTGGCCCCTCGCGCGAAAATTTGGCCCATACCATAAATGAATACATTGAGCTGGAACAACTGGAAAAGGTGGCCGAGTGCTACGGCGGGGCCATGCGCGCCTTGCTGAAATAGCCTGTACCCTATATGACGAAAAGGAGCGCTGATGGAGCTTTTACTGAAAAACGCGGTGATTGTAACGGTGAACCCCGAACGTGAAATTCTTTGGAACGGGGCCATGGCGGTGGAAAATGGACGCATTGCCGACATGGGCGAGACAGAAGAGATTTGCGCGCGCCACCCAAAGCCCAAAAAAGAGGTGGACTGCACGGGCAAAGTCCTCTTCCCCGGCTTTATCAACACGCACAACCACCTGTTTCAGGCGCTGTTAAAGGGCCTGGGCGACGATATGGCGCTTAAGGACTGGCTAGCGGGCATGACCTTCCCCGCCGCACAGCACCTGAGCGAGGAGGATTGCTATTACGGGGCTATGCTGGGCTGCATGGAGGGGATACGCAGCGGCATGACCACCCAGCTGGACTACATGTACCCCCACGCCAGCCACGGCCTTTCAGACGGCGTATTGAAAGCTTTTAAAGAACTGGGTATCCGTGGCATTTTTGCCCGCGGCTGCATGGATACCGGGCTGGAATTTGGGGTGTGCAAGGCCATTACCCAAACCCCAGGGCAGATTGAAAACGACCTGGTGCGCCTGTTTGACGAGTACCATGGCAGCGAAGAGGGCCGCATACGGGTTTGGGCCGCGCCCGCGGCGCTTTGGTCCAACTCAGAAACAAACCTGCGGATGCTGTGGGAGGTGGTGAACTACTATGGCGCGGGGCTTACGGTGCATGTTTCCGAGACGCCGTTTGACCGGAAATCGACCGAATTATTGCACGGCTGCGCCGGAACCGACTGCCTTGCCAAGATGGGGATATTGGGCCCCAATGTGCTGATGGTACACTGCGTGTACCTGAGCGATAAGGACATACGCCGCAGCCAGTATTACGATTTAAAAATCTCACACAACCCGGTAAGCAACATGTACCTCTCCTCGGGCGTTGCGCCCATTCCCAAATTTTTACTGGCGGGGCTTACGGTGGGCCTTGGGGTGGACGGCGCGGCCAGCAACAACGGGCAGGACATGCTGGAACTGCTGAAAACCACCGCCCTTTTGCAAAAGGTACACACGCTGGACCCCACCTGCATCACGGCGGAAAAGGTGCTGGAGATGGCCACCATAGACGGCGCCCGCGCCCTGGGGCTGGAAAAGGAGGTGGGCTCTTTGGAAATTGGAAAAAAAGCCGACTTTTTTGTGTTTAACCCCTACAAAAACCCCAAGGCCATCCCCCTGCATAACCCCGTCTCCACGCTGGTTTATTCCTCCAGTATGCAAAATATTGAAAGCGTTGCGGTGGACGGGCGCTTCCTGTTGGAAAACGGGGTGTTTACCACCCTGCCAAGCGAAGAGGCCGTTTTGCAAAACGCCCAAAAAGCGGCCGAAAACCTCTGCCGCCGGGGGGGAATACAAAACCGTATGCAGGGCCACGCCTGGCGGAATATCGCTTTTTAGGGCAGATTAACAAAACATAGATATAGCGAACGCAGGCAGAAACAGTGCAGGACAAGGCGGAGGAATGAGCAATACTGTATGTATTGCGATTGACGACAACGCAGTCATTCGCTGTTTCTG